>JBAWGF010000001.1:0-7151 GCA_049592615.1 Candidatus Acidiferrales bacterium
TGTTATCCTTTGGGGCGCTCAGACGGTTTACGGTCAGAAAAAGGACGAAACCCCGCAACAGACAAACGAAAAGATACAAGAGCTCGCCGCCCTCGCTCGTGCCCACCCGGTGGATACCCCCATCGGGGCAGGGGATCTTGTCCATATCGACGTCTTCGATATTCCGGAACTTTCTCGCGATGTCAGGGTTAGTGAATCGGGCGATATCAGCTATCCACTGATACCCGGAAAAATTCAGGCAGCCGGACTCACCGCCTTCCAATTGCAATCTAAGCTTGAACAACTCCTACTCGAGAACGGGCTCGTGTCACATCCGCAAGTTTCCGTATTTGTGAAAGAGCAAAACAGCCAGCCCATTTCGGTTGTGGGCGCCGTGAATCATACGATGGTCTATCAGGTCTTTCGTCCGACGAGCTTGCTCGAGGTGCTGGCGCAAGCGGGGGGCATTGCTGATAGCGCTGGCAGCTACATCTTGATCACTCGCCCGACGCACGCTGCCGCGGTCCAAGGCTTTTCCGACGCCCCGGCGAAGGATCCTCCGCCCGAGTCTCAAACGATTACGATTCGGTTGCAGGATTTGCTCGAAACAGGAAATCCTGCATTCAACATTCCTGTGTACGGAGGGGACGTGATCAGTGTACCCCGCGCCGGCATCATCTATGTGGCAGGCGCGGGTATTGCTCAGCCGGGTGGATACGTCCTCCAGGAACACGGAGAACAAATAACAGTGCTGAAGGCTGTCGCGCTGGCGCATGGATTAACTGGCTTTTCCAAGGCGGACGACGCGGTCGTAATGAGAACGAATCCCGTGACCGGCCAGAAAGATCAGATACCGGTCCACATCAAGCAGATTGCGAATCACAAGACGGACGATATCGCATTGAAATCGAATGACATTCTGTATGTACCCGACAGCGCTGGAAGAAGGGTGCTCGCAAGGGGCGCAGAGGCCGCCGTCGCGATCACGACGGGACTTGTGATCTATAGGGCGGGAAGCCTGTGAGGGCCAAGAGCTAATGGAAGAAGCACCCAGACTCGTCGTGCGGGACCGCAGGGCCACTGAACCGCTGGCCGTGATCCCGCCGCCCTCGCTGACTTCCTGGGATCAGATGCCCCGGGAACCACACCTTCTCGATTACCTGATCATCCTGCGGAAACACCAGTGGCTGATCCTCACCTTTCTTCTGACCGTCGTAACAGTTGTCACGATCGCCTCCTTCAAGATGAAACCCGTGTACGAGGCCGCCGCGCGGGTGGAAGTGGACAAGGAATCTCAGAGCATGTTGCCGTTCCAAGGCCCGAATTCCTACGATGAATTCATGGACATGGAGAACTACATCGAAACGCAGTCGAAGATCCTGCAGAGCGAGACGCTCGCGTTTCAGACGATCAAGTCGCTCGATCTTGGCCGCTACCCTGAATTCGGTGGCATTCCGAATGCGCTGGCCGTTCAGCGTGGCGCTTCGGTTCCGGGGCGCCCCGCCATTCTCGGCGCATTTTTGGGGCGACTCAACGTCCGGCGCGTCCCCAACAGCCGGCTCGTGGAAGTAAAATTCGAGGCGGAGGATCCGCAGCTCGCCGCGCGAGTTGTTAACGCGCATTTGCAGAACTACATCGAGCAGAATTTTCGAAGCAAGTATGACGCCACGAGCCAGGCATCGAATTGGCTTTCCGGCGAACTCGAGGAACTCCGCATTAAGGTGCAGAAATCCGAAGATGCACGCATCGCCTACGAGCGGCAAAACCAAATCTGGCAGATCGACGAGAAACAGAACATCACGACGCAGAAGCTTGCAGACCTGAGCAAGGCCGTGACCGACGCCCAGACAGCGCAAGCTGAAAAAGAAGCGTTCTACCGCATGGCGATATCCGGGAACGTGGATGCGCTACCGAAAGCCCACGAAAGCCTGGTCATCCAGGATCTGCTCAAGCACAAGAATGACCTCGACGAGCAATATGCCGACGCTTTGAACCTGTACGGCCCAAACTATCCGAAGATCCAACGTTTGGCCGCACAGCAGAAGGAAGTTGAAAGCGATCTGGCGAAAGCGCGCAAGACGGTGGTCGAAACGATCGAGCAGGAATTCACGACGGCGCGCAACCACGTCCAGCTTCTCCAGGAAGCACTCGACAAGCAGAAGGCAGAGGCAAATGATCTCGCTGAAAAGCTCGTGCAGTACCACATCCTTCAGCACGACGCGGAATCGAACAAGCAGCTTTACGACGGGTTGCTGCAAAAATTGAAGGAAGCAGGAATCACGGCGGGCTTGCGTTCGAGCAATATCCGAGTGGTGGATCCGGCGCTGGCCCCGGCAAGCCCTTCCCGCCCGCAAAAAGCCCGCAACATGCTGATGGGACTTCTGGTAGGGCTTGTGGGAGGAATCGGACTGGCGCTTTTCCGCGAGTATCTCGACAACACAGTGAAGTCGCCAGACGACATTGAAGCTCTAACTGGGCTTCCCTCTCTGGCCGTTGTTCCGACGCTGCCGGGTATGAACGGCCATCACAATCGGTTGTCGCGTCTGGCGCGAGAGGTCGCGCCGCGATCCGCATCGGGACCTCGCGTTGAGCTGCTTTCCTACATCCAGCCGAAATCGCAAATCTCAGAGGCATTCCGCGCCCTGCGGACTTCGCTGTTGCTTTCGCAGGCCGAGCATCCGCCACAAGTGATTCTTGTGACCAGCGCGTTGCCCCGCGAGGGGAAGACGACCGCAGCCGTAAACCTGGCGGTGACGCTGGCGCAACTCGGCGATCGCACATTGCTGATGGACTCGGACTTGCGCAAGCCTGGAATTCGGCGCGCATTGAATCTGACTGGCGGCAAGGATGTTGGGTTGAGTTCCTATCTGGCAGGTGTCTCGAGCCTGGACGAAGTCACGATCCCGCACCCGACGATCAGCAATCTGACGGCGATCACGACTGGCCCGGTGCCGCCGAGCCCGGCGGACCTGCTGTCGTCCCACCGGATGCGCGAGGCCATCGCGGAATTGCGGCGTCGCTTCAAGTTCATCGTGATTGATTCGCCGCCGGTGATGGCCGCGACGGACGCTGTGATTCTCTCAGCGCTCACGGACGGCGTGCTGCTGGTTGTGCGAAGCGGCGAAACACCGAAGGAAGCCTTTACGCGCACTCGTGACCTCCTGATGGCCGTGAAATGCCGCATGCTTGGCGTGGTATTAAACGCCGTCGATTCAAGTGCGCCGGATTACTACTACTCCTACCGCTACTACCCGTATGCGTATGGCCACGGGTATGGCGAAGATGTTTCCAAACCAGCTCGATTCCCAGCCGCGGCGGACGAAACGGACGGGCATCCGAGTTAGGGGGAAATTTGCGTTACTTGATTACCGGTGGGGCGGGCTTTATCGGGTCGCACCTGGCGGAAAGACTGCTGGGGCGCGGAGACGAAGTTTTTGTGCTCGACGACCTCTCGACCGGGAGCGTCGAGAACATCCGTCATCTGAAAACGCACGAACGGTTTCACTACTTCTTCGATTCGATTACGAACCGGCAATTGCTGGCCGAACTGGTGGATGAATCCGACGTCGTGTTCCATCTCGCCGCGGCGGTTGGCGTGCGCCTGATCGTGGAAAGCCCTGTGCGTACGCTCGAAACGAATGTCTACGGCACACAGCTCGTTCTCGATGCCGCATCGAAGAAAAAGAAGCTCGTTTTTATTGCCTCAACGTCGGAGGTATACGGCAAGAGCGACAAAGTCCCATTCCACGAAGACGCGGACCTGGTCCTCGGTCCGACGACCAAGGGACGCTGGAGCTACGCGGCTTCGAAGGCGCTCGACGAATTCCTTGCTCTGTCGTACTGGAAAGAGAGAAAACTTCCGGTGATGATTGCTCGATTGTTCAACACCGTGGGGCCCCGTCAAACCGGGCGATACGGGATGGTGGTGCCGAATTTTGTGCGGCAAGCGCTGGAGGGCGCACCGATCACCGTGTACGGCACAGGCCAGCAGTCGCGCTGTTTCTGTGACGTACGCGACGCGGTCGAATCGATCTTGCGGCTCATTGCAACGGACAAAACCATCGGCGAGGTCGTGAATGTCGGAAGCGACCAGGAAATTTCAATCGAGGGGCTCGCGCGCGTCGTGAAGCAGCACACGAACAGCGAATCGCCGATCACGTTTATTCCTTACGACCAAGCCTACGAGCCGGGTTTCGAAGACATGCTGCGCCGCGTGCCCTCGCTCGAAAAGCTTCAGCAGCTCACTTGTTTTCGCCCGACGATGCAACTCTCGGAAATCGTAGATCGCGTCGTGGCCTATTTTCAGAAGAAAAAGGAAGAGGAATACTTGGGAGCTGGAGAACGTGCGGCCAGTCGGGCTGCCGGAGCGAATGCAGCCAGCTCGATGACGCCTTGAGCAACGCCGCATTTCAAATTTGCGAGCCCCGCCGTTCGCAAGTGAAAGGACGAAGCACGACGTGACGCATCCGCGTGGACCCAATGCACCTCTTGAGCGATTGGCGTAATCTATCCCGCTACGAAAAGTGCCTCATTTGTCTGTTTCTTCTGACCCTGCCGCTGGTGAATCCCTGGGTGCGAGGTGATGGAGTGGGATACTACGCGTACGGCCGGTCCATGCTGATCGAAGGGCGGCTCGATTTCCAAAAAGACTGGCTCAAGGCCAATCCGACCTTTCGCGTGGGGAGAATTGATTCGCAGGGCCATATTTTGCCGAGTCAATACACGCGCACTGGGCAACTCGACAATCACTTCACCGTGGGGCCCGCGATTCTCTGGTTCCCGTTTCTTCTCACCGCCCATTTCTCCGTGAAAACCATAGATGCTTTCGGCGCTCACATTTCCGCCGATGGATTTTCCTGGCCGTACACGACCGCCATGGCGTTTGGAACGGCGGTCTATGGGTTTCTTGGGTTGTGGATTTCGTTCCAAATGGCGAAGAAATTCTTTTCGGGGCGCTGGGCATTTCTCGCCACTCTGGGAATTTGGTTCGCAAGCTCCCTTCCGGTGTATATGTACTTCAACCCGTCGTGGTCGCATGCGCAGTCGGCGTTCGTGGTCGCGTTGTTTCTCTGGTATTGGGAACGGACGCGAGGCGGGCGAGCGGTTCTTCAGTGGATTTTGCTCGGTCTGTTCGGCGGCCTGATGGTGGACGTTTACTACCCAAATGGCATTCTGCTGATTTTGCCTCTGGTCGAATCGTTGCGTGGATATTGGAAGAACTTTCAAACAAAGCTGGCTGAAAAGAGCAGCGTCACCCGACTCCTATTTGCAAATGTTCTTTTTCTGGCTGCATTCCTCGTGGCCGTTTCGCCGACTCTCATTTCGCGCTGGATGATTTATGGAAGTTTGTTCTCATCGGGCTACATCAGCGTGGGTGAGTGGAATTGGAAATCTCCGGTGCTTGCCGGCGTGCTTTTTTCCTCCGACCACGGCCTGTTTTCCTGGACGCCGATCCTGGCACTCGCCACGATCGGCCTGCTCATTTTCTTGCGGCGCGACCCGTGGCTCGCGGCGAATCTTTTTCTGGTCCCGATCGTGTTTTACTATTTCATCTCGAGCTATCCCGACTGGGATGGGATATCGTCATTTGGCAATCGTTTCTTTGTTTCTCTGACGATTTTTTTCGTGCTGGGGCTGGCATCATTTTTTGAATGGCTGGTGCACGGCTGGCAGGTACGACGGGCTATGATTTTAGCATCGAGCGTTACGGCTCTTTTGATCGCGTGGAATCTGGGGCTCATCTTCCAGTGGGGCACGCACCTGCTCCCAGCGCGCGGTCCGATCTCCTGGCGCGACGCGGCCTACAATCAGGTGGTCGTAGTTCCCGCACAGGTCGCCAGCACATTGAAGAGCTATCTGACCGGTCGCAAACAATTGATGCATCGGATCGAACAAGAGGACGAGAAGCAGCTCAAGTCTGGGCCACTGAAGGAAAACGAGTGAGCAGCGCCGGCACAACTGTCGAATCGATAACACATCGAAGGCCTCTGGTGCTTCGCATCGAACCGCCGGCGCGCTGGTGGGCGCTTCCGATGGGCGAACTATGGGATTACCGCGAGCTTCTTTATTTCTTCGTATGGCGCGACATCAAGATTCGTTACAAGCAAACTGCCATCGGTGCGGCTTGGGCCGTCTTGCAACCATTCCTGACCATGCTGATCTTCAGCCTCTTTTTCGGAAAGCTGGCCCACATTCCATCGCAAGGACTTCCTTATCCGATTTTTTACTACAGCGCACTGCTCCCATGGATGTATTTCGCCGCCGCGCTTCAGAATGCGACGAATACGATCGTTGAGAACCAGCGACTCATTACGAAAGTTTATTTCCCTCGCCTGGCGTTGCCGCTCTCGTCGGTCCTTTCCGGTCTGGTGGATTTCAGCGTGTCATTTCTGATGTTCGTCGCAATGATGATCTATTACGGCATTCGGCCCACGGCCGCGATACTGTGGCTTCCCGGGTTTCTGCTGCTCGCAGTGCTGACGGCGCTGGGCGTGGGTCTGTGGCTCTCGGCGCTGAACGCCATCTATCGTGATGTCCGCTACGTCCTCCCGTTTCTGGTGCAATTCTGGCTGTTCGCCTCACCGGTCGCATATCCAAGTTCGCTTGTGCCGGAAAATTGGCGCTGGCTTTATGGTCTCAATCCGATGGCCGGCGTGATCGAAGGGTTTCGATGGTCGCTCGCGGGAAGTGGCGACCCGCCCGGCAGTATGGTTCTTGTTTCCGCCGGAGTGGTCGTGACGGTCCTCTTGGGCGGCGTCGCGTATTTTCAAAAGATGGAAACGATTGTCGCAGATGTGGTCTGAAAGATGACTGAAGCCGTCATACGAGTTCGAGGGCTCGGCAAACGCTATCGCATTGGGGAGCGCGAACGGTATTTCGCGTTGCGCGATGTGCTGGCGCGCGCGCTGAAAACCCCTTTCCAGCGCGCCCAGCGCAGCGCACCGGATTATCTCTGGGCCCTTCGCGATGTCACGTTTGACGTCGGGCAGGGTGAAGTCGTTGGGCTTATCGGCCGGAATGGTGCAGGAAAGACTACGCTTCTGAAACTTCTTTCGCGCATCACTCGGCCCACCGCTGGATATGCCGAGGTCCACGGCCGCGTCGGAAGCCTGCTCGAAGTCGGCACTGGATTCCACCCCGAACTGACGGGCCGTGAAAATATTTATCTGAGC
>JBAWGF010000002.1:0-2421 GCA_049592615.1 Candidatus Acidiferrales bacterium
ACAAATAGTGCCTGTTTCCGCTCGTCCGGGGAACCACGCGCGGGCAAGAAACAAGGAGGCGCAGTTGTTGCGCGCGCGGCAGCGCTACGAAGAGGCGGCGCTGCGAGAGCGGACTTGCTCGGAGGTCATGCCGAAGAGCGGCGGCGTCGGAACACCGAGCATGCCGAGATAGAGATAAATCTGGCCGCGATGATGAACCTCATGCTCGACCATCGCGCGGAGGCAGTGGCGGATGGGGACTTCGGTGCCGGCGATCGTCACGCAATTTCGCGCAAGGTCGTCGTCGGTGAGGCGGCCGAAAATTTCCATGGATTCCGCGTGCAGTTTTTCCATGAACGCGAGGATGGTGTCGAGGCCGTCGGCCAGCTCTTTGCCGTGCGAGGTGTAGCGGCTGGGCTTGCCCTGAATGTTTTCGGCCCACAGGTAGCGTTCGACGACGGCAAGGTGGCGCGGAAGATCTCCCAGCGTGAATTTTCCCGGCGCGTAGGTCCAGTCGAGCTTGTCGGGCGGGATGAGGCGCGAGACGCGCATGGTGCGGTCGCGAAAGCTCTCAAAATATTTCAGGAACGGCTGAATCGTCCGGATTTCCATGCCGCGATTGTACAACAGCACGGGTATGGAGGGAGGAAGAGAGAGCCCTCGTCGCCTCGCTCGCTCCCTTCGCGACGTCACTCAGGGCAGGCGGGATCACAAATAAAAACAAAACGCGCGAGCGGCGCGCTGCCAGTTGGTAAGATATCGCGCGAGGAGAACGCGTGAATTTCGCCACAGCTTTCAGGATGGCGTTCCGGGCGCTTGGCCGGAACAAAATGCGCACGGTGCTGACGATGCTGGGGATCATGATTGGCATTGGCGCCGTGATCTGCACCGTCGCGATCGGCCAGGGCGGCTCGGCGATGGTCCACGAGCAGCTCGTGGCGCTCGGGACGAACATGGTGTGGGTGGAAGCGGGCGGGCGGAACGTCAACGGCATCCGCACGGGCAATGGCGCAACCAAGACGCTGACGGTCGAGGACGCGATGGCTATCGAGCGAGTGGTCCCGATGATCGACAAAGTGGCGCCCAACGTGGACGGCCCCGTTCAGGTGGTTTACGGCAATCACAATTGGTACACGACTTTTCGCGGGATCTCGCCGGAATATTTCGACATTCGGCGGTGGTATCTCGCGCGGGGCTCGCTCTTCACGAAGGCGGATGTGGACCGCATCGCGAACGTCTGCGTGATCGGAAATACGATCGTGGATGTGCTCTTCGGCGAAGAAGATCCCATCGGGAAGACGATTCGCACTGCGGGGCTGCCCTGCCTGGTGATCGGCGTGCTCCAGCCGAAAGGCCTCGCGACGAACGGGCGCGATCAGGACGACTTCATCATGATCCCGTACACGACGGCGATGAAGAAGCTCAAAGGCATTGATTGGCTCGACGATATTTTCTGCTCGGCGGTTTCGCCGGACGCCATCGTGCCCGCCGAAAAGCGCGTCCGAGGGCTGCTGCGTCAGCGGCACCGGCTGCGTCACGACGAGCCGGACGACTTCAACGTGCGCCACCCGGAAGACGCGCTCCAGGCGCAGGAACAGGCGAGCAAGACGTTCACGCTGATGCTCGCAAGCATCGCGAGCGTTTCGCTGCTGGTCGGCGGAATCGGAATCATGAACATCATGCTGGTGTCTGTGACCGAGCGGACGCGGGAGATCGGAGTGCGCATGGCCGTGGGCGCAACTGAAGAGGATGTGCAGATTCAGTTCCTGATCGAGGCGCTGGCGCTGAGCTTGATGGGAGGCGCCGCGGGAGTCCTATTCGGGATGAGCGCGTCCGCAAGTGTTTCGAAATTATTGAAGTGGCCCGCGATTGTCTCGCCGCTTGCCATCGTCATCGCAGCGGCATTTTCCGCGGTCATCGGAATTTTCTTCGGCTACTACCCCGCGCACAAAGCTTCGCGCCTCGACCCTATCGAAGCCCTCCGCTATGAGTAGCAAACGCAAAATTTCGGTGGCGACGAGTTCGTTGCGCTCTGCGCTTGTAGATGCGCGGCGGAGATTACGAGGAATGGCCGGCGGGCTTTCCGATGGCGTCACCGGAAGCGGACCAATGAGCTCCGTGGCGGTCGATGCCACGACGAACCACATCATGGGCTCGGGGTACGGATATGACTCATCCGGGAATATGATTGCCGACGGCGTAAACACGCTCGTTTACGATGCGGAGAATCGCGCTACGAGCAGCACGTCCAACGGAATTACGAGCACGTATGCGTACGACGGGAACGGCCTGCGGGTGAAGAAAATATCGAGCGGGACCACGACGGTATATTTGTTCTCGGGAGCGAAAGTAATCGCCGAGTACGTGAACGGAGCCGCCCCGGCTGCGCCCACGAGAGAATATATCTATGCCGGTTCGCAACTGCTCGCGACAATCGCTGGA
>JBAWGF010000003.1:0-9075 GCA_049592615.1 Candidatus Acidiferrales bacterium
ACAATGACAAAACCCTCATGCTTTTCGGCGATGCGAAGCAGTTCGTGGGCGACATCGTCCGCGAGCTGGGCGGCGGCCACAGCTAGATTCTTTCATTTTCGCAATGCCGGTACGCCACCGCACTGAATGCTAGGTAACCCTCGGATCATTTATGCGGGAGACCGACTTCTTCGGTCAGAATCGGATACGCCGCTATACTCTCGAGCGGATTGCTTGTGCTCTTGAGACTCTTCATGCGGCTCAAGGGCCTGGCCTTCAGTCGCGCTCTCTTCTTCGAGGTCTTCTTCGCCTTAGTTCGTTTCATCGAAACGGCCTCGCTTCCCTGTATTCGCCGCCGTGCAAATTTCAAGCGAATAATATAAATTCGGCGGCCGTTCGAGTCAATCGTGAGGCCACTTGTCGCTCGCTCTTTTGAAAACTCCCTGACTCTGTCGCAGCTGGTTGGAGTTTTAGGTCGGAGGCGCCCAACCTAATTTTGCATCCTGTCCAACAACGTTCGGCGATCCGAACCAGATTGTGGGCGACATCGTCCGGTAACTCGGCGGCAAGCACAGCCAATCGCGGACTCGGCGAGCTTATTATAGAAGAACTTTTTGCTTCAAATCCTGCGCGGCTTGCATCACGTTGTCCGGCCTGCCGAGGTCACGCCAATAGTATTCATCGGCCCGAAAAGCGAGGATTTTGTTTCCGCGGGCGGCGAGATGCAGATAGGAGTCGATGATGGAAAAAGCTCCTTCTTCCATCATCATCGCGAAAATACGAGGAGAAATAACGTGGATGCCGGAAAAAGCCAGCGGCTGCACCTCTTTTGAAGATCGAACAAGTTCGGTTTTCTGATCGCGGCCGGATCGCCGGCCGCAAAGCTGACGCTGGCCGTCGAAGAGCAGGTATCGAGATGCCTCCCGGTCTTGCACCGCCAGAGTGGCGAGAGCCTGATTTTCAATATGAAATTGCACCATGCGTAGGAGATCAATCGTGCTGAGGACAT
Organism: Candidatus Acidiferrales bacterium; assembly: GCA_049592615.1. GTDB lineage: Bacteria > Acidobacteriota > Terriglobia > Acidiferrales > UBA7541 > Palsa-295. The sequence goes on from JBAWGF010000003.1 coordinate 989, forward strand.
CGACATTGTGCAAAATGAACGGCTTTTCAGAACTGTTGGAACCCTCAAGGAAGAAATAGGCGGCCTTTTTCAGGCCACCGCCGGTGTCGAGCAAGACCTCCTCGCGAGAAACCGCAATCTGCATGCCGAAGTTATCGTTCGCTTTCAGATACTCGAGAATCATGTCGGCGAAGTGATGCACGTTCATAATCACCTCGCGAATCCCAACGGCGCGCAAACGAGAGAGCGTGATCTCGAGAAGCGTCCGTCCGGCGATTTCCACCAACGCCTTCGGGCGACTGTCAGTGAGTGGCCGAAGGCGCGTGCCGAGGCCGGCGGCCAAGATCATCGCTTTCATTTGCCCAGGTACTCCAGCTCAATATGCCGCACGACTACCTCTACACCGTTCCTGCCGCGCAATCGGCTCGCCAATTGTTCTGCCAGATACACCGAGCGATGCTGGCCGCCGGTGCAGCCGAACGACACCATCAAGCTCTTGAAGCCGCGACTCTGATAATTGCTCACGCTTGCATCCACCAGCGACGTCACGCTGGCCAGGAACTGGCGCACGCTTTCTTGCTGGTTCAGATAATCGATCACCGGTGCGTCTTTGCCCGTAAGAGCCTTGAAGCGATCTTCCCGCCCGGGGTTCGGGAGGGTGCGGCCATCAAAAACGAAGCCGCCGCCATGCCCGGCCTCATCCTTCGGCAGGCCCCGGTGAAATGAAAAACTGAAGATCCGCACGATTAGGCCTTCCGCTTCGGAAGCCGGGCTCTGCAATTTTTCCGATGCCACCATGCTTTTGAACGCATCCATCAGCGCCGGCAGTGCGATGGGAAGCTCGACGTGGTGAAGCAGCCATTGCAAGTTTTTCAGCGCAAACGGCACGCTTTGTAGAAAATGGGCTTTGCGCTCATAAAAGCCGCGAAAGCCATACGCGCCCAGCGCCTGCATGATACGGACGTAAACGTAGGCGTAGTAGTGCCGCATGAAAACTTCGCGCTCAAGCTTGATGAAATCGCCCAGCCTTTCGACATAGTCGTCGAGCAATTTCCGGCGCAGCTCCGGCGGCAGATCGGCCTTGGCATCGTATAAAAGGGAAGCGATATCATATTGCAGCGCGCCCTTGCGCCCGCCTTGATAGTCCAAAAAAAATGGATCGCCGTCGCGCAGCATGACGTTGCGCGATTGGAAATCTCGATAGAGAAAGTAATCGCGGTCGGCCCTCAATAAGAACTCGATCAGGCGGCCGAAGTCGTCTTCCAGTAATTGTTCGTTGAACGAAATGCCGGCGAGCCTGAGAAAGTAATACTTGAAATAATTCAAATCCCAGGCGATGGACTGTTGATCGAAGCTGGCGCGCGGGTAGCAAACTTTGTAATTCAAATCACGGCCGGCTTCGATCTGAAAGCGCGGCAACACGGCCACCACTTTGCGATAGGCTTCGACCGCCTGGGGAGCAATGTTCGCGCCGGCGCGATTTCTCGAGAGAAACTCAAAAAGTGTCGTGTCGCCCAGGTCTTCTTCGAGATAAGCGCCGTGGTTCAAATCTTCCGCATAAATTTCCGGCACGGGCAGACCGTGCCGGCGAAAATGCCTCGAAAATTCAAGGAATGCGACGTTCTCTTCGCGCACATCATGCAGAATGCCGATTGCGCTGAATGTTTCACTGGCAAGCCGGACGATATTGCGCCCGGAACCGCTGAGCCGGCCATGCAGGCGCTCTACGCGCGCGACCGGTGAGTGGAAATGCTGCTCGAAGAGTTTTTTGAGAATATCCATAAATACGAATTCCAGCGGTTCCGCGTTTTGAAAAGTTTTTCTACGAAGCTGATTTTGCTGTCGCCAGCCACCACAACGATAACATCGAAACCGAAGTCCAAAAACGGCAAGGTCGTCGTATGTTTCGACCGCGTCGCAACCGCGAGCCGGGCTGGCGTGCCCGATCGAAGTTTTTGCCAAATTCCTCCCTTCGCGTTCCAACCCCGTCGTCAAATTGACCGCGCAATGCGTCGCGCCTATACTTGTATTTCGGCGCAGTTCGATCGCAGCGGAAACCGAAGGAGAAGCCACCATGGAACAGCCTGTCATTTTGAGCGCGGTGCGCACACCGATCGGAAAATTCATGGGCGGGCTGGCACCTCTCACGGCGACGGAGCTGGGCGCGAAAGTCGTCGCCGAATCCGTTCGCCGCGCGGGCATCGAGCCGAAGCAGGTGGACGAAGTCATCATGGGCAACGTCGTGCAAGCCGGGCTGGGCCAGAATCCGGCGCGGCAGGCGGGATTGCGCGGCGGTCTCGACTCGCGCGTCGCTGCGATGACCATCAACAAAGTCTGCGGCTCGGGATTGAAGGCCGTCGCACTCGCGGCGCAGGGAATTCAGCTCGGCGAATCCGAAATTGTCGTCGCCGGCGGCATGGAGTCCATGTCGAATTGCCCCTATCTGGTCAAGGGCGCGCGCACCGGGTTTCGCCTCGGCAATCAGGAAATGTATGACTCGATGATCACCGACGGCCTGTGGGACTCGTACGAAAATTTTCACATGGGCATGACCGGCGAGCTGGTGGCAGAGAAGTACAACATCTCGCGGCAGGAGCAGGATCAGTTCGCGGCGGATAGCCACAAGAAAGCCGTCCGGGCGATCAAGTCGTGCTTCTTCGGCGAGCAGATTTTACCGATCGAAATTCCGCAGAAGAAGGGCGATCCCGTCATCGTCAAGACGGACGAATCGCCGCGCGAGGACTCGACAATCGAAGCGCTCGCGAAACTGAAGCCCGCATTCAAGAAAGACGGCACGGTCACGGCGGGCAACGCGCCGGGAACGAACGACGGCGCCGCCGCGCTCGTCGTCACAAGCGAACGCAACGCACAGCGCATGGGCAAGTCCCCCATTGCGCGCATCGTCGCGCAGGCAGTAAGCGGCGTCGAGCCGAAGTGGGTGATGATGGCGCCGGTGGACGCGGTTGAAAAGTTGTTGAAAAAAACCGGATGGGATCGCGACAAGGATGTGGACCTCATTGAACTGAACGAGGCGTTTTCCGTCGCCGCCATCGCCGTCACGCGCATGTTGAAACTCAATCCTGAAAAAGTAAATGTCAATGGCGGCGCTGTCGCGCTAGGCCATCCCATCGGCGCATCCGGCGCGCGCATTCTTGTCACGCTGCTTTATGAATTGCAGCGCCGCAACCTCAAGCGCGGCATCGCCGCGCTCTGCCTCGGCGGCGGCAACGCTGTCGCCCTTGCCGTCGAGCGTTCGTAGCTCTGAGATTCATGTTCTGCCCTCAATGCAAAATGGAGTACCGGCCCGGCTTCAAAGAGTGCACAGATTGCGGCGTCGCGCTGGTCGAAAATTTGGCGGACCGCCAGCCTGAAGATGGGGTTCCGTCAAATCCGAACGCGAAGGAACTTTTCTGGTCGGGTTACGATCCGCGGATCTTTCAGCAATGCCAGATGGCGCTGCACGGAGCGGGAATCGAATTCACAGACCAAACACTGGCCATAAGTCTGGGTCAATTTAAAGGAGCGCGTCCGATGGAAATCTGGACTCTCGTGCGGGACCACGATGCCGCCGAAAAAGTCTTTCGCGAGGTCATCGGCACAAGTGATTCCGAAAGTGACCGATACCAGACGCGCATGGAACCCTCTTGGATGAGAGCATGGGCCACGAAGTCCATCAAGGCTGAGGACTCACAAGAGCAGGGAACGCCCGAACTTGGCGACTCGGAGGAGCCCGAGGAACATCCCGCCGACGACATTCTTGAAGATTTCGATCCAGAAGATGCCACCGCCCAAGTTTGGTCTGGAGACGCAAGAGAAATGGCGCAGATATTGAACGATTGCCTCCGCGAAAATGGAATTGGAAGCGTGATTGACTCGCAGCGAAACGCAACGAAGTTGCTTGTCCTGCCGAAGCATGAGGCGCGCGCCAAAGAAATCATCCGCGAAGTGATCGAAGCGACGCCGCCCGAATAGTTGTCACCGTATTCCTTGAATCGACTAAGCCTCTGATTTCATCTGACCCGAGTGGAAGGTGTCCCATGCCGCGCATCAGATGGACCGACCGAAAATTCGAGTTCAATTTTCCGGCGGAGCTGTACCCGGAGATGATCGAGCGCTTCCGCGGCGCTCCCGCGCGCATCGAGGATCGCGTCAAAGGGTTGGCGCAATCCGTTCTGGTTCGGCGCGACGGCGACACCTGGTCCATTCAAGAGAATATCGGCCACCTGCTCGATTTGGAAACATTATTTGCGGGCCGCGTGGACGACTTCGACGCGGGATTAAAAACGCTTCGCGCCGCCGACATGACCAATCGCAAGACCCACGAAGCGCGGCACAACGAGCAACCGATCCAATCCATCCTGAGCGCATTTCGTGCCGCGCGGCTCCCGGCAGTCGCCCGCTTGGAGAAAAACGATTCCGCCTATTTCGCGCGCACCGCACTCCATCCTCGGCTGAACAAACCGATGCGCGTCACCGACATGCTCTATTTTCAGTCCGAGCATGACGACTATCATCTCGCGCGCATCTCCGAGCTGATTCGCCATTTCAGCTAGAACTCATCCTCATCTCACCGCTATATTCACGTCATGCGCCATTTTGGAGTGCGGAAGCTTGCTTCCGCTTTCCTTCAGGGAGGCTTGCCTCCCGGGCAATGCCCTCTACCTCCTTTACTTCCTTTCCCTCCTTTCCCCCCTTTAATTCCTTTATCAGTCCTCGTGGTACAGCGAAGGGGCATATGAAAAGCGCGGCGGTTGGGTTTCGCGTCCACTCCGGCTGGACCGCTCTGGTTGCGCTCGCCGTGACAAAAGGCACGCCTTCCGTCCTGGCGCGCCAGCGTGTCCACCTCGTCAAAACATTCACCTACGAATTTCGGCAGCCCTACCACACTGCTCTGAAATTGCCGCTCGACGAGGCGCGCGCATTCGTCTCTCACAGCCAGGCCGAGGCGCGAGGCCTTGCCTTCCGCGCGATTCGCGAGCTCGAGGCTGGCCTGAAAGCGCAGAGCTACAAACTCACCCGCTGCGGCCTTCTCCTCGCGTCCGGAAGACCGCTTCCGCGCTTGCCGCAGATTTTGGCGTCCCATGCACAGATTCACACCGCCGATGGCGAACTTTTCCGCGAAGCCCTTCTCCACGCGAGCGCTCGTTGTGGTCTTGAAACCGTGACCGTCAAAGAACGCGAACTCGTGGACGCCACGTCGCGCGCTTTGCGGCTCAAGCCCGGCGACCTTACCCGTCGCGTGACCGAACTCGGGCGTCCGCTTGGCCCTCCCTGGTCGCAAGACGAAAAATTCGCTTCGCTCGCGGCGTGGCTTGCTCTCTTATCGAAGCCACATACGTAAATCTCCGCTCGGACGTTCGAGCTTCCAAACTTCTGAACTCTAAATTCCAATTTTCCGCTATCATCACGACGCACATGTCACCTGGCGAAATCAAGACAGTCGGAGTTCTCGGCGCGGGCACGATGGGAAACGGAATCGCGCACGTGTTCGCGAGGTCGGGATATCGGGTGATTCTGCGCGATCTCGAAAAGCGCTACCTTGACCGCGGCCTCGAAACCATCGCAAAAAATCTCGATCGCGAAGTGAAGAAGGGAAAAATCGCCGAAGCGGACAAGCCGGCGGTTCTCGCGCGCATCGAGGCCACAACCGATTCCTCGAAACTCGCGGCGGCGGATTTCGCCGTCGAAGCCGTTCCCGAAAATCTCGATTTGAAAGTGCACGTGCTAAGAGAGGCGGACGCGGTCCTGCGCCCCGGCGTGATTCTCGCGAGCAATACATCCTCGATTTCGATTACGCAACTCGCCGCGCAAACTTCGCGTCCCGAAAAATTCATCGGCATGCACTTCATGAATCCCGTGCCCATGATGGTTTTGGTCGAAGTGATTCGCGGGCTCGCGACCAGCGACGAAACGTTTCAGACGACGATGTCGCTCTGCGAAAAACTCGAAAAGAAGCCCGTTGCGGTGAACGATGCGCCCGGCTTCGTCTCGAACCGCGTGCTGATGCCGCTGATCAACGAAGCCGCATTCTGCGTGATGGAAGGCGTTGCGACGCCCGAAGCCGTGGACGCCGTGATGAAGCTGGGCATGAACCACCCGATGGGCCCGCTCGAACTCGCCGATTTTATCGGCCTCGATGTTTGCGTGGACATCCTCGAAGTGCTCTTCAAGGGTTTCGGCGACTCGAAATATCGCGCCTGCCCTTTACTCCGTAAATACGTCGCCGCGGGTTGGCTGGGACGCAAATCCGGCCGCGGCTTTTACAAATACGCCTGAAATTCAGAGTAAACTCAATTTAGGAGTTCGAATCTTGGGGATGATTCGCTTGGGGAAACTCTCGTGACTCGCCGATTCGCGGCCATCGCGGTTCTCGCGCTGGCATTCTGGCAGCTCGGCTCAGCGCAGAGCCGTCCCTCGTCCGACGTTCTTGTTTTCGAGCGCCCCAGCAACAAATGGTTCGAGGGCCCGCTGACATTTGTCACCGTTTCGAACGACGCGAGCGAGGCCCTGTTCAACCTCTTCGGCAGAGAAGTGAATCTCTATTCGCTGGCGACAAAGCGCGACGAGAAGAAAACGCTGCAGGGGGACCTCGACGATGTCAGGGCAGCCGCGTTCTGCGGCCCGGGCAAGCTTGCGCGCTTCGGCCGGCGTGGAACTGAGAAAGGTGTCTTCCTGAAGAAGGGGGACAGTCTCCAGCTCTTGGCGCTCCCCCCCGACGCAGTTGCGGTCTGCTCGCCTGACGGTTCGGAGGTTGCTTACTACTCGGTGGGCTCGCCGGAACAGGGGATTTTCATCAGCCGTCGCGGCGAGGTTCGCAATTACGGCGTTACTGGAACCATCACGGCGATGGCATTCTCTCCCGACGGCGAAATGTTTTACGACTTACTGTTTCAACCCAATGGCGAATCCGCGCTTGTGCGCATCAACGTGCACACGTCGGCCGCGCGAACGATTGCGAGCCATTTGGACGCGAGTCCCATGATGGACACGATTGCCATTTCTCCCGATGGCCGCCACGCTTATCTCGCGCTCGCAGGCGCGGGTCCGCCGAAAAACGAAGAGCGACACCATCCGTTTGCCGACCGCTGGCTGAAAATCTATGAACTCGATCTCACAAACGGCGCGCGGCACGCTGTTGTGGTTACGCCCGACGAAGACAACAACAATCCTGCGGTCGCGGGCGGAAATCTCTACTGGACGCGCACGGTCGTGAAAGACGCGATTGTCGTAGTTCCTGTGAAGGGTGGCGATGCGAAAGAAGTGATGGCCGGCGGCGAACTTCCGATGTGGCATCCGGCGGGCAATCGGATCGCCTACACTTTCGGCGGCTGGCGTCTGGCGGACTGGGCGCTCAACCTCGACGATGCCGTCGTGAATGTGGATTCCGAAGCGGAGCGCGCGTCTGTCCCGTCGCTGATCGTGGCGGGCTATCACGAGGATTTTCCTCCGGCATGGTCGCCGGACGGCCGCTGGATCGCATATCATTCGCACCGCTCTTCCACCCCCGTTCCTTCGTATTCGAGTCCTGCGAGCACCGACGACATCTATCTTCGCCGCGCCGAAGAATTGCGCGCGCCGGAAATTCGTCTCACGAATTTTGGCTGGGAAACGGGCCCCGCCTACTGGTCGCCCGATGGCAAGAAGCTGCTTTTCACGTCGTGGGACAGGGCCGGACAGCCGGGAATCGACAAGCTGTGGATCATTACGGTTGATACCGAGGCCGGGCAGGCCCTTCAAGCCGAAAAATTGCAATTGCCCGCGGAAATTCATAGCGCCCAATGGGGCGCGTGGTCGCCCGACGGCAAAGAGATTGCCGTGGAGGATCGCCGCGAGGGTCAGATCCGCGCCATTTGGATTGTCGCGGCTGGCGGCGGTTCACACGCCGAGAAAATTCTCGAATACGAAGGCACCACCTACGGAGGCCTTGATTGGTCGCAGGACGGAAAATCCATCATCTATAGCGGCCTTGCCGGCGATCGCCTCCAGTTGTTCTCCGTGCCACGCGCCGGGGGAGCGCCGGTTCAATTGACGAACGACTCCGGCAACCTCTTGCATCCTCGTGTTTCTCCCGACGGCCGCTGGATCGCCTGCACGCGCCTCGTTCAATC
>JBAWGF010000004.1:0-17262 GCA_049592615.1 Candidatus Acidiferrales bacterium
GTGCGGCGAACGCCTCCAGATTTTACTTTCCTTTCACACGGCAATAACAAGCGGCGCGTACCAACGACGTGCACGCGATTGATTCCACGCGGCAGTCAGCAGCCACAATGCGTGGCGGACGGTCACGGAATCGAGCGGCACAATTTCAAACCCTAAAATTCCCGACAAGGAGATTTCATGATCAGGAAGAATCTTCGCTGGATGGCGGCAATGTTCCTCGCCGCGAACCTGGCCATCGTCAACCCGGCCGCGCTCATGGCCGATCAGGGAAACTCGAAAAAGTCCGGCGGTCCCAAAACCGCCACGCCGATCAAGCATTTGGTAATCATTTTCCAGGAAAACATCTCGTTCGATCACTATTTCGGCACCTACCCGAACGCCACGAACCCGGGCGGCGAACCTGAATTCCATGCCAAACCCGATACACCCTCGGTGAACGGATTGACGCCCGCTCTGCTCACGCACAATCCAAATTCGGCCAACCCTTTCCGGTTGGATCGTAGCCAGGCTCTCACCTGCGACCTGAACCATGACTACACCCCCGAGCAGCGTGCTTTCGATGCCGGACTGATGGACAAATTCCCGGAAAACACGTCCCCGGCTGGTGGCTGCACAAGCTTCCCGAATCTGGCGGGATTCGGCGCTGGCATCACGATGGGCTACTACGACGGCAACACGGTGACGGCCCTGTGGAACTACGCCCAGCACTTCGCCATGAGCGACAATTCCTTCGGGACCACGTTCGGGCCGTCAACCCCCGGTGTTTTGAATCTGGTTTCCGGTCAGACCGCCGGAGCCGATCTGATTCATTCCGTGGATGACTCTTCCAATGATCTCGAGGCCGATGTTTTGCAGCTGCCCGGCATTGCCACGGTGATCGGTGACGCAGATCCGTTCTATGACGACTGTGCCGGCAATTTCGACCGGACTTCGCTGATCGGACCGAATATCGGAGACCGCCTGAACGCCAAAGGCATCACCTGGGGCTGGTTCCAGGGCGGGTTCAAGCCGTCTTCTGTCTCGAATGGAATCGCCACCTGCGCGACGAAAACCAACCGGCTGGACGGAGTTGCCGTGGCGGCCTACAGCGCGCACCACAATCCTTTCGAATACTATGCGCAGAGCGCGAATCCTCACCACCTGCCGCCGTCGTCCACGGCAATGATCGGGCGCACCGACCAGGCAAATCACCAGTATGATCTGAGCGACTTCTTCACTGCAGTTTCTTCTGGAAACTTCCCCGCCGTGAGCTTCCTCAAGGCGAACCGAGCGCAGGATGGCCACCCCAACAACTCGACTCCGCTCGACGAACAGCAGTTCATCGTGGACACGCTCAATTTCCTTCAGTCACTCGAAGAGTGGGAAGACACGGCGGTGCTTATCCTCTGGGACGACTCCGACGGCTGGTATGACCATCAGATGAGCACAATCGTCAATCAATCCACCAGCGGCGCGGACGCACTGACGGGCCCTGGCGCGTGCGGGAACGGCGCCAATGCCCTTGGCGGATTCCAGGGACGTTGCGGTTACGGGCCGCGCCTTCCGTTCGTAGTGGTTTCGCCGTTTGCCAGGAAGAATTTTGTGGACGGCTCGCTCACCGATCAAAGTTCCCCGATTCGGTTCATTGAGGACAACTGGGGACTCGCTCGGATTGGCGGCGGCTCGTTTGATTCGATCGCCGGGCCGATCACCAACATGTTTGACTTCACCCATTGCCGGAGCGCGCGCGTCTTTCTAAATGATCTCACCGGCGAAGTCGTGAGAATCGAACACGAAGAATAGGCAAACGCGAACTTCTTCAGCACCACCACCCCGCTAAAGGCCCCCTGGCTCGTCCCGAAAACCCCGGGACGAGCCCAGCCCCGTTTTCACGCTCGCCCCGTGTGCGCTTCCGCTGTACCCTTGATACGCAAATCTGCACGCAGTATCCGTCTTGCGGGAGACACGCGCTTGCCCCGAAAACCTCGCAGCGTCGATCTGACACAAATCACCGAATGGGAAGAAGGCGCGTTCCGGCGAAAGGAAGATTATCTTGCCGCCGAAGAGCCTCTCGAAATCCGCATCGGTAAAGATCCGCTCAGCGTCACGATGCGCACTCCCGGCCACGACGTTGAACTCGCCGCTGGATTCCTTTTCACGGAAGGTCTCGTGCAGCGCCGCGATCAAATCCGCAAGCTCGAGACTGACCTGCCGGAAATCGAAACGAATCGCGGCAATGTGGTGCTGGCAGAGCTGGCGCCTGAATCCGCTCCGGACTTCGAGAAAATGCGCCGCCATTTCTTTGCGGCTTCAAGTTGCGGGATTTGCGGGAAAGCCTCGATCGACGCCGTGCGCTGCCGGACCCTTCAGCAACCGAACCCGGACTTCCGCCTGGATGCCGAAATTCTCCTGAAGCTGCCCGACGCGTTACGCGCTTCACAAGCCGTCTTTGGCCGCACCGGCGGCCTTCACGCTGCTGCGCTTTTTGACACGGGCGGGAAACTGCTCGTCCTGCGCGAAGACATCGGCCGTCACAACGCTGTGGACAAAGTGATCGGCTGGGCGCTGCTCGAAGGCCGGCTGCCCCTCGCGGATACTCTTTTGCTTGTGAGCGGCCGCGGCGGATTCGAGATCGTGCAGAAAGCGATTGTGGCGGGCCTGCCACTTGTCGCGTGCGTCTCCGCTCCTTCGAGCCTCGCCGTGCAACTGGCGCGCGAGTTGCGCCTTACATTAATCGGATTCCTTCGGGGACGCCGCTTTGTGATTTACTCCGGTGAGGAACGCATCTGCAAATCCTGACCCGCGCGCATTCAGATCGCCGCTTTGCGCACGCTTCCCTTTGTGCCCTGCGGATGCATTGCACGAACCATTTCGCGGAACTTGTCAAATAAATCGCGGTCCCACCAACCAAGCCCCGATTCCTCATCCATGAGTTGCAGCGCCGCCTCGGATGAAACCGCTGTCCGATAAGGCCGGTCGGTTGTGAGCGCGTCATACACATCTGCCAGCTGCAGGATCCGCGCAGTGAGCGGGATCGCTTCGCCGCGCAGGCCGTCGGGATAGCCCGACCCATCGCGCTTCTCGTGGTGATGACGGATGATCGGGGTCACAAGACGAAACGATTTTAGAGGCGCGCAGATACGCTCCCCCACGACCGGGTGCCTGCGCATCACCACAATTTCTTCCGCCGTCAGCGGTCCCGGCTTCAACAGGATCGCGTCCGGCACAACGACCTTTCCGATGTCGTGAACCATTCCGGCGCACCGGAGAGCCTTGATATCTTCCTCCGGCAACCCGAGGCGCTCCCCAAGCCGCACCGACATTTCAGCAAGCCGCTCGCAATGCCCCGCTGTGTAAGGGTCGCGCGCCTCGATGCTGTGAGCCAGGCTGAAAAGAACCGCTTCCGCGTTTTCGAGTTCATCCGTGTATTGCTTCAATCGCAGGAGCGACCGGCTCCGCGCCAGGAGTTCGTTGAAGTCGATGGGCTTGCTCAGAAAATCATCCGCGCCCGCATTGATTCCCTGAATGCGGTCCTCTGTCGCTGAAAGCCCCGTGATGAGCACGACGGGCGTGAGCCGCGTTTCGGGCGTCGCCTTGATGCGACGGCAGACCTCGAAACCGTTCATGCCGGGCATCAGGATATCGAGCAGGATCAAGTCCGGGCGAAACTCTGCGCATGCAGCAAGCGCCGAAGCGCCGTCCGACGCATCGCGCACCTCGTATCCTTCGCGGCGCAACAGCACCTCGAGCGCCGTTCGCGCGGACGATTCGTCGTCAACGATGAGAATTCTTCCGGACATTTTCTGGTTAAACTACCGAGCGAAGTTGCCCTGAATGCTTCGCTCTGCGGCCAAACAAATGTATCCTGTCACGTATTTTCGAACAACCCCCGGGTTTCATTCGGTCGCACGAGGCTCGAAATGAAGAGAACTCTTTCTCAGGAATCGCTTCATGAAATTGCAACGCGGCTCGAGCAGGCGCACAAATTATTTCAAAAGCGTTACCCCGGCGCTTCGGGCGACCGCCAGCCTGTCCACACTGTCTATGGAGGCGCGCATCTTTTTCGCGCGGACACCACTCGGCGCCTCGGCGAACTCGCGCGGCGCTCGCTCGATGAATTCGCGCCCGATTTTGCAGTTTTCGCGAGGGCCATTGCGCTCCCCGGCGCTGACCGCTTGCCGCAATCCTCGGATTCGGTTGCCGCGATCGCAAAATCAATCGAAGCGGATCCGGAAGCAGCGCGGAAGCAGAACCACTCGGCCTGGTTCGCGCACACTCTCTATCGCTGCATCCGCGAAAAGCTTCAGCGCGAGCCCGTGGAGGATTTTCGCATCGACTTTGAAGACGGCTACGGGAATCGCCCGGATGACGAGGAGGACGGCCACGCCTCTGCCGCGGCGGCGGAAATTGCCGAGGGGATGAATGCGGGCACACTGCCTCCGTTTATCGGCATCCGCATCAAACCATTCACCGAAGAACTCCGCGATCGCAGCGTTCGCACGATGGACATCTTTCTGACGGAGCTGGCCGCGAAGACGCACAGCGCGCTTCCGAAACAATTTTTCATCACGCTCCCAAAGGTAACTCTGCCGGATGAAGTGGCCGCGCTCGCGGACATTTGTTCGCGCCTCGAGCCCGCGCTCGACCTCGAGCCGGGAGTCCTGCGCTTCGAGCTGATGATCGAAACGACGCAGTCCATTTTCAACGAACGCGGCGAAGTGAATCTGATGCCGCTTGTGAGCGCCGCGCGCGGGCGCTGCGTGGCGGCGCACTTCGGCACTTACGACTACACCGCCGGGCGCAATATTACGGCGGCTTATCAGCACCATCTCCACCTGGCATGTGATTTTGCGCGCGAAGTGATGCAGGTGGCGCTCGCGGGTACGGGCGTGTGGGTCTGTGACGGCGCCACGAATATTCTTCCCGTCCCGCCGCACCGCGCTGCGAACGACCCTGCGCCGCTCACGCCGCGTCAGATTTCCGAAAACCGCGCGGCCGTGCACTCGGCGTGGAAACTTCACTTCGATCACATCCGCCACTCGCTCGTAAACGGCTATTACCAGGGATGGGACCTTCACCCGGCGCAGCTTCCCACACGTTACGCAGCCGTGTATTCGTTCTTCCTCGAAAGCCTCGATGCGGCCTCGGAGCGCCTGCGCAATTTCATCGAAAAGGCTGCGCAGGCAACGCTTGTCGGCGAAGTCTTCGACGATGCGGCCACGGGCCAGGGGCTGCTCAACTTTTTCCTTCGCGCCATCAATTGCGGCGCCATCACTGCGGAGGAAACACAATCGCTCACGGGCCTGACTCATGCGGAACTTCGCTCCGGCTCTTTCGTCAGGATTCTCGCGGGCCGCCGAGCTTAGGCGCTGCGCTCACTTTTTCCGCAGCGTGGCTTCGATCAGGCCGTGTGGCTCATCAATGGGAAGAAAAACCTCGGCGGGATTGTCCATTCCAAAAGGAGAAAGGTCCACCAGGTTGAAGTGTTTGTTGGGCAGCGAGAGGTGAATCTCGCGAATGTGATCGAAACTGTTGAGCACGGCTTCGCCCATCGCGTAAAGAGTATGCTGGAGCGAATGGCTGTCGTGCTCGGCAAAAGTTTCGAGTATGATTTGCCGCGCCCCGTGCCAGGTCGGGCTAAATTCAATTTCGCTTCCCTCGTATAACCACTGCGCGCGAATCGCCGTCGAGAGAATACGATTGCGGTCCTCTTTCAGCGTCGTGTAGGGATCGCGCAGAAAACCGTCAAACGCGGACTTCGTCGTCTTCAGCACGATCAGGTCTTCGATCCCCGCGCGGATCGTTGTCTCTTCGCGTGTCCCTCTGACCGTCGCCGTGCGTTTTTCACCCGAACGCGTGAACGCCGAGGCATGCGGCCTACCGCCGTGCGCAATTCGCGACCACAAAGTTTCGGACGCCTCGATACCGACGCGCGAGACCTGCGCGTTGTACGTGAGGAAGTGCTCGATCAGATGCAGTGAAAAATCTTCAACCGCTTCGACCGGATACTGCCGCGCAAGCGCATACACGGTGTTCTTCATCGTGTCGGTCGGAAGAATTTTGCGGTTGTCGCCTTTCGTGTGCGCCGTCTCGAAATCACCTTCGAAGCGGATCGCGATCGTCAGTTCTTTGATGTCGTGCCGGCCTTCCTGCCGCACGACGCGAAGTAGCCGCACGCGGGACTTGCCGTAATTATTTTTGCCGAGCTCGATCGCCATTCGTCAGCTCCCGCGATACGTCGAATATCCGAACGGACTCAAGAGCAAAGGGATGTGGTAGGTCTCTTTTGCGTCTCGCACTTGGAAGACGACAGAAATCTGCGGATACAGCCCGGCGATCTTGCGCGACTCGAAATAAGCCCGCGTCTCAAACGTCAGCCGGTACGTTCCTTCCACCAGCGAGCCCGGCGCGACCAGATGACGCAACCGGCCGTCGCCATCGGTCGCGCCGCGGCTCAGCTCTTTCCAGCCGCCGGCCTTCTCGATCTCCAAAATCACCGGCAATCCCGCCGCGGGGCGCCCAAGCGAAACATCCAGCACGTGCGTTGTAATTTGGCTCATGATTCGAGAAGCTTCTCCAATCGCAGTCGCGTGATCTTGCGCTGCTCTTCCGCAGCAATGCGCAATTCCGCTTCCGGTGCATTCGACAGACGTTGTTGCAGGCTGCTGAGAATCTCTTCGCTCGTCTTCCCTGTCGCGCAAATCAGAAACACGTGCCCGAACTTTTTCTGATATGACCGATTCGCTGCCGCAAGAGTCGCCTGCGTCTCCGGCGAAGATTTTTGCGCCGCCGATTGCTCTCCGGCGGACCATCCGCGCGCCGTCGCCGATTGCTTCTCTTTTGCCTTCAACTCGCCGATCGCCGGATGATGTCGAAACGCTTCGAGCCAATCATTCGCGTCCAGTTGGGCCAAAATCTTGTCCGCGGCCTCGTAAAGGCTCGCCATATTTGCAAAGCGCTTTTGCGCCATCATCCGCGCAACCCATTTCTTTGAGCCGCAACAGTCATAGAGCGCCTTGCGCGCCTGCGCCTTCGAAAGATGATTGAACCGCTCGACGCCCTTCACGCGATCCCCGGGCTTTTCTGCCCTGCCGAAGATGCGCAGGCGGCTCACGCCGCCGTCCGGATAAATTTGTAAACGCAAATGGTTAGCGGCTCCCGCACCGTTCAGTTCCCGGCGGAAGATGTGCCGATGATTTGCTTTCAACTTTGTTCGAGACACGATCGTCTTCCAGACCGACGCTGCGCTCAGCAACGCTTCGGCGGCCGGACCTTCGACGTAGCACGCTTCGATCGAACAGCTCTCCGGAAAATTCCCCTTAAAGTACGCCGTATCCAATTCGATCCGCCCAATCGTTCCCGGAACGCCCAGCTTCACGATCACCCAATCGTTTCCCGGGCCGCGCCGCCGCCGCGTCTCCCAGCCGTCGCCCATATTTTTTCCGCGGCCGGGCATCAAGAGATGCAGCGGCGCGCTAAAGAATTGATCGCTTGAATCCACCACGCTCCCGCCGTTTTCAACCGCAACGAGATCAATCTCCCCGCGCGAAATTCGATTCTTGTCCGGCACAACTTCTCCGTGCACACGCAGCCGCGCGACGCCGCCATCGGGAAAAATCTTCAATCGCAGATGCGTGAACCGCTCCGGATTTTCGATTGGAAACAAATTCTGCGAGTCGCCTTTCAGCCCCGCCTGCGGCAGAATTTCGACCCAGCGCGTCGCAGCCGATTTCAGGCGCGCCCGTTCATTCTTGTACGGCGCCGCAATTCCCAGATCGCATGCCTCGAGCAAAAACTGTTCCGGATAATTGCCCCGGAAAAAACTTGTGTCCACAACTGCGCCGCGAATAATTCCTGCGAGCCCCAGCCGAATGACGCACCAGTCGTAGCCGGGCGTCCGCCGCCTCCGCGTTTCCCATCCGTCCATCCATTTCCCGCGATCCGTATATTTCTCTTCGATGAAGATCGGCTTCGCCGGCTTCAGTAAGTTTTCTTTGGGCGCAAAGAATTCATCGCTGGCTTCGAGCACACGCCCGCCGAGCCTTTCCGAAGCCAGGTCCACGAGTTGCGTGAAACCCTTCATGCGCTCTCCCGGCGCAGCACCTGTCCAATCGGGCTCGCAGAAAACTCTCCGCGATCGAAAATCTTTCGCCCTCGCAAAAACGTCGTCTCAACGACTCCCGCAAGCTCCCGGCCCGCGTACGGCGTCAGCTTGTAGCGATGGTGAAGCCGCGCAGGCTCGACAACGAATTTTGCGTCCGGATTCCAGATTGCCAGATCGGCATCGCAGCCCACTGCAATCGCCCCCTTTCGCTTCGCCAGTCCTGCGAGCCGTGCCGGCCCGCCGCACATCCACCCGGAAATGTGAGGCACAGCATAGCCGCGCGAGCGCGCTTCCGTCCATACCGCCGGCAGGCTCAGTTCGAGCGAAGCGATTCCTCCCCACGCGCGCAAGAAATCACCTTCCTCCGATAGCTTCATCGCCGGTGGACACGGCGAGTGATCCGTCGCAATCATGTCGATTGTTTTGTCCGCGAGTGCGGCCCAGAGCTTTTCGCGGTTCTCCCGCTCGCGGATCGGAGGAGCGCACTTGAATTCTGTCGCGCCTTCCGCAATCTCCTCCGCAGCGAAAGTCAGGTAATGAGGACATGTTTCCACGCTCACAGCCACGCCATCCGACTTCGCCTTTTGTAACTGAGCAATTGCATCCGATGAAGACAAATGAACGATGTGCACGTGAACTTTGAATTCGCATCCGAGACGCAGGAGGAGCGCGATGGCCTCATTCTCGGCTGCGCGCGGCCGCGAAGCAAGCCAGGTCGCATACCGTCGTGGCGCCGCCTTCGCCAACTTGGCTACGGCTCCTTCGATCGAGCCGGGCAATTCCGCATGAGCCAGCAAGGGCGCGCCCGTCGCTGCCAATTCTGGAAACGCCGCGCGAAGATTTTCCTCCGTCACATGCGGGAAATCGTCAACTCCGCTCGGCGCCAGAAAACACTTGAATCCGAAGACCCCGGCATCCCACAGCGGCCCGATCTCCGCGGTGTTTCCCGGAACCACGCCGCCCCAGAAGCCCACGTCCACCCATAGTTTTCCCGCTGCCGCTGCAACTTTTTCGCGATACGCCGAAGCCGTTGTTGTTGCCGGAATGCTGTTGAGGGGCATCTCGATGAGCGTTGTCACTCCCCCGGCGGCCGAGGCGCGCGTCGCTGTCGAAAAGCCCTCCCACTCCGTTCGCCCCGGCTCGTTGATATGGACATGCGTGTCCACGATTCCCGGCATCACGACAGACTCGCCTGCCTCGTGGACCGGGCATCCGGCGGGAATATCATCGAACGCAGTGACGGCGCTGATCATTCCGCCGCGAATGTGAATGGCCGCTGCGCGTTTGCTCTCCGCGACAACTACTCGCTTCCCGCGCACAACAAGATCCGGGTTGATGGCAGGATTCGTCGCGGAGTTTGTTGGATTCTGCATTCAACTTATCCGCTGAGAGTCTCGAAGAATTCGCCGAGAAGATTCTGAGCGACACGGCGGCGATACCGCGCCGTCGAGCGCATGTCATCGATCGGCGCCACTTCGCGGGCAAGCGCTTCCTGCGCCGCGGCCATCACCGCCGGTGACACGCGCTCGCCTCGCATCAACTTTTCGGTTTCAACCGCGCGCAGCACCGTCGGCGCAACGCTGCCGAGTGCGATGCGCACGTCTGCGATACGGCCGCTTTCGATCCGCGCTGCTCCGGCAAAGCAGACTTTCGAAATTGCCTGCGCTCGCCGCGTTCCCACTTTTCGGTAGTACTGCTCCCACTTACCGCTCCCTCGCGGTAGGCGAATTCTCCGAATCAATTCATCGCCTCTCAGGTTCATCTTTTTGTACCCGCTGTGAAAACCATCGTAGGGAACCCGGCGTGAGCCTTTGGCAGACACAATCTCGAGTTCTGCGCCGTACACGAGCAGTGCGGGCGGCGAATCAGCGGCTGGTGAAGCGTTGGCGATGTTTCCTCCAAGCGTTCCGCGATTCTGCGTCGCGATTCCGCCCGTTTCCGCAGCGGCGCGGCAAAGCAAAGGAAATTCTCGCGCCAGCAATTCGTGCTGCTGGATTTCAGTGTAAGTTGCGAGCGCGCCGATCGTCACGTGCTCGGGCGTCACTTCGATTCCGCGCAACTCTCGCAGCTCCCAAATGCTCAGGAATTTTTTGTGCGGCAGTTTCCCCGCTTCGAGCAAAACCATCAGGTCCGTTCCCCCTGCAAATGGTTTCCACACGCCCGGTTCACGCGCCAGTCGTTCGACCGCAGCAGCCAGATCCCGCGGCACCTCCATTTCATACATGGGAACAAACGACCTCAAGCGCGCCTCTCGGTTTGCCGGCAAGCTTCTACAACGGATTCGAAAATCTTCGTGTAGCCGGTGCAGCGGCAAAGATTTCCGGCGAGCCCTTCGCGGATTTGCGCTTCGGTAGGACGCGGATGCCGTGCCAGGAGATTCACCGCGGCCAGAATCATTCCCGGCGTGCAAATCCCGCATTGCGACCCGCCATGCGTGATGAACGCTTGCTGCACGGCATGCAGGCGATCTCCGTCGGCAATGCCTTCGATCGTGCGAATCCTCGCGCCCTCTGCCTGCAACGCCGGAACGAGGCAGCTGTTCACGAGCGCGCCGTCCATTTCAATCGAGCACGCGCCGCATTCTCCCTCGCCGCAGCCTTCCTTCGTGCCGGTCAATCCCAATTGCTCGCGCAAGACGTCCAACAGCCGTACCATTGGGTACGCGTCGAAAGTCACCTGCTTGCCATTTACGTGGCACGCGACGCGAATTTTGCGCCCCGCCTCAGGCATGAACGCTCTCGAGCATTTCGAGCAGCACTTCGGCCGTCACGGGAATTCGCATAATGTCCGCGCCGGTTGCGTCGGCGATCGCGTTGGCAATGGCTGGCGCTGTGCCGTCGAGCGGTAACTCGCCGATTCCTTTCGCCCCCGCGGGTCCCCGTGCATACGGGATTTCCTCGAAAAACACGCGGATGGGCGGAACATCCATCGAGGTCGGCATGATGTAATTTGTCATCTGATTGTTCACCATGCGCCCTTCCTGCCACACGACGTTTTCGTAAAGCGCGAATCCAATACCCTGCGCCACGCCTCCTTCGATTTGCCCCGCTGCCAAAATCGGGTTGATCACTTTGCCCACTTCCTGGACGGCGACGAAATCGTCCACGCGCACTTCGGCTGTGTGCATGTCCACGGAAACTTCCGCGACATACACGGCCCACGCGTACGCTCCATACGCGTCGCCGCGATAGCTTTCATCGTCCCAGTGAAGATCCCGAGGGTGCTCATATTTGATGAATGACTTGAGCGCGCCGGATTTCTCTATGAATTGATTGCAGGCGCTCCCAAATTCCTTTTTCGTGTACCCAGGTTTCAACGCGCCGCTCGCAAAGAGTTTGCTCCGGATTTCAAACGCCGCCGATTCAACAAGCTTCCCTACGATCATCGAAGTTCGCGAAGCGACGGTGGGTCCGCTGTTCGGCACTCCGGCTGTATCGGGCTGGACGATTTCGATCTGGTCGCAATCGATGCCGAGCGCCTCGGCAACAATCTGCGAGAAAATCGTATTCGTCCCCTGCCCCATCTCTGTGCTTGCCGCCATGATTCGCACGCGGCCCTCGCGATTCGCCTCCGCCGCAACCTCCGACGCCAGATACTCCTCTCCTGAACCTGTAAACCCTGCGCCATGCAGGAACGAAGCAGAACCAATTCCCTTTTTGATCGCGTTGCTTCCATTTGATTCGGCGAACTGCTTTCTCTTTGCGTGATAGCCGCTCAATTCAAAAGCGCGATCCATCAACCCGGCCATATCCACTTTCTCGTGGACCACCTGGCTCACCGCGAGTGTTTGCCCCTCGCGAACAAAATTTCT
Organism: Candidatus Acidiferrales bacterium; assembly: GCA_049592615.1. Taxonomy (GTDB): domain Bacteria; phylum Acidobacteriota; class Terriglobia; order Acidiferrales; family UBA7541; genus Palsa-295. The sequence continues at coordinate 11,895 of JBAWGF010000004.1, forward strand.
CCGGCGTAATTCGTCCGGCTCGAGGCCGATCGCTTTCGCGACGCGATTCAGGTGCCGCTCAAGCGCGAAAACACTTTGCGGCGCGCCGAATCCGCGAAAGGCGCCGTGCGGCGGCGCGTTTGTCGCCACGGCCCGGCTATGAATGCGAACATTCGGGCAGTTGTATGGCCCGGCGGCGTGAATCGTCCCGCGCGAAAGGACAACCGGCGAAAGCGTCTCGTACGCTCCGCCGTCAATCGTGAAGTCAATCTCCATCGCCAGCAGTTTTCCGTCGCGCGTAACGGCCGTGCGATGCCGCGTTCGCGAGGGATGCCGCTTCGTGGTCGCGACCATGTCCTCCGCGCGGTCGTAAATAATTTTCACGGGCTTGCCGGACTTCCACGCGAGCAACGCAGCGTGTGCCGCAATCATCGACGGATATTCTTCCTTGCCGCCGAATCCTCCGCCAGTTTCCGTCTGCACCACTCGGATGCGATCTTTCGGCAGCCCGAAAAGCGGCACAAGTGCCTTTTGAACGTAGTACGGGCATTGCAACGAACCCCACACGGTGACGCCTTCAGCGGCATTTGCCCGCGCGATCATTCCTTGCGGCTCGATGTAGAGTTGCTCCTGCGACCCGGTTTCATATTCCCCTTCGATGATTTGATCGGCGCCCGCCCAGGCCCCATCCACATCGCCTTTTTCCACATGGAACGATTTGAAAATGTTGTCTTGGCCCCAAATTGTTTCTTTGCGCGCGAGCGAATCATCGATTGTAAAAATAGCTGGAAAGGATTCGACGTCAATCCGCACGTGGCGTCGCGCTTCTTCGAGCAAATATTTGTCGGGATGCGCGAGCAGGACGATCGGCTCTTCCGGATGGTTGACGAATTCAGCGGCGAGGCAGGGTTGATCGTCGATGAGCAACGCGATGCAGTTTTTCCCCGGAATATCTTTTGCCGTTACGACGGTGAATTCCTTCCACGGAATTCTTCCCTCGAAATAAATTCCACGAATGCGTCCGCGCGCAACTGTGCTCCGGACGGTCGTGCCGTGAAGCATTTCAGGAAATGTCACATCGTCAACGTAGCGGGCGCGGCCGGCGACCTTTTCGCGGCCTTCCTTGCGTGGCACCGATTTTCCGATGATGCGCGTTGCCATCGGGCGCCGCCTCAGTAGGGAGTTTTGTCGCTTTTTTCTTTCCAGACTCGAAACGCAGCGAGCGCTTCTTCACGCATCAGAGGGGTCATCGGAATCTTCCGCGCTGTTCGCGGCCGCGCGATTTCTTCATAAATGAATGAATCGTCAAATCCGGCTTCCGTAGCGTCCGCGGCGGTGCTCCCGAAATAAACACGTGCTGGACGCGCCCAGTAAATTGCGCCGAAGCACATGGGGCACGGTTCGCAAGTGGTGTAAAGATCGCAACCCTTCAATTCGAAACTTCCGATCTTTTTGCATGCCTCGCGCAAGGCCACCATTTCGGCATGCGCGGTCGGATCGTTCATGGTGGTAACCGTGTTCGTTCCTTCGGCGATGACTTTCCCGTCTTTCACAACGACCGCGCCGAAAGGGCCGCCGCGCCCAGAGCGAACATTTTCAATTGAAAGCTCGATGGCACGAGCCATGAAAGGATTTCGCATGGGTTCGGACGATCCGAGCGCATCGCCCGGCGGAGACTCTTGCGTTGCCTCTCATATTCACTGGCGCGCTGGAATCGTCGGCAGCGATTGTAACGCACCCGGTCAAATGCAAACCGCGAATGTACCCCGGCGTTCAATCTCGACAACGGTCGTCACTGCGAATCCGCGGCCTCGTGCGCCATCTTTCCCGCAACAAAAGATCGCTCACTGCGCCGCCAAAAATACAAAAGCAGGCTGCCGATCAAGATGAGAGCGACGCACAAACCGGTCCACAACCCTGCTGCGCCCCACCCGCGCCGAAAACAAAGATACGCGCCGAGGGGCAGGCCGATTCCCCAGTAAAAAAACAGATGGCACATCATCGGAGTTCGCGTATCGCCCGCACCGCGCAGGGCGCCTGTCGCCACCGTTTGCAAGCCGTCGAATAGCTGGAAGAACGCGGCAACGAACAAGAGGCCGCTGGCCGCTTGAATCACAATTGGGTCCGGCGTATAGACCCGCACTATGTAATACGGCGCGACGAGAAACAGGATTCCCATGAGCGCCATGAATCCAGCTCCCAACAAGATGGCAGTCCATCCGGCGCGGCTCGCGGCGTGTGCATCGCGACGCCCAAGCGCTTGCCCAACACGCACCGCCGCGGCTGAAGCGATTCCGAGCGGCACCATGTACGACAGGCTCACCGTGTTGAGAGCGATCTGATGGCTTGCGAGCGGTACTGCGCCGAGACGGCTGATCAAAGTTGTTGTCGTCGCAAAAATCCCAACCTCCAGCCCGAACTGTGTGGCGGCAGGAAATCCGAGGCTGACAAGCTGGCGAAGACGCTTGTAGCTTGGCCGGCCGGATGCAGCGCGCAAACCGGTTTGATAGCGGTGATCGTAATAGAGAGAATATCCGAGTAACACGACCGCCATGTAAATGCGCGCAACGCAGGTGGACCATCCGGAGCCGACAGTGCCGCGTGCCTGGAATCCGAAATGTCCGTAGATAAATATCCAGTTGCCGGCGAGGTTGACGACGTTTGCCGAGATGAGCGCGAATACAACTGGCTTTGTGATGTTCATCCCTTGCAAGTAACGACGGAAGACGAAATACAGGAGCAGCGGAAGAGTGCCCCAATTGAGTGCACGCAGATATGGAATCGCGAGAGCAAGAATCGACGGCTCGACATTGACGGAGTGCAGCATCAGTTCCCAGAGCCGGACCACTCCCATGAGTAACGGCGTCATGCCGAAACTCAGATAGACGCCATTGACCAGCGAGCGATGGCAATCTTCCACGTTGCCGGCGCCGAAGGAATGCGAGACGAGCGTATCGAGCCCCAGCATTAAACCCGTGCCGAAAATCCCCACGGCGATGTAGAGAATGCCTCCGAGGCTGACAGCGCCGATCGCCACGGCGCTGTACGGGAGGCGCCCGACCATCATCGTGTCCACGATACCCATCGTCATCCAGCCGAGCTCCGCCAACACGAGCGGGATCGCCAGCCGCAGCATGGGCCGCACTTCCGCCTCGATGTAGTGTGAAAACAGGCGCTTCAACATGGTCCGGAAAAACTGCTAAGAATGCGACGCCACGCGCTGCCGACAATGGAGCGTGCAACAGTTTATAGGGATTGCGATGCAGAACAAAACAGCGAATGAAGAGTTCACGGGCGCCACGCGTGGAGACGTGACACCCGTGAAAAAAATCGAACGCGGAGCCGATCATTTCTGAGAAAAAATAATTCTCAGTATCGGCGCTTCAGACCATCCAGCCCTTGCCCTGGTATTCCATGAACTCAGCGGTATTCTGAGCAATCGTCCTGCCGTAGTATCGATCGACAACGCGCAGCGCCAAGTCGATTCCCGAGCTCAACCCGCCTGCCGTCGAGATTTTTGCGCCTTCGACAAATCGCACGCCGGTCTTCACATCAATATCCGGGTACTTCTCTTTGAGCCTTGCCGAGAATTGATGGTGAGTTGTTGCGGGCTGACCGGAGAGCAGTCCCGCCTTGGCAAGTTGGAATGCGCCCGTGCAGACGGACATCACGACATCTGAATCGGGGCTCGCCGTCACTTTTTTCAGCCATTCGAGCAGGGCCGGTGATCCTGACTGCGCGGGAACGATCACGATCTTTGGACTCGGTGCGTTCGCAAAGGTGTAATTAGGGATGATCTTCAGGCCGCCCGTCGCTTCGATCGCCTCGATCTTCTCCGACACCGTGTAAAGGTCGAAAGGCATTCTGTGTTCCATTCCCTCTTCGTGTTTGCCTTCCATGACCATCACGTCCTGGAAAACTTCCCACGGGCCCGCAAAGTCGATCACCTGTACGCCCTCTGAAATCGTAACGGCAACCGGAATTTTTCGGTCGATAGGTGGAACCAGTTTCTTCAGGTCCGAGCCGGATATTGCCGTGTCTGCCGGAATGGCCGCACCCGCAAACTTCCAAAACCCCGCAGCGGTGGCGGCAACGCCCGCCGCGGCCGTTCCCATCAAGAATTGACGTCGCTTCATTTTTCGCTCCTCACGCCCCAAAAGTGTTTTCAAAAAATTGCATCCGGCGGCTATTCCATTTTCAACGCCGTCACGGGATCGATCCGCGTGGCACGCCGCGCCGGCAAATAACACGCGATGACCGCGGCCGCCACGAGAACGATTCCCACGCAGGCAAAAGTCGCGGGATCCGCCGGAGTCACGCCAAAGAGAAGTGATTTCACAAGCCCTTTCAGCGAGAGCGCCCCGGCGACTCCGATGCCGACTCCGAGCACGGCGAGCAGCAATCCCTGGCCGAGAATCATCCGCAGAATGGAGGATGGCTGAGCGCCGAGCGCAATGCGGATTCCGATTTCGCGAACTCGCTGGCTGACCGTGAGCGCCATGATTCCACCGATGCCCGAAGTTGCAATGAGCAGCGCGAGGGCCGCGAAGAGTCCGAGCAAGCTGGCGGTCACGCGGGGAGCCGCCATGGACTCATAACGAGCCTGTTCGAGAGTCAAGATGTGCGTAACGGCTGCATGTGGGTCCACTTCGTGCACCGCGCGCGTGACGGCATCCGCCATGGCCTTCGGTTCCGCGATGGTGCGCACGATCAAAACGGAAGGGTTCACACTTTCCGTTTGCGGGAAGTAGAACTCCGGTGACGGTGCGTGGTCGAGCCCGAACTCTCGCACGTCACCCACGACGCCGACGATCGTGAGCCAGTGTTCTCCATTGTCGCGCGAGACGCGTTTTCCTAGTGGATCTTCGTGCGGCCAGAATTGGCGTTTCATTGCCTCGTTGATCATGACGACCTGCTCACCCTTGCCGTCGTCCGTATCGGCAATGACGCGGCCCGCCTTCAGAGGTATCCCCAAAGTGCGGAAGAAATCCGGCGAGATAGAAATCCGGGCGCCCACCGGGGGCGCTTCCGCGGGAGCCAGCAAGCGCCCTTCAATTTGAAAGGGGCCGGAGTATGCGGTGGCGCCGTTTGAAATGGCTTCGGGTTCGAGAGGATAGACGGAAGAAATCGCCGCAGACAGCACTCCCGGTTCCGCTTCAACCCGGGCGACGAGTTTCTTGGTGGCATCCACAAATTTTTCCACGGTCCCGTACTTCGAGAAGCTAATCGTCGTCAGCATCGCCAGGACGCGCTGCGGAACATACCCGGGGTCCACTTGCTGCAATTTAATGAGGCTCTGGAGCATCAAGCCCGCTCCGATCAGAAGCATGAACGAGAATGCGATCTGAGATACGATGAGCAGGCTGCGCACGCGATTCTTGCTCCGCCC
>JBAWGF010000005.1:0-9582 GCA_049592615.1 Candidatus Acidiferrales bacterium
CAGTTCATTCAGGATTTGCGAAAACAGGAGACCGAGCGCAGCGGCATGTCGTCGCTGAAGGATTCGGAGATCTTTCATCTACTCGTGTTTCTGCTGCGCGTCGGCAAAAAGGAAACGAATGGCCGCCCGCGCTCGCGCGCGTTTTTGGGTTTTCTCCGCGCCCGATTCCCGCTTCCTTCCGCAGCGGCCAAAGAAGAACCCCGCATCATCGTGCCGTAGATTCCGGCTTTGGAAGCGCTGCCGCTTGTGCGATGCCTTATTTTGCCGCGCTTGTGAACTGCACTGCGTCGCTTCGATCGGTTCCGCGCACGATCGCGATCTGTTTTCCGTCCTGCGAATAGCGCAGGGCCCAAATCATGCCGGTCGTGAAGTGTGTGAGCTGTACGTCAGGGCCGCTGGTGAGCAGAGAAACACTCCAGAGATTGGGAGTCCCCGTGCGCACGTCCACGACAGTGATGTGGCGGCTGTCCGGCGCCCATTCGCCTTGATGGCGGATCGGATCGATTGTCTGTGGTACTTCGCGCTCCAGTTCCACCGTTCCATTCCGCATGGAAATCACCACGGCTACAACGGCTCGATCCTTGCGCAATTTGGGATACGCCAGATGAAGCCCGTCGGGCGTTACCAGGGGCTCGCCAAACGTGACCTGGTCCTCCAGTCGGACGGGCGTACCGCCGGATAATGGAGTCTTGAAAAGATACGAGCCCCCATCCGCAGTCTGTCCTAAGTACAAAAGCAAATCGCCCGCTCCTGGGCATCTTGGATAAACCTCGCCGGAACCATTTGTAAGTTGCTTGAATTCTCCGCTCTGAGAATCGAATTTCCAGAGATGGTTCACCCCTTCCGTCTCGCGGAGATAGACGATGGCGTTACCGTCATCACAAACGGTTGGCCACCCATGGTCTTGGTTATCGTAGGTCAATTGCTTGGCGTTTCCGCCGTCCGCGTCTGCAAGGAAGAGATCGGTATTGTCCGCGTGGTTGCCGGTATAAACGATGCGGTTGTCGTGGGTCCACGCCATCCCCTTGAATCCATCGAGGCGTCCGGAAGCAATCTCTCGGACTGCGTCGGGCGAGCTTGCCGGCCCCACCCAAATGCTGCTGGTCTCTGTTGCTTGCACGGAAACGATCGTCCGACCGTCGGCGGAGATCGAGACGGATTGATAATAGGTCAAATCGTTTGAAACCCGGCGCGCCACGCCGTCGGGATAACGGACGATCCAAATCTGTACCGGCTCACTCGCCTTTTCCCGGGCCGCGAAGAGGAGTCCGCTGCCATCAGGAAGCCAGCAAAAATCGGTCACGTCATTCCAGCGTTGCCCGGGCATCGGCGTTATTTTTCCAGTAGCGACGTTGATCTCATCAAGATGAGCCTTTTTCCCGCTCGGATCGGCATCCGTGACCAGGGCAGCGATGTGCCGGCCGTCCGGTGACCATCCTACTTCAAAGTATGAGCCGATCAATGCCGAGGCCTTTCGAGTAGCAAGCGTTCGCGCTCCAGTGCCGTCGGCTTTAGCCAGGATCACATTCGCCGCACCGCCTGCCAGATCGAGATTTGCGTAGGCGAACTGGCGCCCATCCGGCGAAAACGAAGCGCCTGTGATGCTATTTTCGATCAGCCGATGCGGAGTCCCGCCAAGTACCGGAATCTGAAAGATGGCGCCGCTGATGTTCTCCCCGGGGTTGGCACTGTAGTCGATGAAATTGCCGTCCGGAGTAAACGTGAGGTCCCCGATGACTTCCGTGCTTGGAGGAACGATTTGAACCGCACTTGCGGTCGCCATCTGGCGAACCCAAAGGCTGAATCTCCCGTTGTGCTTCGATGCGTATGCGAAATACCGCCCGTCAGGCGAGAGGCGGGCGAGATATACGTCGCCGTCCGAAGTGAGGCTGGAAATCGTGGGATTTTGAAATCCGGTTGCGGAGAGGTCCGGGCGAGAGAAACTCCGGCGGTAGATGAAAACCAGCGCCGCAAGCACAAGCAGGACGAGAATCACAGCAGGTACTGCCATTCGCCGCTCTCGCGAAGTGCCGGGTGCAGCCGCAGCGGCGCCTGCGCCGGACACGCGGCCGCTCTCAGCGCCCGCAATGCCGCCAGCATCCGAAATCGCTGCGGCAACACCACTGGAGCTCGAATCGCGTTTCAGCCGCTCGAGGTCGGCGCGCATTTCCGCCGCGCTCTGGCACCGCAGCTTCGGATCTTTTTCGAGCGCATCATTAATTAATTCTTCGAGCTTCTTCGGCAGCTCCGGATTCAGCCGCACCGGAGGTACCGGCGCGCGATTCAAAATCGCGTCGAAAATTACGGCGGAGGTATCGCCGCGAAATGGTGGAACCCCCGTGGCCATTTCATAAAACACAACGCCGAGCGAAAAGAGATCGCTGCGTGCGTCAATCTCTTTGCCGCGTGCCTGCTCGGGCGACATGTAAGCGACCGTGCCCAGCGCCGTGCCCGGACTCGTGAGGTCTTCAACGTTGACGCCGGCGGTCGCGAGTGTTGAAATGCCGCCATCGCCGGCCATCTCGGCGTGTGGCCCTCTGGTCGTGAGTTTTGCCAGACCGAAATCCAGGATCACGGCGTGGCCGCGCTTCGTGACGAAAATGTTGCCGGGTTTGATGTCGCGGTGAATGATGCCTCGCGCGTGCGCCGCATCGAGTGCGTCCGTAATTTCAATTCCCAACTGGACGATTTGCCCCAGCGGAAGCGACCTGCCGCCAATGAGGTGCTTGAGCGTGTGGCCTTCGAGATACTGCATCGCAATAAAAGGCTGGCCTTCGTGCTCGCCGATCTCGTAAATCGTGCAGATGTGCGGATGATCGAGCGCCGATGCCGCCTGCGCTTCGCGTTCGAAGCGCTCGAGCGCACCCGAATCACGACCGGTCTTGTCCGAAAGGAACTTCAGTGCCACGAAGCGGCGCAGCTTGAGGTCCTCGGCCTTGTAGACCACGCCCATGCCGCCGCCACCGAGTTTCTCGACGATGCGGTAATGCGAAATTGTTTGCCCGATCAACGTTGCGAGGAATTCCGTCCCCGGGCTGAAGATGTTATGTGGACATCGAACCGGAAGTCAACGGACGCGTAAACGATTTCGGTCGATTCGCAAATCAGCCGCGCGAACAAGTGAGCGGGCCGAAGCCGGAAAAAATCCGACGTATCACTTTGCCGCGACTCACTGCATGCAATCAATTTGCAAAACTAAAAAGAGGCGAGATGTATGGGCCGGCGCGATTCCGAGATTTTTCCTTCGCCGGATACGGCGCGCTTGTGGGCATTCGTATTCCGAGCGGCGGGAGAATGAGTTTTCCCAACTGTTGCAGGCTGATTCATCGCGGCAAGGTCCACGCGGCCGGCCATAAACGCAAGCAAGCAGAGCACCGCGACAAGCATCGTGAACGCCGAGACAGTTTTCAATTTCACTCCGCGCACCGGCTTTTCCGCGATCCGCGCGACGGCCACTGCGAAATTGAATCTTGCCGTTTTTCCGCGACTTCGACGCGCGCGTTTTCGTGAATTTGTTCTTGGCATCATTGTTCTCCATTTTCCAGTGTGAGTTGCATCTGCGGAGAATGCCACGCATGCGCCAGCGGTTTTTCCGGCCGCGAACCAAGTCCGTACTTTCTGCGTAAATGTTCGAAGCGCTCGGCAATTTCTTTGCGGTAAGCATCCGGCGCGTAACTGTGGCGCGTGTACCATTCGCGGTATCGCCGCGCGAGCTTTGGAAATTTCTGTTCGAGAAACGGAATGAATTGTTTGAGCGAGGAAGGCATCAAAAACAAAACTCCCGCGGCAATCCATTGCGCGCCGGCATCGCGCGACGCGCACACCAGCGCATCCAGATCTTCCTGGCGATCGGTGATTCTAGGAAGTATCGGCATCGCGTTGATTCCCGCGGCAATTCCGGCGTCGCGCAATTTGCGCACGGCCGCAAGTCGCAGGTCGGGCCGAGGCGCGCGCGGCTCGAGCAGGCGCGCAAGGCGCGTGCGTATCGTGGCGACGCTCATGTCAATCGTGATGCACGAGCGCGCCGAAATTCGCTGCAAAAGATCGATGTCGCGGACTACGCGATTCGATTTCGTCGTGATCGAAAGGCTCAAGCCTTCGCGCTCCGCCATTCTTTCGAGGATGGCGCGCGTGGCGCCGAATTCGCCTTCCGCGGGTTGATAGGGATCGGTCGCGGTGCCGATGGCGATGTGCTCGCCCCAGATTTTTTTGGTTGCGAGGTCTCGTTCCATCAGCGGTCCTGCGTCCTGCTTCACGTAAATCTTCGATTCGAATTCCCCGCCGTCGAGCTCCATGTATTCGTGCGTGTACCGCGCGTAACAATACTTGCAGCCGAATTCGCAGCCGCGGTACGGATTCACGGTCCAGCCGAAAGGAACGCGATCGGAATCGCAGTGGTTCAGGATCGAGCGGACGGGAAGAAGAAAATATTCCGTCCCGCGCTTGGCTTCGGCGCAGGGGGAGGAAGCGGCGAGGCGCGCAATGCCGACCAGTTCCGTAGCGGGCTTCGTACTCCGGTCTGGTGCCGGAGGGGGCGCGGAAGCACCGCACAGGGACTCACAATTGCCGTGGCGAGCGGCTGTGGGGAAAAGGGTGAGACTGGTTTCCTTCGGACGCGCCGGTCGACGCCGAAGCGTCTCAGGACTCGCTCGAAGGATAGGAGAAGTGGCCATTGGTCGCCTCGTCGCAAGGGTGACATCTTATTCGCCTTTTGTTCGCCATGTCAAGATTTATTATTCGCTTTTGTTTCGCCTGTACGCCGGGACAATTCTTGCGTGGAAATCCGTCCGGCGAAGCCAAATTGGGGGTAGCCACGGACGGCTTATACTCGATGGGATACCCGAAGAGGACAGAGCCTTGCCCGAAGTCGGTATTCTCATCATTGACGATGACATCGTCAGCCAGCGCGCGCTGAAAAGCGTATTGGATTCCGAGGGTTGGCGGGTGCGGATCATTCCCCTGGCGTCCCACGCGTTCACCGAACTGGCCAGCGGCGAGTGGAACCTGGTGATTGTCAACGTGGCGCTCACCGACCTTCGCGGGCCCCTCTACGCCATCCTCAAAGAGCTCGCCCAGGGTGAGTCCGAGGCAGATCTCTCCGCTGCCCGGGAAGCCGAAGAGTCGGGAGAAGACCCGGCCGAAGAGGCGGGGGAAGAATCGATCCGCGTCGCCGTCCAACCGCGAAAACGCATTCGCGTGCTTTTTCTTGTGCCCATGCTCGCAGCGAAGACGGTCCAGCCCATCCTTGAACAGGAAGGGCTTCCGTACACGATCAAGCCCTATCATCTGCACGACTTCCTCGAAAAGGTGAGCGAACTGTTGCTCGAGGCGGGCGCAATTACCGAGCCTATCCGCAGCATGGTGAATTTCTCCGGGCGCAAGAAGCGCCAGCGGAACGTCCGCCAGGCCCGCGACAGCCGCCGCGGTGCGATGTTTGCCTCGCGCGAGGATTACCAGATGACCGAAGAAGAAATGGTCGAATGGGAGCGCCAGGAGGAGGAAGAACGCAAGAAGCGCGACAAGGAAAAGAAGGATCGCGAACACCTCGGATAAAACTCCCCGAAGACAGGCCCGCCGAAATCTCCCGCCGCAGTCGTTGACGCCCTGAAATACCCTGCAAGAAATCCCTGCCGCATCGTACTGAACCATAAGAAGCGGCGACGAATGTGTCGCTCCGCTTCAGCGGACGAAGGAGGCTGGCATGATCGGCAAATGGATCAAGAGAAACTTGGCAGTGATTCCCGCAATTCTGTTTTTGGTCGTGGCAACGACTCTGGTCGGAATGTTCAATTCGGATGCGGCGTCGAGCGAGACATTTAAGGGAACCAAGGGGGGAGAATGGCGCCTCGCAGAACCCATCACATACGAAAACCTGTCGGTGTTTCCGGTGCTGGCGGAGCAGGATGCCGACACGAGCGGCTTCGCGACGCTCGATGAAGCGCTCGCTTCGGGCGATGCAATCGTCACCGAGCAAGGAGCCTCGATCCGCAGGTCGCGAGACGGGAGCGTGCAGCCGCAAAGTTCGTACACCGGCGCATCGGTGAACCAGCTCGTCCTTATCAATCGCGGCAAGCGGCCGCTGCTGCTTCTCGCCGGTGAAGTCGTTTCCGGCGGCAAGCAGGACCGCATCATTGGCAAGGACCGCATCGTACCGATCGGCGCGGCGCCGCTTCCGCTCGACGTTTTCTGCGTCGAGCACGGCCGCTGGACCGGCGGGTCGTCGGAATTCGTCGCCGCGAAGACGATGGTTCATCCGAGCGTGCGCGAACAAGCCGCGGTCGGACAGGATCAAGGCAAGGTCTGGGCTGCGGTAAGTAATGGAACGACAAACCGGAGCGCCGCTGCTTCGAGCGCGGGCGTCGCTGCGGGGACGCCGCCACCGGTAGTTTCGGCAGAATCGCTCCAGACGGTAACCGTTACGGAAGCGCCGACGCAGTCGTACCGGAAGATGTATCAATCCTCCAAAATCGGCAACTCGGTCGAGTCCTTCGCGCGCGAAGTGGAGCGGCGATTCAAATACGAGAGAAAAGGATTGAAGGGCGAGCACGTTGTCGGCGTGGTGATCGCGTACGGCAGAGAAGTTGCGTGGAGCGACATCTTCGCCTCCTCGGAAATGTTTGAAACCTACTGGCCGAAGCTGGTGCGGAGCTACGTGGTCGAAGCGCTGGCGCGCCAGGGATCGCGCAAGCTTGCATCGCTCGAAGAAGCGCGCGAATTTCTCCGCGGCGCTTCCGGCCACATCCACGAAGAAACGGAGCCGGGCGTGTATCGCTGGAGCGAGCAGACCGAGGGTCGCATCGCGGAGATCCGCATCGAAGCGCTCGAACCGAAACCGCTGATGCTTCACTGGCTGACGGTCCTCCGTACCTCCTAGTCCCACCACTTGCAGGGGGCGGTTCACGCACCGCCCCTTGCAAAATTCGTTTTGCGAAGTCAGGCATTGAATTTGCGCACCTCGCTGCGGTCGGGTGTGGCGGCAAGAAGTTCGGCAATCGTTTTTTTCAGAATCGGATGCTGCGCCGAGGGCGCAATTTCTGCAAACGGAACGAGCACGAACCGCCGTTCCGCCATGCGCGGATGAGGGATTTCGACTTCCTTTGTGCGCACAACGCTCGCGCCGAAAAATAGAATGTCCATGTCAATCAGCCGCGGCCCTTTTGGGACGCGCCGCTCGCGGCCGAGCAAGCGCTCGATTTCGAGCAACGCGCGCATCAACTGCTCCGGCGTCAAATCCGTTTCCGCTTCGATGACGCAATTCAAAAACCAGGCTTGCTCGCGCAATTCGACCGGCTCGGCCTCGTACAGTGAGGACTGCCGTGTCACCCTCACGCCGTGCGCGCGCAATGCCTCGACGGCCCGCGCAATGTTTTGCGCGCGATCTCCCATGTTCGATCCCAGCGATAGATAGATCGTCGTCATCATCCGGCGCCGCCTAGCATAAGCCTGACGGGGTGATGAAGGTGTGGGGAAGTACCCTTCGTGCCTCTGGGCAGGGAGGAAGCGGCGCGGGGGCAAGTGGCAGTGAGCCGTGGGCCGTGACCTGTGGCGAGGGCCCGTGTGGTCGTAGGAGCACTGGAGAAATGAAAACCTCTCTTCCGCCAAAACCATCCGGGACACAAAAGGGGGTAAACGCGAGACTTGGAATCGGCTCCGTTTGTTGCGGTTGGAATTTGGTGCCGCCTTTGTTTTGAGTGAATTGCAGCGATTTCTAATTCAGTTTTGTTGCGATTAGAAATTGCGGGATGCCCACCAGAAGTCGGCGAGGCCAAAAGCCGAGTGTCCGACGAAGTTCGTCGGGCGTTATCCTGCGGCGTGGGGCGGAGCGAGCTGGAAGTTCCTGTCCACGCGAAGGACATGCAGAAAATTCCCCCGATCTGGTGACGATTAGACATGGTGCCCGTCCTGTGGTTTCAACGGGTTGCGATCCGTTCTAATCGCCTGACTGTCGATTAAAGAAGTCATATGCGCTCTCCCAAGCAGTGCGCCGTGACACAGGCAGACGCTGCCCTCACGCTCGCGTACGAACATCGAGCCTCCTGCTGCCAACTTCCTATTTCAATTTTTGGGGGTGCGATTCACTCGCAGGGTGAAATACTGGTCATATGCATAGCATAGTGTCGCGTGAGGCGCAAGGGGTCACCGCTGTGGAGATTTGCGGTTAGTGGGGAGCGACTAAAGATGGAGTGCCTTTCTTCCGCGCCGCTAGCGGGGCTCAGAGTAAGGAGGGCACCTCTAAGGCCGCCGTCGAGAGTTGAAAGAACGACGATTCAATCTGCGCCCAGCTTCCCCTCCCCCTGGAATTCACGCGATGATGATTTCCTAATTTTCTTTATCTGATATGTCATAGAATCTTAGGTCAATGGGAGCAGTCTGATGGTTCGATCATGGGTCCTTCTGTTCGGGCTTGCTGTGATGTTTGTGGGAAATCCCTGTTCTGTACTTTTCGCAGCAGGCGATGATTGGCATGTTATTTCTCTTCCTTATCGCGCCGCAGACATTGTGGAAGTTGGGGACACATTGTGGATATGTGGAACCAACGAAATGACGGCACGATCCCAAGACGGCGGAGCAACGTGGCAGATAAAGCACGAGAAAGCAAACGGAGAAGTCTTGCTTCGTATTGGCTTTCTCGGAGACAGGACGGGATACGCGGCAGGGTCAAACGGTCTCGTCATGTGGACAAGAGATGGCGGCGATTCATGGAATACTATTCATTCGGACCCCACAGCGATTCTGGACATTTCATTCGGCGATGAGCGTCACGGGATTCGACGTACGCGTTCGGGCGTTCAATTGACGAGCGACGCGGGAGCGACTTGGACTCCCATCAACAAAATCGACACGAATGAAGACCTTGCTAAATTCCCGCTCGTTTCTTCGATAGCTACATTGGGGAGTGAAAAAGCCGCAATTCTGCTTAAAGAAGGTCAATACGGAGATCAGATTTTCCTGACTACAACCGATAGCAGAAAGACGTGGAAGACGACATACATTCCGAGCGTGGTGATTCGGAACCTTGTTGTGCACGATGGAGAATATTGGGCATTCGGCATCGAAGTAATTGAGAAGGACAAGCCCGGTGGCGGACATTCGGTCCCGCTTGCTCTGCACTCGCCGGATGGCGTGACTTGGACACACGGCATTCGCGCGCCCCATGAATTCGAGGACTGTAACTCTCAAGGCTGCGTGTTGTGGGACGGCGCCATCGTGGAGCTGTATCACCAGCAGCCCGTATTTTGGTCGCTGCCAGCCGATGGATCACTAACTGCGATTTGGGCCTCCGCCAAAGGAGCTATCTGCAGTCTCGGACCCGCGCTTAAATGCGCGCACGTTTCTGTCGTTGCTGCGCCCCCACCGAGACCTGAATTTCGCGGCTTAGTGGCGCAAGCCGTCAATAATCCGGTTTGGCCAAGTGGATGCCTAATCTGTAGAGTGGACCAATTTTCGGCCCCAAGGAACCTGAATATAAACAATGTTTTCGATGTCAATTTTACGGTTCGCAAGGACGGCACAATAAGGGATGTGACGGTCAGCGGCGCACCACCCGCGGTTCAGGAAGCCCTCTCGCACGCAGTAGCAATG
>JBAWGF010000006.1:0-12573 GCA_049592615.1 Candidatus Acidiferrales bacterium
CCATTGGGGTGTGTGAACTTCGGCCCGATGCATTACAATCGACGATTCTTGTCAGCGATTTGAATCTGCTTGCAGAGTGCTGCTTCAAAGGGGGCGAGCTGAAATGCGCAAGGGAGTGATGAACGGCCGCGTGCTCTGGCTGTCGGCTTTGTTTCTTATCGCCGCATTCTTCTGGCGACTGGACGGTGCGGCTGGCGGGCCGGCGGCGCAGGAGGACAAGTCGAAGTCACAGGAGTCGTCCGACACGAAGGACGAGAAAAAAAAGGAAGAGAAGCTTCCGCTTACCCCCACACGCAAAATCAGCTTCACCACCGACGAAGGAACTTGGATGTCGCTCGACATCTCCCCGGACGGCAAGCAGATCGTGTTCGATCTTCTCGGCGATCTCTATTTAGCCCCGGTGGCGGGTGGCGAATCAAAACGTCTGACGAGCGGCCTACCCTGGGATTGCCAGCCGCGGTTCTCCCCAGACGGCAAGCAGGTCGCTTTCATCAGCGATCGGAATGGCAGCGACAATCTGTGGCTCATAAACGTGGATGGTACCGGCGCGAAGAAGGTGTCGGAAGAAACGGACGATCAGCTTGGATCACCGGCATGGGCTCCTGACGGAAGTTACATCATCGTCCGAAAGTATGGCCCTTATCCGGGCCCGGAGAATTATCTGCGCGTCACGAGCCTCTGGCTTTTTCACAAGGACGGTGGCAAAGGACTTGAGTTGGTGAAAGCGAAGGGCGAGACGCAGATCAGCAGTGGCGCGTCATTTTCGCCCGATGGCAAACTCGTTTATTTTTCGACCCACGCCGACCGATTCCGCTACAACACAGATATCGGCCGTTTTCAGGTTTACACATTTAATCGCGACACCGGCGAGACGGAGCGGATCACGTCAGAATATGGCGGGGGCTTGCGCCCCATCCTCTCGCCCGACGGGCGCTGGCTTGTGTATGCATCGCGGCACGATTCCAAGACCGGACTTCGAATCCGCGACCTTGCGACGCGCGATGAGCATTGGCTCGTACTTCCCATACAGCGCGACGATCAGGAAGGATTTGCGGTGAACGATGTTCTTCCGGGCTATTCGTTCACGCCGGATTCGAAAAACGTGGTCTTCACGGGCGAAGGTCACATCCAGTCTGTGGATGTCGCGACGCGCAAAGTTGCGACAATCCCATTCTCTGCCAACGTGGAGCTGGACCTCGGGGCGCGTGTCCATACCGATTACACAATCGACGATGGTCCGCTGACAGTTCATCAGACGCGATGGGTGAACCAATCGCCCGACGGGAAGCAAATCACGTTCAGCGCGGTCGGGAAGATATGGACTTCGAGTCTGCCGGATGGAAAACCGCGACGACTGACGGATAGCGCGATTCGCGAATATGAGCCGACATTCTCACCCGATGGGAAATGGATTGCATACGTTTCATGGTCCGACTCCGAAGGCGGGGAGCTATGGAAGATCTCTGCGGCCGGAGGCACGCCAGTGAAATTGAGCCAAAGCGCCGGCTATTATTCATCGCCCCAGTGGTCTCCCGACGGCAGCAAGATTCTTTTTGTGATGGGTTCAAAGCGCGGCTGGCTCTCCGAGGACGATGCGGATGTCCAGGAAATTCGCTGGACGAGTGCAGACGGCGGAGCGAGCCACATGATTGTCACTCTCCCGGATGGCCACCAGCAGCCGACATTTAATGGCGACGGCACGCGGGTCTATTACATGGACGCGGCGCCTCCGCCGCCGGGCGATGCTCCGGTAGCGCCGGCCCGCCTCCTCCGCTCCATTCGTCTCGATGGGGTGGACAAGAAAACACATCTTAAAATTGAAGGCGCCTTCAATTTGGCCGTGCCTTCGCCCGACCGTGAATGGGTTGCGATCCAGAATCGCTATGACGCTTACATCGCCGCGTTTCCCCGACTGGGCGACGAGACGATCACCATTAATCTAAAAACTCCGGCCGTGCCCCTGAAACGTGTGACGAAGGAGGGTGCGAACTATCTTTATTGGTCCGACGGCGGGAAGACGCTCACATGGAGCTTTGGAAATGAGTTTTACCGTGTGAAACGCGACGACGTGTTACATGCTGAAAAGCCGGATGCCTGGAAGCCCGAGACATTTGCAATCAGCCTCCAGGTCCCGCGCGACATTCCGCAAGGAAAGCTATATCTGCGCGGCGCACGCATCGTCACGATGAAGGGCGAAGAGATCATCGAGCACGGCGACATTCTCGTGGAAAATAATCGGATCAAAGCAATCGGCCCTTCGAGCGAAATGCACGCGCCCGCGGATGCAAAAGTTATTGACGCGCGCGGCAAGACAATTATTCCCGGCTTTGTGGACGTTCATTCTCACCTCCACTCCGGGCGTCCGGAGATAACCGACCAGGAATGGTCCTACGCGGCGAATCTCGCCTATGGTGTAACGACCACCCGCGACCCTTCCATCGAGTCGAATGTCGTCTTCGCACAGGGTGAACTGGTCAGCGCAGGTAATCTTGTTGGCCCTCGGATCTACTCCACGGGCACCGCCATCACCACATACGCAGCCAGCATTGCGAGCGCGGAAGACGCGGAAAACATCGTGAAACGCTACAAGGCGCACGGTGCTGATTCCTTGAAAGAGTACATGCAGCCGCGCCGCATTCAGCGCCAGTGGCTCGCGATGGCCGCGGCAAAGCAAGGTCTGAATATCACTGCGGAAGGCGGCGGTGACCTGAAGACCGACCTCAGTATGATCCTCGACGGCTATACGGGAGTCGAACACAGCCTGCCGATCGTTCCGATATACAAGGACGTCATTCAGCTCGAGGCGCAGGCCGGCACAACGTACACTCCCACGCTAATCGTTTCCTATGGCGCGGAGTTCGGGCAATTCTACTGGCGCGCGAAACTGAATATTCACGATGACCCGAAAGTGATGCGCTTTACGCCCCACGATCAGGTGGACCGCGTCTCGAGGCGGCGCGCGCTTCTGTTCGACGAGGAATACACATTTCCACTTATCGCTCGTGGAGCAGCAGGCGTGTTCCGTGCAGGCGGCCACGTCGCGCTTGGCTCTCACGGCGAGCAGCAGGGAATCGGCGCACATTGGGAGCTATGGATGCTGCAATCCGGCGGGATGACCCCGTGGCAGGCGCTTTATTCGGCCACCATGCACGGAGCGGAGAGCATTGGTCTTGAGAAGCAGATCGGCTCACTCGAACCGGGCAAGCTTGCAGACCTTCTCGTGCTCAATTCGAATCCGCTCGACGACATCCGCAACTCACGCGACTTGCAATACGTCGTCAAAAACGGAGTCGTCTATTCGGCTGACACCCTCGATGAGGTCTGGCCGAAGCAGACAAAGTTTCCAGCGTTCTTCTGGCAAAAAGACGATGCCGAGCTGCAGACGCTTCCGCACTGAGCGCAGAGACACGCAAAAAAAGGCGAAAGCGGCCGAATAGGCATGCGAAGATGTCGCAGGACATCGTCTACCTAACCGCCCTAAATACCTAAGAGTACGGGAAATGGATTACGACCGAAGGGAAAGCGTTTTCCACAGAAATGACGGTTCAGGGGTCAATTCCTCAGTCTTCGCGCCGCAAGCCTGCGCCTATCTGCTGTAAACAAGGACTTTATTGAGACAGCCCCGGATGGTACTAGCCGTGCTTTTTTGAACCCGCGTAGCCTCTCAGAGGAGACCGCAGATATGGTAATGGCAATCGCGGCTTTGCTGCTCCAGATTCAATCAGTCCCCCAGGTTACATTTGCCGCTGATCTGGCGCCTGCAACCGCCGAGGTGGAAACTGCCGACACGACCTCTGCAAAGCCTTCTGCGCGCCCTTCACAAACGTCTCCTGACGTCTCAAATGCGCCGGTTTCCACATCTCCGCGCATCAATCTCCAAGACGTGACATTGAACGCCAACGATTCGAAGGCGACATCTGCCGCTCTGACGAACGTCTCATTGAGCGATGTTCAGAAGGGGCAGTCGCTTTCGACGGTTCGCATTCCGGAAACGACGGCGACGAAACCGGTCGAGCTGTCCCCGGCGAAGACGTTGCCGGCGCGCCGCACCTGGTTGGCGCTTGTTGTGGCCCAGCATGGCGCCGCGACATTCGACGCGTATTCGACGCGCCAAGCAATTTCGCATGGAGCCGTAGAAGATAATCCGATGCTGCGGCCATTTGCTCATTCCGGTGCGATCTACGCCGCGATCCAGGCCACTCCCGTTCTTCTTGATTTCGTGGGCCGCCGTATGCAGCGCAGCGAAAACGGAATGATTCGACACATGTGGTGGATGCCGCAGACATTGAGCACGGCTGTATTCATCGTTTCTGGCGTGCACAACTTGAGCGTGGCCGGCCGCCATTAATCGGTTCGATTTTCTTCGCAAGCCGTCATTCTAAATCAGGACGATCGTTAAAAGGACATTCGGACTCTCTCCCCGGATGTCCTTTTGTTTTTGACGCGAGTTTTCTGAGGAGTGCTAAACCGCGAAGCCGGCGGCAGAAGTCGCGCTTGAGAGCGACGCGCCGGAGATCCGTTTTATGGCCCACTCAGCAGAGCGATGGGCGGCCTCAACGGCCGCGTAAACGAGAGACTCGGGACCGAGAGAATCCGTATTTGCGAAAGCAATCCGATCGAGTGGCCGCCTCGCAGCGGGAATCGTCTTTGTATATGTGCCGGGGCTCGAGAGGAATACGGCGTGGCCGCGCCGATAGAGGTGAACTTCAATCGGTTCCGCGTTTGCTTCGGGGAGGACATGGTGAAAATCACGCAGCACGTTTGCAGCGAGCATGCGGCAACCGTCCAAGGTGAGTAGTTTGTAACGGTCAGCTTCTGAAATCGGTGTATAGAATGTGAGGATGTTGTTTTTCTGTTTGTATCCCGGCTGCTTTTGGCTTACCCAATCGGACACGACCATATCCGCAAAGGAAGTTCCCGGACACCAGGTGTCGTAAGCCCGGTTGTACACAGGCTTGTCGAAGATCATATTCACGACGGCATACGGACAATAGCGAATTGATTTCATCGCTTCGACCTGAGCCTCCGGGAGTCCAGAAACAATTCTCGCCGCAATCAGCTTTGGCGTGGCCACAATCACAAACTTGGCGGCGACCGCGTATAACGCCCCATTTTGCGAGTAAGTGACGTGGACCTCCGCGTTCTGCGGTTCTATTGCAATAATGGTGGCGTCCGAAATCATTCGCTCCGGGGACTTCAAGTGGAGGATTTCAGCGAGCTTCCGCGTCAGGGTTCCGTTTCCCCCCGGCAGAGTGACTCGCGCGTCGTGGTTTGCGTAATCAGCAAGGTCTTTGATCTCGCCCAATGCGACCATCGTGGATGTATCTTCTGACTTGGCGCCGTAATTTGACGGACCGTAACAGTCCCACCACTGCTTCACCTCCGGGGCGTAGTCCTTCAGGTATTTCGAAAGTGGAACAACGTCGAACTGCTCTTGATTCTTTTCTGCGGCGAGTGCGAGCATGTCTTCACGGAATTTTCGAAAACTGTTTCGGATCGCTGGTGCGTAGGGGAGCTGATCCAGACCCGCGCCCCATGTGTCATCAACCCATTTTCCGTTGATGATGGTCGGGTCCGCCGAGTTGATGGCGAGTGGCGTCAACCCGATTTCGCGTGCCAGTTGTTCGCTCGCGGAGCCTTTGTAGTCGAAAGCAGAGCCGGTCGCGTAGGCTTGGCCGTCGTATTCCTCGAGGTTTGCGTTGCCACCCCAGTGCGGTTCCTTTTCAAGCAAAAGGAAATCGTGGTCGCGCAAAAAATAGGCTGCGCTCAAACCGCTTGCGCCACCCCCGGCGATAAGGACGCCGCATTTCCTGGAGATGGGAGGCCGATCGAATGCCTGGTGGTCTCGGACCTGGTGGCAAATATCAAAGTGCTCGCCATCGACATGTGGCTTTGCGCCTTCGGGAGCGGCGAGGAGGGAGAGGTCGATAGGGCAGCCTGCCGCAACCGATCCGGCTACGACGAACTTCAGAAAATCTCTTCGGCTCGTGCTCATGAGTCCTCTCCTTCGAATGCAGGAGCAAGTTTCGGGGGAGCACTTTCCTGCGCGCCTTCGCTCCGCGTCCGCAGCCTGTAGCAGATCGTGTCGTAGAGAAGTGGATTAGGACCCCATGTAAAGGGCACCCCATACACGTTGCCGATTGAGCGCACCAAGGGGAGCGAGCGAAGCCGATCGGAGAGCTGCGAGTAGGACGGCAGCTTCGCAAGATCGAGCGGAGCGGCGAGCCCTGAGGAAGCAATCATCGTCGCGACATCGCTCGACGGCGAAATTACGTCGTAGTTGCTCGCACTTCCGCCGCGCAATTTCGCCACCAGCTCATCGCTCGAACCCATGTAAGCTGCACTGACTTTGCAGTTATGCGCTTCCTCGAATGCATGCAAGAAGGAGGCATCGGCATAGCCCTCCCAGACCAGCAGGCTCAACGTGGGAATCTTTTTCGCGCATCCAACCGCAACGAGCGCGGCGAAAGCCGCCAGGACCACAAGAGCGCTTAGCAACGATGATCGTTTCATGGTTTAGATCGCGCTCCCTCAGAATGTCGGCGGGGTGTTGACCCAGAGGACCAAGGCTTCCTTCTTCCCCGGATTCGACCAGCGGTGCTGCGTGCTGCTTTCAAAATTGAAGCTGTCGCCTTCCTCCAACCGGTGCGTTTCGCCGACTTCGAGGCTGATTTCCAGCGAGCCACTGAGGATGTAAAGAAACTCCTCGCCTTCATGCGAGTAGGACTCGCCGCTTCCCGCGGACGGCGCAATCCGAAAGAGGTGCGGCTCCATCACTGTCTGTCCCCACGAAAGGAGTTCCATCCGCACGCCTGGGCCTGCTTCAAGGACCTTTCGATCGGCCGGCCGCACACGTCCGGGGTTTGCCTCCGATGGATCGAAGAGCGCCAGAATGTTAAGCCGGTAGAAACGCGCAAGGCGCCGAAGCGTCGCCACCGACGCGCTCATTTGCCCGCGCTCGAGCGCACTCAAGAAACCAACGGAAACTCCCGCCGCGCGCGCTACTCGGGCGAGCGAGTAACCCTGCTTCAATCGTAGCCGCCGCAACCGCGGCCCCACCGGGCTTGCCTTCGCTCGCCGGCTTCCGGAACGGAGAAACCCCTGCGTGCGAAGTAGATGAACGATGGCCGGCGCGTTCATGCCGCGCGCCCGTCGGAGGAATTGCGCTCGCTTCAACACGCGAACGTCGGAATGTGAGTAGAGACGGTAATGGCTTTGCGTTCGAGCCGGGGAAATGAGCCCCAAACTCTCCCACGTGCGAAGGATTGAAGGAGAAACGCCGACGATTCCCGCAACATCGCTGATGCGCAAATAACCGTGTGAGTGTGCGGTTTTCGCCCTACGGATTCGGGACGTCGCCAAGCCAATTTCCCCTTGACAACCCTCAGGCCATCTTCTAACGTTCGCAAATTATAGTAAGGTTGTTTCTCCGGGTGCAACTGAAAATTCGGAGTGGGCGTCGTGGGTGGGTCAAAGCCTTTTCAAAGGAGCGGCCATGAGACTGACGGGATGCGGACGGGTGTGGCTATTTGCATTGGTGGGCTTGCTCTCCTGCGGGGCGGCGTTTGGACAAATAACCGGTTCGATTCGCGGCAACGTCAATGATGCTTCCGGCGCCGTGGTTCCCGGGGCGAGTGTGACTGCCACGTTGACGGGGACGCAGAGTTCACGCACGGTGACGTCCGACAACAGCGGCGACTTCGAGATTCCGGAATTGGCCGTCGGCAGCTACCTTGTTACCGCGGATGCCAAGGGTTTCAAGAAGTACGTCGCGACCGATGTGGTTGTGACCATCGGCCACGTGGCCGTCGTCATTATCACACTCCAGGTCGGCGGTTCCACGGAGACCGTGACCGTCGCGGCCGACGCCGCTCAGGTTGAGACGACAAGCACTCAGCTTGGCGCGGTAATGACGGATACGGCCGTGCGCGAGCTGCCTCTCAATTCGCGCAATACCTATCAGCTTCTTCAGCTTCAGCCCGGCGTGCAATCCCAGTTGGGTTCGGATCTTTTTACAGGTAGCAGCAATCCCGGCGTGGTATCCGTGAACGGTGGGCGCGGCCGCGCGAACAATTACATGGTGAACGGCGGAGACGGCAACGACATTTTTGTCAACGGCCCGGCGATTCAACCGTCGCCGGACGCGATCGAGGAATTTCGCGTTCTCACCAATACATTCGACGCCGAATTCGGCCGCAACTCCGGTTCGGTGGTAAACGTCGTGACGAAATCGGGAACCAATGCGGTTCATGGCGACGTTTATGAATTTCTTCGCAATGATGTGCTGAACACGCGCGGGTATTTCGATCCGACAGTCGCAAAATACCGCCAAAACCAATTTGGCGTCACCCTGGGCGGGCCTATTAAGAAAGACCGCACATTCATCTTCGGTTCCTACGAAGGCAATCGCTTGATTCAGGGAGTGTCGTCAGGAAATGTGGTTTTGCCAAATGCGCAGGAAGTCCTTGGAAATTTCTCGGGAGGTACGACGTTTCAGACGGATACGCCCGGCATCAGCGATAACTTTGCCGGCATTCTGAATGCGCGAGGCGGTGGAGCTTGCGGAGCTGCGATCAACGGAGGAGCAGGTGCCGCAGCCGGAGATACCTACGCAAGTATTTTCCCTAATAATCATATTCCGACGGCGTGCTTTGACCCGACCTCGGTTGCGCTCTACAACACCTACGTGAAGCAATTTGGGACGGGCCAGATCTCGAGTCTTTCAAGCCAGAACGATCGCGGCGATCAGTTCACGATCCGAGTGGACCACAAGATCAATCCTACCCAGCAATTCAGCGCCTACTACTATTTCAACGACGACGCCCGCACGGATCCGTTTTCCACGTTCCAGTTGGAGCAGACGAGTGGCCTTCTTCCCGGATTCGGCGCCGTGTTCGGCACTCGAGTCCAACAGTGGAATCTGAGTCACACCTGGACAATCGGATCGAGCGCGGTGAACGAGTTCCGCTTCAGTTATTTTCGGGAAGGGCAGCTGAGCTTGAACCATCCGGTCAACACGCTGAATAGCATCCATGACGCCTGCGGACAGGGGTTCGATACATCGATCTGTTTCACTGATCCCGGGAACCCCGCGGCCGGCATCACGACGAATCTTCCCGGGCACATGGGAGTTCCCAATATTCAGGTCAACGGCGGGTTCATCATCGGAAACAATTTCGAAGGAGAACTGCCCCAAGTTGGGAATACATTTCAGTGGACCGACAATTTCACCAAGACCGTCGGAAGGCATACAGTCAAGTTCGGAGTTGACGTACGCCGGCAACGGTTCGACCAGTTCTTGTATTTTGATGTGAACGGACAATCTATCATCACCAACACTGCCGTCGCCGATCAGGTCGGCTCCGATGACGCCTACCCCAATTTCTTCCTCGGCCTTACGAACCAGTACACGCAGGGAGCGGCGCAAGGCGAGAATGACCGGAACACGTCCCTATATCTGTTCGCGCAGGATAGTTTCAAGCTGAAGTCCAACTTGACCCTGAATTATGGATTGCGCTGGGAACTGAATACGCCCTATCACGATGTCGGCGGAAATCGGCTTCAAACGTTTCGCCCGGGGCAGCCGACAACGCAGTACCCTTGTTTTCTCTCGGCTGACAACGCTGCGGCTCTTGGACTAGCTGCGGGCGACTGCGGACAGAGCAGCGCGAACGGAAACAATGCTGTTTTTCCTCTGGGTCTCGTTTTCCCCGGCGACAAGGGCGTTCCAAGCGGTCTGACATCCACCTATTACAAAGCGTTCGCTCCGCGAATTGGCATCGCGTGGAGTCCGAGCGCAACTGAGGGCTGGCTCGCGAAACTTACCGGCGGTCCAGGAAAGATGAGCGTGCGCGCGGGGTACGGCATTTTCTACAATCCGATTGAGCAGCTTGTCCTGGAACAGTTCAGCGCGGAGCCGCCATTCGGCGGTAGCACGTTCTTGTCGAACGTTCTCATGAACCTGCCATTTGAGAATCAGTCTGGAGGAAACAATCCGAACCCATTCGGCGGCGTTATCCATCAGACGCCGCAAACGCCGTGCGCGGTTGATGCAGGCGGTCCGGTGGGACCGAACGGATGCGTGGATTGGTCGAACTTCCGCCCGCTGCTCCTGTTTGGTGAATTCCAGCCGCACCTGAAGTCGCAGTATTCCGAGCAATACAACCTCACGATCGAGCGTCAGTTGACGAAGGACATGATCCTGCGCGTATCCTACGTGGGCACGCAAGCGCATCACCTTCTCGGCGTGCACGACATCAACCCGGGAAACGCGCAGACGTGTCTCGATTTGAACGCCACGCTCGGAGACGGCACATGCGGTCCGGTCGGAGCTGACAACACCTACTTCATTCCAGGTGGCACGCCACTTCCGGCGGCTGGATTCCACCTGCCGTACAACGGTGCGCCCGGCGGCAATCCGACGGTTTTGACGGGAAACGCACCGGCGAGCGGACTCACGCTCGTGGGTATCCGTCCCTTCTCGTCGCCGAACTGCAATCCTGTGACGGGGATCGGGTGCCCGGCGGATCAAGTTTCCGTCTTCAGTAATATTTTTGCCGAAGACACGATTGCAAATTCGAATTACAACGGCCTCCAGATCTCGGTTGAAAAGAGCTATTCGCACGGGCTGCTGTTTCAGGCTTCGTACACGTACAGCAAGGCAATTGACCAGGGCGCTTCCTTTGAGAACGAGCTCAACCCCTTGAATTTCGGTGCAACCCGCGGGGTTTCTTTGCTCAGCGCGAGGCACCGCTTCGTCTTTAGCCCCGTGTGGGTGCTCCCTGTTCCGACATATTCAGGATTCAAGGGCAAGGCGCTGGATGGATGGGGCGTTTCTGCAATCATCACCTATCAATCCGGGTTCCCGATTCGCTTTCAGGATCAAAACGACAGCGAGCTCGAGAGCAGCTTCTTCTTTGAAGACGCGAATACCCCGGACGCTCTGGCACCCGTGCACTTCACCAATCCAAAAACGAATGGCGGGCAATGGTTTCAGACGACTGACGGCGCTGGAAATCCCCTCTTCGCCGATTCGGCGCCGGGAACATTCGGCAATTCACCCCACGCACTGTGCTGCGGCCCGGCCCTCAGCAACACGGATCTTGTGATCTCGAAGAAGACTCCCATCAACGAGAGATGGAACACGGAGTTTCGAGTCGAATTCTACAATCTTTTCAACCATACGCAGTTTGCGAACCCGGACGGCAACTTCACCGATGGGCTGCCGGGGCCGATCGATAGCCCGAATTATCCCGCGGGGACTTTTGGGTTGGTCCAAAAGCTTCGCGAGGGTCCGCGCGTGATTCAATTTGGATTGAAGATTCTGTTCTGAGGGAAGACGGGAGTCTAGCCGAGCGAGGGGCCTTTCTTGGTGGCCCCTCGCTTTTTCGTCTAAGGGCTTGATGAGGGATTAGGGGAGTTGCATGAAGATCGTCATCTTGGGTGCGGGGATGATGGGACGCGCAGTTGCCTGCGACCTCGGTGCATCGCGCGAAGTGAGGCAAATCGTTGTCGCGGATTTCGATCGCGAACGCGCCCGCAAAGTCGCGCTCGAATTCGGGCGCAACAAGGCGCGCGCCGCGTTTGCGGACGTGCGTGACATCCCAAATCTCGCGCGGCTTTTGCGAGGCTGTAATGTGGTTGTCAACTGCACGCAGTACAATTGGAATCTCGAAGTGATGCGCGCCGCGCTCGCCGCCCGCGTGAATTACATGGACCTGGGCGGCCTGTTTCACATGACGCGGAAGCAATTTGCGCTCGATCGTGACTTCAAGCGCATCGGACGAATCGCAATTGCAGGAATGGGCGGTGCCCCGGGAATCACGAATGTGATGGCTCGCGATCTGTGCGACTCGTTTGACCGCGTGGATTCGATTCGCGTTTACAACGCCGGGGCGGACCAGCAGCGGTACGATAGCCCGATCGCTTACACATTTTCGATCGCGACGATTCTCGACGAACTAACCATGCCGCCAGTCGCATTCGAGAATGGACGATATGTCGAGAAGCCCATGCTGTCCGACCCAGAGCCCGGGAAATTTCCGGCGCCGATCGGGAAAATCGCCTTGCGTCATTCGATCCACTCGGAGCTGGCAACATTGCCGTTGAGCTTCCGGAAACGCGGCGTGCGCGAGGTATTCTTCAAGATCAATTACGATCCACAGCTTGTGAACCTGGTTCGTGGTCTCGCGGAAACCGGCTTTACCAGCCGCGAGCCTGTTGCCGTGAACGGGAGCAGCGTATCGCCGCGCGCGGTACTGCTCGCCTTGTTGCAGAAGCAAGCGCCGGCAAAGGCTCCGATCGACGTTGAGGCGCTGCGTGTGGTCGTCTCCGGCCGCAGAAATAGACGCCCCTCAGCATCCGCGATCGAGATGTGGGCGGACCACACAACGCGCCCGCAACTCTCCGCTGTCGCGCGCGACACTGGATTTCCGGCGGCCATCGCTGCCGTGATGCTCGGCCGGGGAGAGATTTCAGGTGCAGGCGTCCAGGCGCCGGAAAATGTAGTGCCGCCAGCGCCGTTTTTTCGAGAGCTTAAAGGGCGCGGCTTCCGCTTTCGCCGTTGGAACATGA
>JBAWGF010000007.1:0-2390 GCA_049592615.1 Candidatus Acidiferrales bacterium
GAAATTAGCAAGCTTGAGAGTAGAGAAAAAAGCGGATGGAGCCGAGTCCCGGACTTGAACCGGGGACCTGCCGATTACGAATCGGCTGCTCTACCAACTGAGCTAACTCGGCTTTGACTGATATTCATTAATTTACTCGCACTTTCGCGCGCGAGCAAGTTCCACACGCCGAGCAGAGCCCCCGGAAGTGAGACGAAAAATAAACCCGAAAGAACAAACGCGTAGCGAACGCGGACCGCGCGCCCTGCGTTAGGGAAATGGTCATGGAGAACACCCTCCCAAACTCGCCTGAAGAAGCATCGAAATGTCGGGATTGGAGGCGCATCACCGGTTATTCGAGGAATGGCACGTCTGCGCGCCTTTCAGCGCGCGAAGCACAGGGTGGTGACCACCATCACAGATTCCTGTGATTTCGATCACAGTTGGACGGAGTGATATGAGGTAGTTTTTGTGGGCGCGCAGATTGTGTCGGGAGTCTGGCGCAGGAATTCAAACTTGTTTAAGGACATAGAACACCTCATCCGGCTCGCCGCAGTGGTCATATTCGCTCTGGTTGCATTTGTCGTGCTGCGCGCAGCTGTCGTCCCTCGCAGTTTTGGGCAGTACGGGCACTATCGCGGCGCTGCGATCGCTGAGGCTGCGGCCCGGCCGATTGCGTTTGCCGGCCACGAAACGTGCGAGGCCTGCCATACCGAAGTCGTGGATCAAAAGAAGCAAGGCAAGCACGTGGTTGTCGCTTGCGAGACTTGCCATGGAGCCCTGGCCAAGCATGCCGATGATCCCGTATCCGTCAAACCTGCGAAGCTGGACACGGCAATCCTGTGTTCCCGCTGTCACGAAGCCAACAGCGCCAAGCCGAAAGCCTTTCCGCAGGTGGTGACCGCCGATCACTCGGCAGGGCTACCCTGCGACACCTGCCATCAGCCACACCGCCCGAAGATTGAAACGAAGGGCAAGAAATAATGGATATCACCCGCCGCCGTTTACTCATGCTGTTGCCCGCCGCTGCGGTCGCGTGGAAGTACGTTCTCGCGGGCACGCCCGAGGCCTCCCCCAACTACAAACTCACCGAGCACTGGTGGAGCATGTTGATCGATATACCCAAGTGCATCGGCTGTGGCAGTTGTGTCCGCGCTTGCGCGGAGGAAAACGACGTTCCCGAAGGCTATTACCGCACATGGATCGAGCGCTACCACGTCGCCGACTGGAAGATTGAAAGGCCGGAGGTGGAATCTCCGAATGGCGGCCAGCAGGGCTTTCCAGCCAATGAAGAAAGCGGCGGCAAGAACTTCTTCGTCCCCAAAATGTGCAACCATTGCGCGGATTCTCCCTGCACGCAGGTTTGCCCGGTCGGTGCGACATTCATTACGCCGGATGGAGTCGTGCTGGTGGACAAGACGTATTGCCTCGGGTGCCGTTATTGCGTGCAGGCGTGTCCCTACGGGTGCCGCTTTATCAATCCCAAGACAAATACGGCGGAGAAATGCTCGCTCTGCTATCACCGCATCAGGAAAGGGCTGACAACGGCGTGCTGCGAGGCATGCCCAACCGGCGCGCGCCAGCTCGCCGACCTGAAGAATCCCAAAGACCCGATTCATGAGTTTTTGAAAACTCACACGGTGCAAGTTCTGAAACCGCATATGGCCACCGGGGCAAAGATCTTTTACAACGGCATGGACGGTTCGGTGCGATAAGGAGGCTCGTGTAGATGCCCGTCGAAGGATTCATGTATCCGAACGAAGTGGAGCTCCAGTGGAGCATTCTCATCGTTCTTTATCCATTCATCACGGGGCTTGTGGCCGGCGCATTTATTTTGGCTTCCTTGGAGCGTGTGTTCCGCGTGGATGCGGTGAAGCCGACGTACCGGCTGGCGCTGCTCACGGCGCTTTCCTTTTTGTTGGTCGCACCGCTGCCGCTGCAATTGCACCTGGGGCATCCCGAGCGTTCCCTCGAGATGTATTTGACGCCGCACCGCTCTTCCGCCATGGCCATGTTCGGCTTCGTCTATCTCTGGTACCTGATGGCGGTGCTGCTCCTGGAAATCTGGCTCGACTATCGGCGCGATATTGTCGTGAAGTCCCAGACTTCGAAGGGTGTGATGCGCTTTGTCTATCGCGTACTCACGCTGGGGTCCAACAACATCAGCGAACGTTCGCTGCGCATCGACGAGAGACTTGGATATTTCATCACCGTGATTGGAATTCCTTCCGCTTTTCTGCTGCATGGATACGTCGGCTTCATCTTCGGATCGGTGAAGGCCAACCCGTGGTGGTCGTCGCCGCTGATGCCGATTGTTTTCGATTTCTCGGCCATGGTATCCGGCATTGCTGCCGTCATGTTGATTTACATGCTCACCACGCGGCTTCGCGGACGGGTAATCGACATACGCT
>JBAWGF010000008.1:0-3970 GCA_049592615.1 Candidatus Acidiferrales bacterium
ATCCGCACCCTTGCGCGGAGGATCAAGACTCTGGTGACAAGCCTGCTCAGCTTTGCGCGCCGTGTGCCAGTGGAAAAAACTTATCTCGACCTGAACCAGGTGGTTGCGAGCGCGCTCCATCTGAGCAATCTCGACTTGCGCGGAAAGAAGATTGAAATCGAAACGCTTCGGGACCCCGAATTGCCGGCTGTTTTCGCCGACAGCAATCAGATTCTTCAGGTGTTCTTTAACTTGATGAATAATGCAGTGGATGCGCTCGAAGAGGTCGGCGGAGGAAAGCTCGTCATCCGAACCGGACACGATGAAGCGAACGCGATCGTGGAATTTTCGGATACCGGCCCCGGAATCAAATCACCCCATCAGGTGTTCGATCCATTTTTCACAACCAAGCCGGTGGGCAAGGGGACGGGACTGGGTTTGAGCATCTGCTACGGAATCGTCCAGGAGCATGGCGGCAGGATTGAGTGTTTCAACCGCCCCGAGGGCGGCGCCACGTTCGTCGTCGAGTTTCCCACCGCGACAAATGAGGCGCATCCGGAAGAGGCTCCTGTCACAGTGGCCTCCAAATCGAATTAGCCTGCTAACTCACAACTGAACTGGCTCCGGGCCACTCCCCCCCTCATCACGGCACGGCTTGAATGTGCTCGATTGAAAACAGCACCCGAATTCAATGCGTCGTACGCCACCCTACCAGTCATACTTAAGGAGCATTTGAAGTCGTCCTGGGTCACTCCCTCTCCTCCGGACGAAGTCGTGGAGGACTGCATGGACAATCAGGATTCACTTCTTCCCAAGGCGGCAGAAGTCTCTGCTCCCGCCCCGCCGGCCGCTCCCGCAGCTCCCGTGTCGACGCCCGTAATCATCGCGACGATGGTGAAAGCGGCCACCAACACGAGCGACCTGATCTTCTCGCCCGGCCGCGCGCCGCAGGTGGAAGTCAACGGCCAACTCACGCAGTTGAACCTGCAGGGCGTGGGAGTGCTCCGGCCCGACGACACGGCCCGAATCGCGGCCGACCTGATTGGCAAGAGCGCTCAGGCCACACAAAAGCTGAAAGAATTTGGCTCGTGCGACATTTCCTACAGCCTGCCGAAGGTGTCGCGTTTCCGCGTGAACATCTTCATGCAACGCGGGAGCTGCGCAATCGTGATGCGGGTCATTCCGAGCGCGGTTCCGGATTTCAAATCGTTGAACCTGCCGGAGCAACTCGGCGAGGCCGCCGGAATGCGCAATGGGATTGTGCTCGTCACCGGACCCACCGGAAGCGGGAAATCTTCTACGCTCGCCGCAATCATCGACAAAATCAACGATGAGAAGGCGATCCACGTCATCACGATCGAGGACCCGATCGAGTTCCTGCATTCGCACAAAAAGTCCACGATTCACCAGCGCGAGCTTCATAGCGACACTCCCAACTTCGCGCTCGCCCTTCGCGCTGCGTTGCGGCAGGCTCCCAAAGTGATTCTGGTGGGAGAAATGCGTGACCGCGAGACGATCGAGGTTGCCCTTGAAGCAGCGGAAACAGGCCACCTCGTATTTTCGACATTGCACACAACAGATGCTTCGAAAACAGTCGAACGCATTATCGGCGTCTTCCCATTGGGCGATCAAATTGCGATTCGCAATCGCCTGGCCAAGGCGTTTCGGTTCGTCATTTCGCAGCGCTTGATTCCGCGCAAAGACGGTAAGGGCCGAATCGCGGCATTCGAAATCCTGAAATCCACGGTGAGGACCCGCGAGTACGTCGAAAAAGGCGAGACCGAAGGGAAGTCGCTGCTCGACGCCATGCGCGACGGCGAAACGGAAGGGATGCAATACTTCGACGGTGAAATCGAAAAATACCTGCGCGCGGGAGTAATTGACATGGAGACGGGCCTCTCCTACGCGACGAACCCGGGCAATTTGCGCCTGCAAATCGCCGACCTCACCGAGCGCGAGCCGGAAATCATTTCCAACATGGTCCGCTGATTTTGATCCATCGATTCCGCAACTGAGGATAGCAAGGGAAAGTGGTGGACGTGGGGGGGCTCGAACCCCCGGCCTCATCGTTGCGAACGATGCGCTCTCCCAACTGAGCTACACGCCCACTGTGTTTTTCATTCTAGCAAACGCGCGAAGGCGCGCCAAACCAGTTCCTGCTTCGTTTGTTGGAATCGTCGCGAAATTCTAACGTGCCGCGAGGTACAATTCCTTTGCGCGCGTGACGAAGGCGTCCGCTTTCGAAGGGTCGGAAAGACTTCCTTGCGCGAGGGTTGCCGAACCGCCGCCCTTTGCCCCAAGCTCCTCGGCTGCCTTGCGAAAAATCGCGGCCATGTCGCCCGCCGTATCTGCCATTTTCCCAAACATCACAAACCCGGTTCCGCGGCTCGCAAGAAACGCTACCACGTTCCCGGCAGGAAGAAGGTTCATCAGTATGTGATGCAGATATGTGAGAGAAGCTTGGTCCAGGACGGCGGCAATCAGCCGAGCGACTCCAGTTGGCGCAGAATTAGCCGCCAACAGCTCTCGCGCTTCGTGTATGGCTAATCTCTTTTCGAGCTGCTCGACTTCGTTGTGCGAACCCCGCGCCTTCTCTACGAGCTTGCCGAGCACCGCAGGCACGTCCGGGAGGCCACAACTCAATTGCTGTGCCGCTTTCCCCAGCGTCGCATAATCGCCACGCGCTGTGGCAAGTGCGCGCAGGCCACAAACAAATTCTAAACGCCACGAATCGCGCCGCCGCTCGAGCTTCCGAAGGAGCAACAGTCCGGCCTGTCCCGTCCGCTCGAGATGCGTACCACCGCATGGCTGCCGGTCAAAACCTTCAACTTCTATGGCGCGCAGGATTCCCTCGCGCTCCACTTTTTTGCGAATGCCGGCTTCGGCCAATTCCTCGGCAGTGCCAAAGCGAATCACGATGGGTCGATCCTCAAGAATGATTTCATTTGTGCGGCGTTCCGCTTCTTCCAGATGGCGCGCGACGATCGAGGGTGCGGCGAGGTCGATCGTGGACGATTCTTTGCCGAGATGGAAGGACACGGTGGGAAATTTGAACAGCTCGATGAAAGCAGCCGACAGCAAATGCTGTCCTGTGTGCTGCTGCATGTGGTCGATGCGGCGCGCCCAGTCAATTTCGCCGTGTACCGGGCCGGGCTTGATCGCCGCAGACGTGTAGTGGACGACCTTTTGTTCCGCGTCGTCCGCAACCTCGACAACCGGCACATCGTCAAGCTTGCCCGTGTCGTGCGGCTGGCCGCCTGAAGTCGGATAGAACGCCGTGCGGTCGAGGACCACTCGCCAGCGCTCGCCCTCCTTCTCGCAAGACACGACCTGCGCATCGAAGGATCGCAAAAACGAATCGCGATAGTAGAGCCTTTCGGTCATTTATCACTCATGCTAGTTATGGCAGGGCAGCCGGAGGGCGAGCGCTCCCGCAGGTTCAAATCTGCAACGCCTGCTCCCACGCCTCGCTGTACTTGTAGCCGCACCCGGTATTGAACAGCACGACGGATTCCTGCGGCTTGATCCATTTTTCGAGGGCGAGCTTGCGCGCGGCAACCACCGTGGCTGCACCTTCGGGCGCGGCGAAGATTCCTTCCTGCGCCGCGAGTCCCCTGCCCGCCATCAACATTTCGTCGTCCGTCGCGATGACAGCGGTTCCCTGCGTTTTCCGAATTCCTTCGAGAACGAGAAAATCGCCCAGTGCCTTCGGCACACGCAGACCGGATGCAATCGTCGCCGCGTTTTCCCAGAAGGCCGCAGTCTCCGCGCCGCTCTTGAACGCTTCGATGATCGGTGCGCATCCTTTCGCTTGGACCGCAACCATCCGCGGCCTCTCCGTTCCGATCCATCCCAGCGCCTGCAATTCGTCGAATGCCTTGCACATTCCGATCAATCCGACACCACCGCCGGTCGGATAAATGATGACGTCCGGCAGCTTCCCGTCGAACTGTTCCCACAGCTCGAATCCCATCGTCTTCTTGCCTTCGAT
>JBAWGF010000009.1:0-10235 GCA_049592615.1 Candidatus Acidiferrales bacterium
CGTGGCGTGGATGTTGCGATGCGCGAAGCGCGCGTGGGTCAGCGCCGCCGGCTGCGTTTCGCGGCCACGGTCAGCGGCCAGACCGCGGACGGCGCAATTTTTGAGGAGAAAGCGACAGTCCGCGATATCAGCCTGCAAGGCGCCTATCTTTGCCTGAGCAACATGCCCCGCCTGCAATCGGAGTTGCAGGTGGTCATCGAAGCCGCCGGCGATCCCGCGCACTCAAGCGTACTTTCGATGCGTGCGACCGTCGTTCACTGCGACCCCGGTCGCGAGAAGCATCTGAACGGAGTCGGCGTCGTCTTCATCGAAGAACCCGAGACAGTTGCACCGCGCGACTGACATTTCTGCGCAGATATCCGTACAGAATTGGAATGAAAGATTCCCGGAGCTTCCTCTGACGAGGTTCGAGCGCCCAGTTCGTTATAGAACGTCTGGAAGTTCGGAGAGGCGCGCATCGAGGTCAGCCAGAGCGTGTTGGAGCTGCTCGCGATAGCGTGGATCCTGGCTTGATTCCAAATCCTTCTGAACTCGCGCGCGGGAAAGAAGGAGCACTTCTCTGCGGCGGTGCACTTCGGCTTGGGCCGGCGTCAACGGCATCCTAGGATTCCCTTTCTCTTTTCCCTGAAATTCCTTCACCTGCTCTTCGACAGCCTTGCTTTCCCATCCTCTTGCCATGCGCTGATGGTACAGCGGCAAGTGCAATCCGCGGCGTCATTTCTTCCGTGCATTTCTCGCTGATAAAACAATCAATTCGGCGGAGGAAAATTCGCAATGATCCGAAAAAGGCGTGCGATTTCAGGGTTCGCCGGGTTGCTCCGGTTGCAGCGCGAGCCAATCGCCGGGGCGCAGTATCGCCAGCGGATCCATCCGCGGAACCATCTCAATGGACGCTCTCGCAGGACGTGCTCTGACTCCGGCGAGAGCAATCGTCTCGGCTAATCCCGGCAGCGCCACGGGATTCTGCTGGCCGCCGGTCTCTTTGCGGACCTGATCCCGCACGTAGGCGAATAATTCTCCGGCGGTAACCGTGCCGTCGTGATTCAAATCGGCCGCGCCACCAAGACCGCGAAGCAGATAGTACGTGAACACACCGTGCCCCTTTCCCCATTGTTCGGATTCGAAGGAAAGTTCGCTCACGTCGCTCGCTGTGATCACGGCCCGGTCGGCTTGCCCGGCGATGGACCGCAGGTATTCGTTGATCAAATTGTTCTTCTTCTCCGCGTGGCCGCCCACCGCACCGCTGAAACCGTAGCTGTGACAGGTGTCGGTAAACGTGACCACGTGATGCGCTTTCAGAACCCTCGAGAAAATATCGGGGAGTTCGTGCATCGGAAAAGCGGTTCCGCCCATGTCATTCGGGTCGGCATCGTAAGGGAGGAGGTAAAGATTCCGCGGGTCGTTTGGATCGGGTGCGCCGTGTCCTGCGATGTAAATTACAACGAAGTCGTTCGGGCCCGGGCGTGTGAGGAACGTAAAGAGAGCGCTGCGCAGACTCTGATTCGTGGCGCCCTCATTGACGAGAAACTGAATGTTCCCCTTCGCGAAAGATCCGCCAGCCGGCGAAAGTAAGAATTCTTCAAAGGAGCGAGCGTCTTGATCCGCGAAGCGAAGACTCGTCAGCCCCTCCACTTCGTTCTTGTATTGTGAAACGCCGATGATGACCGCGTACTTATCGCCGGACAATTTCACGGGTGCGGCGGATCGCGGGTGATATTCGGGAGGCGGACCTGCATCGAGCAAAAACGAAGTGTAATAGGGGCGTGAGCTGGTATCCATGAATTCAATCTCGACGTCATTTCGTCCGGCCCGCAGTCGAAAGCCCGGCCGAAGCGCTAGATCGAAATGACACATGATGTCAGCCTCTCCCGAGGTGACGGTCATCACGGTGTTGGCGGCTTCGGCGTTGATCTTGGCATGGATGCTGCTGAAGTTGACCCGGCTAGGGCGCCGCGCCACGTGAATGTCGAACTGCAAGACGTTGGGCTGCGAAATCCTGGCATCTCCGTCGGAGTCCACTCGAACCTGGAGAGTGGGAATCTCGAGCCAAAATGGCGATTCGGGGTCCTGCGGAAACGGCGTGGCGCCGATGGCAGCGAAAACGACCGAAATCATCAACGCGTATTTCAACATTTGGGAAAACTCGCGGCAGAGCTTATCGCCGCACTCCATCGAAGTCAACGACACACCTGCGGGCAGATTGCATTGAGGTTATGCATATCGAGGAAGTTATTGACATGAGTTGGTGGAAGGCTGAAGATGCGCTCACGCTGCGTCGGACCCGGGAGGGTGACTTGCGACGGTGTTTTCTCCGCTTGGTGCACTTCCTCGACAGGAATCCGAGTCAGATTCAACGAGTTAGAACTACCATACACTGGAGGCTCGCATGAAGAATTGGTTCCGGAAGGGTCTGGGCGCGCTCGTGGGGGCGTGCCTGATGGCGCCTTTTTGCGCCGCACAAACCGTAGATCAACTGAGCGACAAAGACAAAAGAAAGATGGAGGAGATTGCCCAGCGGCCGGAGGTGAAGGAACGTATCAATGCGGCCTGGGACAATCTGAGGCGGCAAGACATGGAGTACGCCTACAACGTAAACACATCGAGCCGCTTGGGTGAACTGGTCGGGCCGCAATATGCAGACTTCCGCGCCAAGTACGGACAGCTCTATGACAACCCGGTCCTGCAGGGTTACGTCAACTTGCTGGGCCAGAGGCTCGTCCCGAAGGACTCGCATCAACTGTATGCTTTCCGCCTGCTGCTCGATCCGATTCCACGAGCGGAATCGCTTTCGACCGGGACGATTCTGATTTCCACCGGTTTGGTTTCGGCGCTCGACAACGAGGCGCAGCTCTCCTACGTGCTGGCTCATGAAATCGCCCACGTGGAGAACAACCATTTCTACCGGAAGATCAGCAACTCGATCCTGGACGAGGAGTTCTACGCGGAAAAAGAAAAGGAAGTACAGACCAAGCGCTCTATATTCTCGGCGGCTGCCGCAGGCGCGGGAGCGATCGCCGGTGGCGCAGCAAAGGGCGGAGTAGGAGCAGTCATGGGCGCCGGCATCGGGTATGGGGCGGGAAGCCTTGCAGCTCATTTTCTTTTCCGGAATAAATTCGAGCCTACCTCCTGGGATGTCGTGTACGAAGATGAGGCCGATGAGTTGGGCTTGAAATACATGTTGGACATGGACTACGACGCCCGCGAGATTCCGCGGCTTTATGCACGGATCAATCGGTTGGTTTCCGCCGACGCGCGCGTGGGTCTCGGATTCATCGGGAATCCTCAGCGTGTGAAAGAACGCACTGCTCACATCCAGAGCGTCATGGCCGGAGCGCGCAAAGCCGATCTCGACCAGCGAATTAAGGCCCACAGCCTGATCGTTTCCGGGCCCAGTTTTTCGCTGCTTATGTCGGCCTTGAGGCGCGACAACGGCATCATTGCCATGGACTACGACCTACTCGACATGGCAAAGGACAATCTCGAGGAAGCGGCAAACCTGCGTTCCAACGACCCACGCGTCTATCAGTATCTGGGAAAATTGATGGCGACCACGGGAAGGACTCCCGAGGATAAGGCGCTAGCCATTAAGTACATTTCAACCGCGATCAAGTTGGACGCTCAGCGAGGCGCAGTCGTCGAACCCCACCTCGAGATGGCGATCTATCTGATGGCGCAAAATGATCCCAGCAAGAACGACGAAGCTCTCCGCGAGCTGAAAACCTACGTTGCTCTGTATCAGCGGGACAACGGCGGCCGCGTGCCTTCGAACATGTATATTCTTTACGACTACGCGGAGCTGATCGGAGACCATTCGTGGTTCGTGCCTCCGGCTACGACCGTTTCCACAAGAAACGTGGAGGCGATTTACGTCACACCGGTCAATTCAGCGCCTGCGACGGATACACCGACCGTCGTGAATCGAGCAGTCGGAGCGGCGTCCGAACAGCCAGTCGTTTGGAACCCGAATGCACCGGCTGGAAGGCCGGCAGCGCCAGCAACGCACAAGCCGGCCGCACCCAAACCGCAGTAGAAGTCAAAACGGCATTTAGCACGGGGAAGGCGCCCTAATCCGCCTTCCCCAGCACTGAGGAGGCAAATGTGGCTCGGAGATGGATTGCATCCCCGCTCTGGGGATGTGTAGGGGTAGTCCTTATCGCTTCTCTCGTGTCGCTGGGTGCGCCGCGCCAGCAAGCTCCCAAGTTCCGCCTGGGAATACTGCCGATATACGATCTCTCGGGCGAGATCGGGGAGAGCTATCTCGACTATCTCCAGTTTGATATTTTCGATGAACTCTCGAAAAGCGAAATTGAGCCTGTTTTTCTGAATCCGGGCGGAGATTACACGCCCCAGGACCTCGATTTCGTATCCGAATACACGCAAAAGGCCGAGGTGGATCTCGCCCTCATCAGCAGTTTCCTTCCAAGCGAGCGTCCCAAGAAAGGCGACTGGATTCTGCGGGTTGAGACCAAGCTTTTTGCGCCCGGTGGAACCGAGGCGGGGACTCCGGCGGTCGACACGATCTTGGTGGACAGGGAATATCTGCAAAAAGGTCTGGATTACGGCCTCGCGCATTATGGATTTTATTTGCCAAGCCGCCCGTTTGAAAAGCAACCCCTCGGAAAAGCAGCGCGAAAGCTAGCGCAGCAAGTCACCGCGCGCGTCCTGGAAGACACCAGAGGAATTGAACCGAAGGGGTTGGGC
Organism: Candidatus Acidiferrales bacterium; assembly: GCA_049592615.1. Lineage (GTDB taxonomy): Bacteria > Acidobacteriota > Terriglobia > Acidiferrales > UBA7541 > Palsa-295. Next base: position 4,702 of record JBAWGF010000009.1, read on the forward strand.
CCAGGGCTTCCGGGAAATCAGGACGCATGCACGGTTGATTTCCGTATCTATTTCACGTCAAAAAAGAGCCCCTCGAAGGCGTTCACGCTGGCTGTAAACGGGCGCGAGGAATCGGCCACCCTGAAAGACGCGACCATCAGCGTCGATCTCGTTTCGGGCCCCGTCACGATCATTACGACTCTGCAAGACGTGCCTTACAAACTTCCGGCCCAGAAAACTTATATGGCCAATACGAATCTTGACTGCTCTTTGCCGCAGCATCAGCTCGTTCTGGAAATAGGCGCATCCGGAGAGGGCTTTTTGAAACAGGAGTGATTCGCATCCTCGCAGAGTGGGCGCGCGCCTATTGTTCCGGCTGTCCGCGACGGTGATGCAACTGAAGAAATTCAAGATCGGACACTTCGCAAAGAGTTTTCTTCTGGCCGCGGGCGTTTGCGCTCTCGCATTTGCGATTGGCCGCTCCTCACCCGTTTCAGACTTTGAGCTTTGGGGTTACGATTTCCTCGTCAATCACGCGGGATATGCTCACGCGGCCAAAGACATGGTCTTCGTCGACTTTGACGATGCAACGGTCTCAGCCCTCAATGAATTCCCGATCCCGCGGCGCACGATCGCGCAGGTCATCAGCCGGGTTTCCGCTGCGAAACCGCGCGTGATCGGCCTGGATGTTTTTCTTTCGGAGTCGCGCGGTCAAGAAGAAGACGCGCAGATGCAGAAGGCTCTGACCGACGCGGGCAATGTGATCGTTGCGAGCCAGCTCGGAACTCGCGACCTCCCTGCCGTTAATCCCCTGCCCTTTTTCTGCCGGCCCGATCCCGGCGCAGCGGGGTTTTGTCTCGAAGGAACGCCCGGGGCGATGGGCTTTGCGTTCGTAAATATGCCGATTAACCGCGACGGCTTCATCCGCAGCATGCTGCTCCTGCCGACGTACTCCGGAGGCCCTGTTTCATTTCCACTCGCATTGGCGCAGCAATTCAGCGGAGAAGGCATTCATGCGGGCAATGCCGGCGGTGCCGTATTTTTGAAACGCGAGATACCATTTCTGGATCGCGACTCAAAAACGGCGCTCATCGGCAGGTGGTCGCCCGAGCCCGCGAAGCGAATTTCTGCGCTCGACGTGCTCACAGGCAAAGTTACACATTCCGAGATGATGAATGACAAATTGGTGTTGATCGGGCAAGGCAGCGACGCTGCCCGCGATCGACACTTCACGCCGATATTCCGGTCGTCGCAACGCGGATCGCAGGCGCTGATGTCCGGCACGCAGGTCCTCGCCGCCGGAATTGCAACGCTTCTCGAAGGCCCCGCAATTTCCATCCTTCCCGCACGAACAACCTGGCTCGTGATTTTTCTTTGCGTTTGGCTTCTGACTTTTCTGACGCTTCGCCTCCCGCTGCGCTTCGGAATATCGATTGTCGTGCTGGCGATTTTGGGATTCTACGCCGGGGCGCAATTGCTGTTTGCCCACTGGCATGCGTGGATGAAATTCATGATCGGCGAGTTGAGTCTCGCGCTTTCGCTGCCCGTCAGCATGTCCTATCAATATATCCAGGAAAGATTCCGGAGCAAGGCGGCGATGGCCGAGCGCCAACAAATCATGCAGTTGTTCTCGCGATACGTTTCGGCCGAGGTTGCCTCGGAGATTTGGGAGCGAAGAAGTGAATTGTCGCTTGCGGGAGAGGAGCGCTCGGCGACGGTGCTGTTTTCAGACATCCGCAGCTTCACTCAGCTCACGGCGGGCAAGCCTTCCGCCACGGTCCTGGCATGGTTGAATCGCTACTTCACAGCGATGGACGAAGTGATCCGCGAAGAAGGCGGCTTCCTGAACAAATTTATCGGCGACGGACTGATGGTCCTCTTCGGTGTGCCGCTAAGCGACGGGACGGAAGCGGACGCCTGGCGCGCGGTTCGTTGCGGCGTTCGCATGCTGCAACGCGTGGAAAAACTGAACCGCGATAACCGTTCCGACCCGAATTATCTCCCGATTCACATCGGCGTAGGAATCCACACGGGGACTCTGACCTGCGGCAATGTCGGTTCCCAGGCGCGTCTGGAATATTCGGTGATCGGTGAGACCGTGAACCTCGCTTCGCGGCTCGAGAGCCTGACGAAGGATTATCACACCCCGCTTGTAATGAGCGCTGCCACCTATGAAGCCGTGCGCAAACACGTCAAGCACGTACACGACCTGGGCTCCGCAACTGTGAGAGGATTCGATTGCCCCATTCAGATTTATACTCTAGATATCAAGGGCGTGAAATTTTCGGCGGATGATGTCCCAGCGTCTGCAGAGGGAGTCAACAAATGAAAAACATTCTTGTGATCGCCATTCTTGTCGCGGCGCTTTCCGCCGCCGCTTCACCGCAAAACCCGCCGGCCGGCCAAAAGGGCTCGGGATCGCAAGCCAACCCAGCGACAAATCCGAACTCCGGAAAGACACCGCCGAAGCGAGTGCGCGCCGATCTTTCCGGCTTCGAACTTGCGCCCAAGAAGTCTTCCTCCGACTCGGCCGTTCAAATCGGCGGTGGAACCCGAGGAGGCTTGCCCGGGCCGTTCTTATATGCGCCTCATAAGGGTAAGACTTTTTCCACTACGCCCGTTTTCTACTGGGGCCAGCACACTGCCGCGACCGATTTCAAATTCACGCTTTACGACTCGGATGACAACGTCGTCTATGAGGCCTCCGTGCACGGCAAATCTCTCGCCTATCCGGCCGATGCCGCGCATCTCAAACCCGGGAGCAGTTATTCATGGACGATTCAACTTTCGGGCGTTGCGATGGCGGAGCCGGCCGAAGCCGTGGATTTCACCGTACTGTCCACTCCCGAGCATCAGAAAATCCAAGTCGCACTGAATGCCATCGCCGGAAATTCCGAACAGAATGAAATTCGGCGCGCCAAAGTCTTCGTGGACGCTCGCCTCTGGTACGACGCCGTCGCGGTCTATTCGGCGCTCATCGCCAAGTACCCGAACAATGCCCTGCTCTACAAGGCTCGGGGAGAAATTTACGATCAGCTTCCGATCACACGCGAGCTGGCCGATCAGGATTTCGCCCGCGCGGAGAGTTTCCAACCAGCCGCAAACAAAAAGTAGCGAAGTCGGCCGATGCCGAGAGTTGCCGACAAACCGGGCCCGAAGCGGTTTGGGTCCGCCCTCGCATTTCGGTGTAGGATGTTTCTAAGGTGCGGGCCCGTAGCTCAGCTGGTTAGAGCAGCGGACTCATAATCCGTTGGTCCTAGGTTCGAATCCTAGCGGGCCCACCAGGTGCCTCACGTTTTCCCGCAAATTCGTCGAAGTGTGCGTCTCGCTCATCATCCCTCGGGCGGCAAGTCGCAGATTCAAGTTGCCGCGTGGTGATAAGGCGGACTCAATTTGCTCGCAAGTGCATTGACTTGTCTTCCGGCGCACCGTAGCATCAGCGAAACTCAACGGCTCGGTGCATGCGCGGCCGCGCGGGAAGTGAGGACTCCGATGGCTCTTCGCGACTTCATTGCCAAGCAGTTTATCGACGTAATCGAGTGGGTCGAACCGGAAGACGGCATTCTCGCCTGCATGTACCCGATGCAGGACCGCGAAATTCAGAACGGCGGGAAACTCACCGTCCGCGAATCGCAGTTGGCCGTGTTCGTCAACGAAGGCAAGCTGGCCGACGCTTTCGGCCCCGGCCTTTACACGCTCACGACGAACACGCTGCCGATTCTGACGTATCTCAAGAACTGGGACAAAGCGTTCAAATCGCCGTTCAAGTCCGATGTGTATTTCTTCTCGACGCGCATTCAGACCGACCAGCACTGGGGAACGCAAAACCCGATTACGATCCGCGACAAAGAATTCGGCGCCATCCGCCTTCGTGGATTTGGAATCTATTCTTATCACCTGAGCGACGCAAAAACGTTTTATACGAAAATTAGCGGCACGCGTGATGTGTACCGCGTGGCGGATCTCGAAGGACAGCTCCGAAATACGATCGTGACCCAAATCACGGATGCCTTTGCGAAAAGCGACGTCGCCTTCCTCGACATGGCTGCGAATCAAGTGGCGCTCGGCGAAAAAATTGCGGCACAGATCAAGCCGGTGTTCGCGGACTACGGCCTCACGCTCGACACGTTCGTCGTCGAAAATCTCTCGTTGCCGGACGAACTCCAAAAGATTCTCGACCAGCGCATCGGCATGAAGATGGTCGGAGACATGGGCAAGTACACCCAATACCAGGTGGCACAATCCATCCCGATCGCCGCCGGGAACGAAGGCGGTGGAGCGGCGGGCGTGGGCGCAGGGTTGGGCGCAGGCATGGCCATGGGTTCGGCCATGATGGACGCGATCAAGAAGGGCGCGAGCGAGGCCGAAGCCACGTCGCCGGCTCCTTCCGCCGCTGCGGGCGCAGAAACAAAGTTCTGCGTGAATTGCGGTAAGCCGATCCCGCGCGTGAGCAGGTTTTGCCCGGAGTGCGGAAAACCACAGAGCTGAATCGAGTGCACCGAATGGGCGGAATTGAATGGATCGTTGAAGCCTTCGGTTGTTCTCAGAACGCGCTTCGCGATTTGGATACGGTTCGCGGATTTTTTGACCGGCTGATCCGCGACATGAAGCTTCAGCCTGTCGGCCAGACGCAGTGGCATCAGTTTCCCGGCGCAGGAGGCATCACTGGCCTTTGCCTGCTCGCCGAATCTCATCTCGCCTGCCACACCTTTCCCGAGTACGGCTCGATGTGCCTGAATCTCTTCTGCTGTGTTCCGCGCGCGGAATGGGATTTCGAAGCAGGTTTGAAAACAATGTTCGATGCAGACTCCGTCGTCGTGCACCGCCTGGAACGCACATATCGTGTGCCGCGGGAACAGGTGGCCGGAGTATGAATTGCGTTGACCCATGAAAACGGCATGACGAACTCTCGCACATGACGCAGCCCGCCAGCACCTGTCCCAACTGCGGCGCCAAAATTGTCTTTCGCTGGTCCAGCAGCGTGCAAACCGTCTGCGAATTCTGCAAGAGCATTCTGATTCGCACCGATTTGGATCTGAAGAAAGTCGGTCAGGTCGCCGACCTCCCGCCCGATAGTTCGCCGATCCAGCTCAATACCGAGGGTAACTACCGCACCAAATCCTTCGTCGTCATCGGCCGCATCATTTACGAATACGAGCAAGGTGGGTGGAACGAATGGAACGCGATGATGAATGACGGCACGAACGCATGGCTTTCCGATGCGCAGGCAGAATATGCCGTCTCGTTCGCAGCTCCCGGCCGCAAGCTTCCTTCCCATGCCGCCGACGTAAAAATTGGCCAGGAATTCATTTGGGACAAACAAAACTACATGGTCACTTCGATCACGCGAGCCCATTACAAAGGCGTTCAGGGTGAGTTGCCTTTCGAATATTGGGACGAGGACGAAGTGATGTTCGCGGACCTTCGCGCCGAGACCGGCCAGTTTGCCACCCTTGATTTCAGCGATGACGAGCCGGCCCTCTACCTCGGCGAAATGGTGGCCTTCGAAGATCTGAACCTGAAAAATCTGCGGACATATGAGGGGTGGTCGTGAG
>JBAWGF010000010.1:0-8931 GCA_049592615.1 Candidatus Acidiferrales bacterium
GGATGGCAGCGGCAGTACGCCCACGGGGAAGGCGATGGGCTCACCGGACCTGCGCTCCGCGGAAGTTCAGAAGCAAACCGACGCGCAGTTGATCGACGTTACGACGAATGGCAAGGGCAAGAAAATGCCGGCCTACAAAGGGAAGCTGACCGACGATCAGATCAAGCAGCTTGTGGCTTATATCCGGGAACTGGCAAAGAAGAAGTAGTTCACAAGAGATCACACCGGTGCGAGCGATAAACTCCGGGCGGCATTGCCATCGTGCGCGCGGCTCCTTCGCTCCATCCATTCTATGAGCCTCCGCGAACGAATCGCTCAGTGGTTCCGTCCCGCCGTTTATCTTGGGAGCAATCCCCTCACGATGGCGGGAGCCGTCCTGACGACGAGTTCCGCTCTGACGCTGATGGGCTTCTGGGTGTTTGAAGTGGTGGGCGGCGGTCCGATCCACCCCTATTTCGGTGTCGTCTTCTTCCTGATTCTTCCGGGCGTATTCCTCATTGGCCTGACGTTCATCCCTATTGGCGCGTTTCTCCGGCGGCGCAAACTGATTCATACCGGCGAGCTTCCGGTGGCCTACCCTCAGGTGGATTTCTCGCAGCCGATGCTGCGAAGCGCGCTTGCGTGGGTCAGCGGGCTCACGATGGCGAACATCGCGATCTTCAGCATCGCTTCCTACCGCGGTGTGGAGTACATGGATACGGCAAAGTTTTGCGGACAGACGTGCCATACGGTGATGCAGCCCGAATACACCGCCTATGTCAATTCTCCTCACCAGCGAGTCGCTTGCGTGGGCTGCCATATCGGCCCCGGGGCCGGCTGGTTCGTTCGCTCGAAACTTTCCGGGCTCCGCCAGGTTTTTGCCGTCACTTTCCACACGTATGAAACGCCGATTCCGTCGCCGGTACAGCAATTGCGTCCCGCGCGCGAAACGTGCGAGCAATGCCACTGGCCGCAAGAATTCACCGGCGACAAGCTTATTGTGCGAACAAAGTTTTCGGACGACGAGAAGAACACGCGGCTCACGACCGTCCTGGTAATGAGAATCGGAGGCCGTGCGTGGAACGGAGCCGTCGGCATTCACGGGAGGCACCTCGACGCAGGGTCGAGGATTGAGTACATCGCCACCGATCACCAGCGTCAGCTGATCCCGGACGTCCGGTATGCCGACGACAGCGGCAAGCAGGTGGATTTTATCTCCACTGACGCGAAGCCCACCCGCGAGCAACTGGCAGCCGGCGAGCACCGCACCATGGACTGCATGGATTGTCACAATCGTCCCACGCACGTATTCCAATTGCCCGAGCGCGCGATGGACGAGGCCATGGCGGAGGGGCGGATCAGTCCCGAGCTGCCGTTCATCAAAAAGAAGGCCGTGGAACTACTGCGTGCCGGTTATCCGGATCGCGCCACGGCAACGCAGCGCATTGCGAGCAGCCTCGATGATTTTTACCGTACGTCCTACCAAGACGTGTACACCGGCAAGCGCGCCGTGATCGAGACGGCTATCCTGCAAGTGCAGGCAATCTACCAGCGAAATGTGTTTCCGGAAATGAAGGTGACCTGGGGCACTTATCCGAACAATATGGGCCATCAGGATTGGACCGGATGCTTCCGCTGCCACGATGGAAGTCACACATCGGCGGACGGACGCACGATTCCGAATGATTGTGACGCCTGCCACGCGATGCTGGCGTTTGAGGAACAGAACCCAAAGGTCCTTGCGGATCTCGGAATGAAGTGACAATGGGCGGCGCGGGGCGCGCTGAATTGGTGTGCACGGGATGCTAAGCGTCAGGCATGGGCTCTTGTTGTTCGCGGCGGGAGCGTCCCTTGCGCTCTCGCTTCCCGCTGCGCGCGCGCAGAAGGAATCCGCGGCTGTGCCGGACGCGGATTGTCTCGCCTGCCATTCTCAACCCGACTTGAAGTCTGAGAAGGGGCGCAGCGTTTACGTTGATCCGGCCAAACACAAGGAAAGTGTGCACGCGGACGTTAGCTGCACCACCTGCCATGCCGGCATCAAGGAGTTCCCCCACCCGCGAAAAATCGCACGGGTGAACTGTGCGACCTGCCATGAGGAACCTGCAAGCGATCTACGAAAAGGCATCCACTCCGCCCTTGGCGCGGAATCCTGCGCGAGCTGCCACGGGTCCGCTCACAGTGCAAAACCCGCTTCGACTCTGACGCCGCAGCAATGCGCGCAGTGCCATGCCGACGAAGTGAAGGAATTCCTCACCAGCGTCCACGCCGTGTCCGCAAAGCGCGGCGATTCCGCGAGCCCTGTTTGCCAGACGTGCCACGGACAGACTCACAAAATCGTCGCAGCGCAGGATCCAGCGTCGCCCGTGTCTAAGAAAAATCTGCCGGATATTTGCGGCTCGTGTCACTCGAATCCGGATTTTCTGGCGAAACACAATATTCCCTTCGCCCATCCGGTGGAGGCGTACAGGCTGAGCGTGCACGGGCTCGCCATTGCGGCGGGAAATGAAAGGGCGGCAGCATGCTCGGATTGTCACGGAAGCCACGCCATCTATCCGGGGCGCGACCCCCGTTCGAAAATTAATCATTGGAGCGTGCCGGCTACGTGCGGCGCGTGCCACAGCGAGATCGAGAAGGTTTACATCGAGAGCGTACACGGGCAAGCAGTGGCTCACGGCGCGGCGGACGCTCCCGTCTGCACCGATTGCCACGGCGAGCACCGAATCCTCGCTCCGCGCGAGCCGCAATCGCTGGTGAACTCCGCGCGCGTCTCGACGGTGACGTGCGGGCGGTGCCATGGAAACGAGCGGATGAACGCACGCTACAACCTTCCGGCCGATCGCGTTCCCACGTTTGCCGACAGCTACCACGGCCTCGAAGCACGTGCCGGCGGCCAGACGGTGGCGAACTGCGCTTCCTGCCACGGCGTGCACAACATTTTCCCGTCGAGCGATTCGCGCTCCACCATCCACCCCGCCAATCTCGCTCGCACGTGCGGCAATTGCCATCCCGGCGCCGGCAAGGATTTTGCGATCGGCGCAGTCCACGTGCAGGCAGGAACACGGAGCGAAAACGCGGTGGTGAAGGTGATTCGCCTCGTGTACTGGATTCTAATTCCCATGGCGATCTGTTTCATGTTTCTCCACCATTTCCTCGATTTCCTGAAAAAACTCCGCCGCAAGGGCCCGCGCGTTGATTCAGGCGACGAAGTTGTGCGCATGAACCTGAATTTCCGGATCGCGCACCTGCTTACGGTTGTCAGCTTTCCGGTTCTCGTTGTCAGCGGTTTCGCGCTCAAGTATCCGGAGTCGTGGTGGGCGAGGGTCCTGCTCTTGCGGGATAGCCATTTCGCGTTTCGCGGAAACTTGCATCGCGCCGCTGCGGTTGTCTTGATCGTTTCGCTCGGATATCACGTCATCCACCTGATCGTTGTGCGGCGCGACCGCTCAATTCTGCGTTTCATGATTCCGGATCGCAGCGATTTGAAGGCCCTCGTCGATCTGTACCGCTACAACTTGGGCTTTTCGGACACGCGGCCCACGTTCGGCAAGTTCAACTACGTCGAGAAGATCGAGTACCTCGCGTTCATGTGGGGCACGATGGTGATGGCGGTCACCGGGTTCCTGCTGTGGTTCAACAATCTGACGTTGCGCTACTTCCCCAAGTGGGTCGCCGATGCCGCCACGGCCCTGCACTTCTACGAGGCGATTCTCGCTACGTTTTCGATCCTGATCTGGCACTTTTACACCGTCATTTTTGACCCGGACGTTTACCCGATGGATCGCTCTTGGCTTACGGGAAAGGCATCCGCTGACCATCTGCGGCACACGCGCCCAGCTTACTATGCCGCGCTGCTCAAACAGGAAGATGAGCGGCGGAAAGCGAAAGAAAAGGCGCCTCCAGCAGAACCGTCGGTGCCGCCGGCTGACGATTGATGCCGGTGAGTGAGATGTCCGTTTGAAGAGATTGCTCAAGTACAAATCAGCGGCGGAAGTGAAAACTAAGGAGGATATGAAGCAATGCAAATCAGCAAACAGACAGTCGTTGTGTTGGTCGCGTTCGCATTTTTCATATTGGCACCCAATACACTGAAGGCAGCCGAAGACGGCGCTGCTCTTTACAAAACGAAGTGTGCGGTCTGTCATGGTCCCGATGGAGGCGGAAAGCCCGCCCTCAAGGCGCCCAGCCTCGTCTCCGACGAGGCCAAGAAGATGTCCGACGACGAACTGACGGACATGATCGCAAACGGCGGGAAAGACAAAAAAGCGACACACGCGTTCTCGAAAAAAGGGGTAACCGCGGAGCAGATCAAATCGCTCGTCGCTTACATCCGCGACCTGCAAAAGAAATAGCAACCCGCCAGGCTGGCTTCCAATCGCGGTCCGCGGCGATAAGCTGTTTGTCGGAGTCGGAATCCTGCTCACGATTGAGGGAATCCTCGTGTCTCTCTATTCCCTCGCTCCCTCGAATGTGCCACATCGCCGGGGCGCGCAATTTTCCGCGGAGCTTCGCCACAAGGCAATTCTTCACGGCTTTTGACATAACTGCTCATTGAACGAGACGGCTCGATGCGGCGCTTACTCGCACCGCAATGAGATCATCGGGTCCGTTCGAGCAGCGCGCCGAGCCGGGACGTAGCTGGTGAGCAAGGCGATGAGTGTCAGCAGCAGAGCAATCGCAACAAACGTGACGGGGTCGGTCGCTTCCACGCCGAACAGAGGGCTTCGCATCAAGCGAGTGAGCGCAAACGCTCCAGCCAGCCCAATCGCAACGCCCGAGAGAGCCAGGATCATCCCTTTGCGAATGACCAGGCTGAGTATGTTGCCTTGGGTAGCACCGAGTGCAATTCGGATTCCGATCTCACGCGTGCCCTGATCAACCAGATAGGCCATCACGCCGTAGATTCCGATCGTCGCCAGCGCCAGTGCGAGACAGGCAAAAAGGCCGAGCAGCAACATCGAAAATCTTCGTCTCGCCAGCGATCCGTCAACGCGATCGGCCATTGTTCGCACGTTGTACATCGGAAGATCCGGATCGAGTTCGCGAATCTTCTGCTTCACCGCGAGTGCCAATACAGCGGGGTCCGAGCCGCTTCGCAATACAACGTTCATCGCGCGCGTGATGAATTGCGTTTGCGGGAGATAAAACGCGATGCGCGAGTCGGAATCGAGCGTGTACTGCTTGATGCGGCCCACCACACCGACGATGTTGATCCACGGCGAAGGGGATGTGATTCCACCTAGGCGGATGCGTTTTCCGACCGGATCTTCTTTGGGCCAAAACTGCTGCGCCATGTATTCGTCGATGATGGCTGCTTTGGGATTCGTGGCGATGTCTTGATCGTTGAAGAGCCGTCCGGAGCGCAGTGGGATTCCCATGGCCTGGAAATAATGTCCGCTGACGATTCGCTCGTCCGCATTGATGAAGTTTTCGCCGGGCGGCGGCGTGCGGCCTTCGATCGTGATCGGGCCCCAGGCAAACATCTCGCTCAATGGGAGTGATGTGATGGCTCCCGCAGCCGTTACGCCGGGAAGCGATTCGATTCCTTCGTTGAGCTGGCGGTAGGTGGCGAGCACGGCTTGCGGGTCCTTATATTTTTGGCCGCTCATGGTCAGTTCGATCGTCAACACGTGATCCGCATTGAAGCCAGGCGACACACCCTGCAAGCGCACGAAACTGCGGATGAGCAGTCCAGCACCGATGAGCAGCACGGCCGAAAGCGCCATTTCCGAAATCACGAGCAGCCTGCGCAGATTGTTCCCGCGCCCCCACACGGCTCCCACGCTTGCAGAGGCCCGGCTCGTGTCACTCAGAGCGGAGTGCAAATCGATGCGAGACACGCGCAGCACCGGCGAAAGTCCAAACAGGATTCCTGATAACAGCGAGAGCGCCAATGTAAACGCCAGAGCCTCGCCATCGACGCGGATGCTGCCGAGCCGCGGAACGCTCTTCGGTCCCAATACGTGAATCCAATTCAGGCTCCAGATGGAGAACAGGACACCGAGGACTCCTCCGCAGAGTGCGAGCGCCACACTCTCCGTGAACAGTTGGCGCACGATGCGCCCGCGGCTTGCGCCAAGTGCCGTGCGAACCGCGATTTCTTTCTGCCTTGCAACGGCGCGGCAAAGTTGGAGGTTCGCCACATTGGCGCATGCGATCAGCAGAACGAATCCGACCGCACCCAATAAGACGAACAGAGTGTGGCGAACGTCGCCAACCACCTGGTCGAGCAAGGGAACGATGCCAAACGTCAAGCCGCCATTCGGTGGATACACCTCGGGATAATCGTGGCGCAGGCGCGCCGTGATCGTTTCCATCTCAGCCTGGGCTTGCTTGAGTGAAACCCCCGGCTTGAGCTTGCCCATGATGTTGTAGTCTTCATGGTCGCGAATACGGGAAGCGTCTGGCTTGAGTGGCAACGGCAAAAGAATTTCTGCCTGTTCGGCGCCGTCGAGCGTGGGCAGAACTTCGCGCGGCAAAGAGAAACTCTGCGGCAGGATGCCGATCACTTCGTAGGATAGCCCGTTAATCAAAATGGATTTTCCGACCATGTGCGGGTCGCTGCCGTAGCGGCGCGTCCACATCCCGTAGCTGAGCACAGCCGTGGCCGCGTGGCCGCGGAAATCTTCCTCGGCGGTAAAGAGCCGGCCCATCGCCGCCCTCTCGCCGAGCATCGGCAAGAGATTCGACGAGACGTGAATCGTTCCCACGCGCTCTGGCTCGCCCTGTCCGGTCAGATTTTCATTTCCTCCGATGGCGATGGCAACTTCCTCGAAACCGCTATGCCCGGTCTTGATGTCGAAATACTGCGCCGTGGAGAACCAATCTTCGGTGATATTCAGGCCGGGCGACCGGTTCCACAAAATTACAAGTCGGTTTGCGTCTTTGTAGGGGAGCGAGCGCAGCAAGAGCGCATTCATAATGCTGAAAATCGAAGTGTTCACGCCGATGCCGATGGTTAACGACAACACGACTGCGAGAGTGAATCCGGGATTCTTCGCGAAGGCGCGAAAGGCGTATCGAAGGTCGCGAGCGAGAGTGCTCATCGGGATACACTGCAATCCTAGCATGGTGACTTTGACTCCCGGATTCATCCAAGGTAATCATAATCCCGCGCAGAATCTGAGCTGACACACGCGCAAGCAACACCCAAAACGCGAGCCCGCGCGCCTAACCCAGGCGGGAGAGCGGCGGACATTTAAAGGTGGGAACTTTTTGCTCCTTGGAACGTACTAATAGTAGTCAAGATGCGCATCGAAGGAGAGCTGCATGGAGCTGCGAATCGAGAACCTTTCCAAGCGTTATCCCAATGGAACCCAGGCGCTACAGGACGTTTCACTCACAATTCCGCTGGGTATGTTTGGGCTTCTCGGACCGAACGGAGCGGGCAAGTCCACCTTGATGCGCACGCTCGCCACGTTGCAGGAGGCCGACAGCGGCAAGGCGGCGCTCGATGGGCTCGACGTCCTCAAGCAGAAGGACGCGGTGCGCAAGATCCTTGGCTATCTCCCCCAGGAGTTCGGTTTGTACCCAAAAGTTTCTGCGGAGGATTTGCTCTCGCACTTCGCCGCGCTGAAGGGAATCACGGACGCAAAGGAGTGCCGCGAAACCGTGCAAGCCCTTTTGCAGCAGACAAATCTCTACGACCATCGGCGCAAGTCGCTCGGGAGTTTCTCCGGCGGAATGAAGCAGCGATTTGGAATCGCGCAGGCGTTGATCGGCAATCCGCGATTGATTATCGTGGACGAGCCGACCGCGGGCCTCGATCCCGAGGAGCGCGTGCGGTTTCACAATCTCTTGAGCGCGATCGGCGAAGACATCATCGTCATTCTTTCAACCCACATTGTTTCGGACGTCAGCGATCTATGCCACTCGATGGCCATCATCCACGAAGGGCGCGTGCTGGTCGCCGGAGAACCGCAGACCCTGGTGGTCGGACTCGCAGGCAAAGTCTGGCGGAAATCAATCGCTCAATCCGAAGTTGCAGCGCATCGCGACCGCTTTCAATTGATTTCGATGCGGCTCTATGCCGGTCGCACGATCATCCACGTCCTCAGCGATAAGTCGCCGGAGGCCGGATTCGAACCGGTGGTTCCCGATCTCGAGGATCTTTACTTCGCCACGATCAAAGGCTTCGTTCACGGGGCGGCGGACTCCCGGAAGAACTGACGATGATCGGGACAATTCTTCTCTTCGAACTGAAGCAGCGGCTGCGCCGCATCTCGACCTACATTTACTTTCTCGTCTTCTTCGGCCTCGGCTTTCTTTTCATGAGCATGGCCGGCGGCGCCATTCCCAGCGCAACTATAGATTTCGGGACGGGCGGCAAAATTCTCGTGAACTCACCTTACGCGCTGAACGCGATCATCGCGTACATGAGCTTTTTCGGTGTCGTGATCACAGCCGCACTCGCAGGGCAGGCCACGTTTCAGGATGTGGACAACAACTGCACCGCTTTTTTCTACACAACGCCGATCAGCAAATTCGCCTATCTTGGCGGACGCTTCCTGGGCTCACTGGCAGTTCAGTTGGTAATTTTCTCTAGCGTCGGCCTGGGTGCGTGGATTGGCGCGCACATGCCGTGGCTCGACCGCACTCGGATCGGCCCCGATTCGCTCGCGAGCTACCTCCAGCCGTACTTCGTTCTCGTGATTCCGAATCTCATCTTTACGACTGCCGTTTTCTTTGCCATTGGTGCGCTCACGAGAAAAATGCTCCCCGTGTACGTCACAAGCGTACTGATGCTCGTCGGATATTTTGCGGCGTCACAGCTTTCGTTCAACCTTACCGTCAACGTTGCCGCTGCATTGGCCGATCCCTTCGGAGGAAACGCGATCGATCGGCTGACACAGTATTGGACTCCCTTCGAGCGAAACACGCGCCTGATTCCGCTCGCGGGAATCCTGTTGGCGAACCGTGCCCTCTGGCTGGCAGTCGGACTGGCAATCTATGCTA
>JBAWGF010000011.1:0-8274 GCA_049592615.1 Candidatus Acidiferrales bacterium
AGCCGGCGACTCCGGAAGATGTGCTCGCAGTCCAGGACAACGCGACAGTGTGAGAAGTCACTTGCACGCCGGTGCCGGACACAGAGATCGAGGCTGGCGAATTCGTGGCATTGCTAGTGACACTGACGGTTCCAGAGACACTCCCCGGAACGGCCGGCGCAAAGACGACATTCAGAGTGGTGGATTGATTCGGAGTCAGGGTTGTGCCACCCGCGACGCCGTTCGTGCTGAATCCAGAGCCAGGAGCAGAGACAGCGGAGATCGTGACATTGGAATTACCGTTGTTGGTCAGGGTCACGCTCAACGTGCTGCTGGTATTGTCATTCACATTTCCAAAGCTCAAGTTCGTCGAACTCGCTCCAAGCAGATGCGTTGCGGCAATGCCGGTTCCACTCAAGGCGATCGCAAGTGGTGAACTCGGGCCGTTGTTAACCAGAGAAATCGATCCGCTAGCGCTCGTAGCTGACGTCGGCGAGAAGACAGCGTTGAATGTTGTGCTCGCGCCCACGCCAATCGTTGCAGGGATTGAAAGGCCGCTGATGCTGAATCCGGTGCCAGTCACGTTCGCCTGTGAGATCGTGACGCTGGCAGTCCCATTATTCTTCAGGCTGATTGTCTGCGAATTGCTGTTGCCAGTGACGACGTTGCCAAAACCTATGGTGGATGGAGTCGCCGAAAGTTGTGCTTGAACCCCCGTGCCACTCAACGAGATCGCCGCCGGCGACCCAGGCGCATTGCTTGTGATGGAAATGCTTCCTGAACCGCTGCCCGTGATAGTCGGCGCAAATTGTGCGGTGAGCGTTGCGTTCAGCCCGGGATTGATGGTCACCGGCACCGCCATCCCGCTCATGCTGAAACCCGCTCCGGATGCGCTCGCAGCCGAAATCGTGAGTGCCGCGTTTCCAGAGTTCGTCAGCGTGATGCTATGGGTTGAGCTGCTGCCGACATTCACACTGCCGAAGTTCCAGGTCGCCGGATTGATCGTGAGCTGTGGCTGAGACGCAGTTGCGCTTCCGCTGAGAGCGATCGAGAGGGGAGATCCTGGCGCGTTGTTGGTGATCGAAACGCTGCCACTGGCGTTGCCTGCCGTAGTGGGAGCAAATTTCGCTGTAAATGACGTGCTGGAGCTTGGATTAATCGTCTGCGGGACGGCCAGTCCGCTGATACTGAAACCGGCCCCGGATGCGCTCGCAGCCGAAATCGTGACGCTGGCAGTCCCGGAATTCGTGAGCGTAATCGAGACCGATCCACTGCTGCCGGTGAGTAGGTTTCCAAAATTCACGCTCGCAGGATTTGCCGAGAGCTGCCCCTGTGTCCCGGTCCCACTCAGGGCAATCGTTAGAGTCGGGTTTGAAGCGTTGCTGGTGATCGTGATCGTGCCCGCGGCGTTTCCGGTTACAGTCGGGGCAAACCGTGATGTGAAAGTCGTGCTTTGCCCGGATGTTAGGGTTAATGGCGTAGCAAGCCCGCTCATGCTGAATCCCACTCCGGTGACGCTCGCCTGAGAAATTGTCACGCTCGTATTCCCGTTGTTCGTAAGTGTGATCGTTTGCGAGCTATTACTCCCGACGACGACATTTCCGAAAGGTATGCTCCCGGGATTGGCTGTCAACGTCGCATTCGCTGCAATGCCGCTTCCGGCGAGAGTGAGCGTTTGGGGAGAACCTGATGCGTTGTCTGTGAAGACAATACCGCCCGTTACGCCTCCGGCTGACGAAGGCGTGAATTGAGCATTGAACGAAGTGCTTTGACCGGCGCCCAGCGTCGTGGGAGTCGTCATTCCGTTCATGCCAAAGCCTGCTCCGGAGACTTGTGCGAGGTTGATCGTGAGGTTCACATTGCCGTTATTTGTCAGCTTCACGCTCTGCGTGCTGCTCTGACCAACGGTCACGCTCCCAAAATTTACGGATGCGGGAGACATCGCAAGACCTGCCTGCGTGCCGGTTCCAGTCAATGAAATCGTAGACGGCGAATTAGACGCGTCGCTCACTACTGTGAGACTGCCCGTGACCACGCCCGCCGACAGCGGCGCAAACTGAATCTGGACTGTGATGCTCTGCCCAACCGGAATTGAAGAAGAGGGGTTCCCGCCCACGACGGTGTACCCGGCGCCCGAAATGGTCGCCTGGGAAATGTTGACTGTCGCTATCCCGGTGTTTGTGACCGTCAAGCTTTGAGTTGTCGTGTTCCCCACCGGAACGTTTCCGAAACTGACACTATTGGTGCTCGCAGAAAGGACTCCTGAACCCGGTGTTCCCGGGTTTCCGCCATTAGCCGCGCTAGTGTAACCAGCGCAATTGGAGAGCCCGATTGCAGCCACGATGAGAGCAATGGCCGCCAGAAAAGCAAGAGGCCCGCGGAGTACCGTGATTTTTGCTTCCCCCGAGTTCGGGACCTGATTCTTAGAAGTGCGAAGTTGTGTGCGCGATTTCATGGCACGCACAGTTTAGAAACCACATGAAGCACTTATCTACTGGACGGGGGAACCAAGAAAGAGCAGGCGGGTAACCCTGTTCGGCGGGACCATTGAACACCTGCCCCATCGAGGAGGACAGGCTCAGTCGGGGCGCTCTCTCAAATGCGGGACGGAGGCCATAAACCTCAAGTAACTCGGGTACGAAGCTGCATTCGTGAATGTTGGGTGACTTCCTCAAGGGACAGGTCACAAATTGGCTTATCCTCAACTCGCTTTGGTCATCGAGGAATTCATTCGGAAAACATTGATGACGGGCTGTTTCACCGAGGCGAAATCAGACCCGTCCATGTCTGGCTGCTCGAGCCGGCTGCCCAATTGCCGCAACCTGCGTTTTCCTCTTTCTTTCGCTTTTCCTCTCGGTTTCACGTTTTCCCCAAAGCGATCTGGGCGTTCCATTGCCGGTGACGGATGTTGGAATTTGTCCGTTAAAAGCACCGAGACGCCCGACCTTTTGAGAGGCTTGGTCTGATGAAGGCACGATTGCCCATAGTATTGGTCTTAGTTGCCACATTGGCCGGGACTGTCCAATCGACACAAAGCAAGCACTCGATCACGTTTACGTTTGACTACGACTTCAGAGTTACTCCTGCTTGTTCTTCGAAAGTCACAAAGGGATGTGTACAACAGTTCAATCTCTATGACATCTCAGCAGGAGTTAAGAAGCGCACAAGACTGGCTTCGATTCCAGTGCCTTCGGGTGCTACTGGAATTGTAAAAGGCATTTCAGGCACGACGCCACCCATTTCATTTGAGTCTGGGAAACATCTCCTCGGAATCGCATCGCAAACGCCCAACGGCTTAGAATCGGACCCGAGCAGGTGTACCTTTTGGGTCGATCTACCATAGCTTTGGCATCGTTTTTGTGCTCGATATGCAGAATCTCGTCCGGCTTGAAGCTGACTCCGGATCCTGAGATGCGAATTACGGGAGACGGTCATCGTTCAACAAGGGCGCGCATGGGCGTTTTGGTGGATGCTGCGCCCATCGGCGCATCGTCACCGCAGCGGTGTTCAACTCAGGCGAGGAGTATCCGGCTCGGGAATCGTATCGCGCGTTCCTTGCCCGCGATTTGAAGGGGCAAATCCAATGTGATGGTTCTTAAAGCGCGGCGCCGATCGCTCGGCAGTGGTCGCTCCAGGATCGCATCTTCCTCTCTTAGCACAGGTGGCCGGAGATATCCCGCCGCCCTCTGTGCAAGTTCGGCTCGATTCTGAACTCCGAACTTGTTCAAAAGAGAAGACACGTGAAACTTCACGGTTCGCACTGTTATGTTGAGCTTCGACGCGATTTCCTTGTTTGCTTTGTTGCAAATCACAGAATGAAGGATTTCTCTTTGTCTCAGGCTCAACGAAGCGGGGCAAGCCGCAGCACGGCCTTCATTCAATAATTCCTGCGCGCGAGAAATCACGCTGCCAACGAGAGACCTTTCGGCGGGGACCAGTACTTCGAAATCATCCGGGTTCTGGCCTCGAACCAGGCACTGCATGGCAAGTAACCCGGCAATCCGCTCAACCGTCAGATCGAAATCCGCGCTCGACCCGGCGCGAAACTGCGCCACACCAGTCGATTTCTCACAGAAGACATATTGGTTCGCCTGATTTACCGCGCGCTTTCTTTCCTGCGGAATGGGCTTCGGAAATACCCGCACCCTCTTCACGATGAGCCTTCCCGTCTGTTTGCCCAGGACTGCATTCGGCAAAGCTATGAATTGTAGCTGCTGAGTTGAACTACCAGTGTGTTTTGCAACCTAAAACGGGAACTTCCTTGGCCCTTGGGAGATCGCGAAACTCAATTGCCCTCAGAATCGGATTTTTTGTCCGATGACCAAGAATCGACCCTCAAGCCTTGGCAGGTCATGTGCCAAAGTTTGTCAGTTCTTCAACTGACTCAAACTGAGACACCTATAACACAACTTGAGTTTTGAGAGTACTGGAATGTGGGTAGAAAATGCACAGACGCAGCAATTTCTTCCGTGTACACCAAACTCGGGCGTTCTCGGCGCGGTCTTGACCCCCGCTTCAAATAACTCTGCCATTAGATACCGGATGCATCGCGCCTCGGGCTCAGCACGAAGGATGGCCTACACAGCGATCGGTCTTAGTCCCTGCCGTGGGTCGCTTTCGTGAGGAGGCGCCAGGATCGCATTCTCCTCAGAAGATGCTGCCGTGCGCAGGAATCCGGTCGCTCTGCGCGCCAGCTCCGCTCGATTCTCGACTCCAAACTTGTTCAAGAGCGTGGAGACATGGAACTTTACGGTTCGCACGGTGATATTGAGTCTCGACGCAATCTCCTTGTTCGCCCGGTTGCGCAGGACGGAATGCAAAATTTCTCTTTGCCGGGGACTTAGGGCGGAGGGACCGGCGCAAGAACGCCCTTCTTCCAAGAGTTCTTCCGCCCGAGCCATGATGCGAGTCGTTAATTCCTTCTCGGCCGAAACCATTACATCGAAGTCGCCCGGATTGTAGCCGCGAAGGAGGCAATGCATCGCAAGGAGCCCGCCTATCCTTTCGACAGCGCAATTCAAGTCCGCATTCGCGGCGGCGCGAAATTGAGTCATACCAATCGTCTTCCCACAGAAAATGAAAGTGCTAGAACCATCTGCTTCTCGTTTCTTTTCTTGTCGAGCTAATCTTCGAAATACATGGACCTTTTTCATGGTTAGCCTTCCCGGTTGCTTGCCCAGGACCACATTCGGCAAAGCTATGCTTTGATGCTCAATGAGTTTAGAAACGGCAACCTGCTTAACGATGGTGAACGGAGCTGCCGGGGCTCCTTAGGATCACTAGATACAATCCCAGAGAGCCGGACTGCACTTCATAAAATCTGGGCCGGAAGGTCGTTGTTCAGCAATTGTCGTACCAGGTTTTCTCCTTTTGTAATCGACTTAGATTGATAAACATATAGACTCAAGAGATTCTTAATCCTGAATGAACTTCGGTAGAATATTCGCGCACCGTGGAAAGACTACTGCCGCTAGGAGCACCGCAATCGCAGTTACGATTGTAGTTGAGGTCTAGTCCTCGCAGCCCGGGCCCGGCTATAATCCCCGCGCGGTAGCGGTGCCTTACTTCGATGCTGGTTGAATCGTCGTCGCATGCAAAGAACCTGATCAGCCTGAGGGTGTCGAAATCATGTCCATGATTGTGCGAAGAGCCGTCCGCTTGTTTTTGATTGCGTTGTGCTCCACAGTGATCGGGACCGCCGTATCGGCGCAGATTCCGCCTGTAAAGTCGGCGCCCCTATCGAGACAAGTTCCTTCGGGGACAGGAACATGCTCGGTCGAAAAGTCGTGCGCCGAAGTCGCGCCGGCGATCATTCAGAGTGCGCTCGGCGCATCGCCACTGGAAGAGAATCTCCGCTATCTGTCCGACGTGATCGGCGGGCGCGTCACCGGTTCCGAAGCGGCCGATCGTGCCGTTGGGTGGAGCGTCGAGGCATTCCGCCACGCGGGCGTAGACGAGGTTCACACCGAGAAGTTTATGGTGCCGGTCGGCTGGAGCGAGGGCCACACCTATGTAGAAGTTCTCTCTCCCGCATCATTTCCCGTGCGCGTCGTTTCGATTGGATTGTCGCCGGCCACGCCGGAAGGTGGAATTACGGCGGACGTCGTGGATGTCGGCCCGGGCGAAGACGCAGGGTTCGCAAAAGCCGGTGCGTCGGCGAAAGGCGCTATCGTCCTCGTTCATTCCAACTTGCTCGTTACCTGGGATGATTTGGTGAACGAGTACAGAACCAACACGGTAGTGATCGGCCGCGCGATGAAAGCGGGTGCCGCCGCGATTTTCTGGATGTCCACTCGGCCGAACTTGCTGCTCTATCGCCACACCGAATCCGCCGACGGTCAGCTTGAGCCATTGCCTCAGGCTGTCGTTGCGCGGGAACACGCCGAGCGCATGGCTCGCCTCCTTGGTTCGGGGCAGAAGCTGCGCGTGCACTTCGAAATGCCGAATCATGTGACGGGGCCGGTCGCATCCGAAAATGTTGTCGCAGAGATTCGCGGGCGCGAGAAGCCGGACGAATTCGTCATCCTTGGTGCGCATTTGGATTCGTGGGAGCTTGGAACCGGGGCGCTCGACAACGGCTGTAACGCTGCACTCGTGATAGACGCAGCGCGAGCGATTCACTCATCGGGGACAATCCCACGCCGCTCGATTCGATTCGTGCTCTTCACCGGCGAGGAGCAGGGATTGCTCGGCTCATGGGCTTATGCGCAGGCGCATCGCGCGGAGCTCAATCGCATGGCCGCAGCAATCGTTTTCGATGCTGGAATCGGCGCTGTGACCGGATATTCGCTTGGTGGACGCAAAGACATCCTGGCTGCGGTCCACGACGCACTCGTGCCGGTCGCATCTCTTGGTGTGAAGGATTTCACACTCGACGCCGAAACCGGCACTGACCATTTCGATTTCCTGCTCGAAGGAGTCCCGACTCTTGTGGCCAACCAGGAACCGGCGAACTACGTGTTGAACTACCACGCCGAATCGGACACGTTCGACAAGGTGGACATCGGCCAGCTCAAACGCCACGTTGCCATCGCTGCCGTCACAGCCTACGCTCTTGCCGATCGCGAAGAGCGCGTCGGAGCGCGCCAGTCGCGCGCCGAAATTGAGCAGTTGATGAAGGAAACCGGCCTGGAAACGGAAATGAAGCTGGAAGGCTCTTGGGGCGTGTGGGCGAGTGGCGCGCGCGGTCGGCAACCCTAAAATGTTTCAGCGATCGGTCGCGGCGCCTCTCGCTGACTCTGCACACCTCGTTAGCCTCTGCGGATAGACTACTTTGAGGTTGTGCGTAGGCAGTCCGATTATTTTTAACTCCCAGTCCTGCTCTTTTTCAACTAGTGCTGGAAACTGCATTTCCACGCGGTTAAAGCTTGCAACCTGCGAAAACTGTTCTGACAATTGCATTTCTTCTTCGGTTACCTTACCTGACTTATCAGTCGGGGTTCGCAGATGTCCGATTCGATCTGAGGGAATCGAGACTGCGGACCCTCCCGTACCCTCGACGAATCCTTGAAAACTGAGTTCTTCGCTTTGCACCTCAGGAATATGCTGACCGGTTGGATCTAGCAGGGTGAATGCGAAGACTCTGATCTGCTTTTCCAATAATTGCGTCCGGACCCTACTGGTAGAGATTTTGCTCGCATTATCACGGCCATCCGTCAGCAAGTAGATCACGCCACCCCCCTGATGAATTTCGAATTGCGAAGAGACTTCGTAGAGTGCATCCCAAAGCGCGGTCTTCCCTTTCAAAGTCCTGGCCCCCGCCTGCAAAGCTATCAACTCATTTCGCAATCTCTGGAGATCGCTGCTAGGGGGAATCGTTTCCTGTAGCTTCACGTTGAAAATTGCAAGTCCAACCAGACTCTGAGACGGTAGGCGGTCAATGAGGTCACGGGCAACAGCGATATAGGCGTGCCATTCACGCCGGTGGGTAGTCATGCTTCCACTGCTGTCTAGAAGAATCATGACGCATTCTGGAGCCACCGCTGTGACTGAAATAAATCTCACGGGCTTGCCATGAATGGAGGCCTTGAAATTACCTGTCGTAAGATTCGTCACCATCCTTCCATCAACCGTGAGCACGTTCACGGGCAGAGTACGATGTAGGCACGAATCGTCTTGCGCGAAAAAGCTCTTCGCCCAGAGTGGGGCCAATACGAAGATGAGAAGCGCCCGCCGCCAGCGCATTGGGATCCTCTGCTTACTTAGTAAACCACCATCCAACCGCCAAAGAGCCTAAAGCAACTTAATCCATACGCCACCTCCGGCGAAGAATCAATAAGTGCGAAACATCAGACC
>JBAWGF010000012.1:0-4230 GCA_049592615.1 Candidatus Acidiferrales bacterium
GCGCCGGAGCGATGCGTCACCCGTGAGCGTGGATGAAAAGCGCTGGCCCGCGAGCACGCCAGCGAGCATGCGCACGGTGGTGCCGGAATTCTCCGCGTCGAGCGCGCGACGGGGAACTTTCAGTCCGTCCAGGCCCGTGCCGGTGATGCGGACGTCTTCGCGGCTGATTGCGATCTCGACGCCAAGCCGCCGCAAACACTCGAGCGTGCTGCGGCAATCAGCGGCCGGTGAATAATTCGCGATCTCGCTGCGGCCTTCGGCGAGCGCAGCGAGGATGGCGTAGCGATGGGATATGGATTTGTCGCCGGGAAGTTCAACGATTCCGTTCACATTGCCGCCGGGCGAAATGACCTTCCTGGACACGGCGGAATTCTAGCATGTGAGGTCGGATGGGCAGCGGAGCGAGAGAGCAATCACAATGGATGGCCTTGCGACGCAACGCGCCGCGGGGCAGAATGCTAGCGCATGCGGGCAATCCCAGTGGAGGAATTCATGTTCAAGCTGGACAGGATGGTTGGTTTTGCGATGACGACGAAGCCGGAACAGGCGCTTAATTACTATCGCGATGTCCTCGGATTCAAGCTAGTGAAGGATGATGGGTTCGCGCTTGTATTCGACGCGCACGGAAGCATGCTGCGCGTGGGCAAGGGCGTGAAGTTTACGCCTGCACCCTACACGATTCTTGGGTGGCAAGTCGCGGACATCAAGAAAGCTGCAGCAGACTTGAGCAAGCAAGGCGTCGCGTTCGCGCGATTTCCCGGAATGCCGCAGGATGAGCTCGGGATCTGGACAGCGCCCGATGGGGACAGCGTAGCGTGGTTCAAAGACCCGGACGGGAACGTGCTCTCGATTTCCCAACACAAATGAGGAGCCTCTGTGCTTAGAAGAAGCTGGATGCGACGTTTGCGCGCGTGCGCGCGACAGTGCGCAGCGGGCAAGTGATTTACAGCCGTCCGTAGGGGCAGCCGGGCTCTGTTGGATGCGATTGAACACCTTCTAGGAGTCGATTTGCTTCCCGTGAATGCCACAAGTATGATGGTTATCCCATGGCTTTGGCGCTTCGAAGGCTTTTTTTCGTCGGTCTGGCAGCCCTCCTATCTGGTTTCGCCCTCCCGGTCCGAGCGAACGACTCGCCCGCGACGTTTCCACTGAGCCAGGTTCAGCCCGGAATGAAGGGTGTGGTGTACACGATCTTTTCGGGCGATCAGATCGAAAGAGTGGACCTCGAAGTGATCGGCGTCCTGCACAACGCAATCGGTCCAAAACAGGACATCATCCTGGTACAACTGCTCGGCGAAAAGGTGGAACACACGGGCGTCGTTGCGGGGATGAGCGGCAGCCCCGTTTATTTCGAGGGGAGGCTCGCTGGAGCGCTTTCGCTCAAGCTCGGAATATTTTCGAAGGAAGCAATTGCGGGTGTGACGCCCATCGAGAATATGCTCGATGTGGCGAATTCTTCCGGTTCGAGCGCCGCACCATCGGGTGCATCCGCCGCGAGCAAAGGATTCGACCTCACGACCCAGCGCGTTCCCCTGCCCGACAATTTCATGCGAGCGTCGAGCGCCGGGTCAGGGCAATTTCTGATTCCGATTGAGACGCCACTAATTTTGACCGGCGTTTATCCTGAAACGCTCGCGCAATTCTCGAAAGAATTGTCCGGCTGGGGAATGACGATGATGGCGGGCGGCACAGCGGAAACGGCTCCGGAAGACGCGCAGCTCAAGCCCGGCGATATGGTGGGAATCGAGCTCGTGCGCGGCGATCTTACGATTACGCCGGGGTGCACGGTGACGTCTGTGGAAGGCGACAGAATTCTTGCGTGCGGCCATCCGCTCTTTGGATTCGGCAAGGTTGCGATTCCGATGGCGCGGGCGCATGTTCTTACGACGCTTTCGTCTTCGATGGCATCAACGAAGGTGATCACGACGGGAGGAACAATCGGGACTCTCACGCAGGACCGGTTGACCGCCATCATGGGCCACCTCGGCGCGGGCCCGCCGATGATTCCGATTGACGTGACGCTGACGACTCCGGCGGCAGAAAAGAAATTTCATTTCGAAGTGATCGAGAGCCCGCAACTGACGCCGACGCTCGTCGCACTCGCGACGTTCAATGGAATCGTGGGTACTCCCGCATATGGCGAGGGATCAACGCTGCAATTGGACGGCGCCATTGAGCTGAAGGGTCACACGCCGGTGCGCCTTGAAAACTTCTACGCGCCGGTCGATGCGCCGATCCCTTCGGGTTTCTTTGTGGCGATTGCGGTGCAGACAGCCTTCGCGCGGATTTATTCGAACCCGTACGAGCTGCCGCAGGTGGAGCGGATCGAATTGCACGTGACGTCGCTCTCCGAGCGGCGCTGGGCCATGATCGACAGCGCGTGGGTCGAGAAGAGCGAAGCGAAACCGGGAGAAACCGTCGCGGTAAAGGTTTTGCTGCGGCCGTATCGCGGCACGCCGTTCATCCAGGAAATTCCCGTGACAATTCCTGCGCAGGCCTCGCGCGGAACGCTGCAGCTTGTCGTCAGCGATGCGGACACGCTGAATCGAAACGCTCAGATTTTTTCTTTCGGCTCGCAGGGCCAGCTTCCCGGTCTCGAAGAACTTATCAAGCTGATCAACCGCGAGCGGCGAAACGACCGGCTTTACGCCACGCTCCTCCAACCCACTCCGACACTGCTCGTGGAAGACAAAGAAATGCCGAACGCGCCCGTCTCGCAAATCAACGTGCTCGACCAGCGGCAGAATCCGGGAGGCGCGCGGCTGCTGTACCAGTCGAAGGCCGGCGAATGGTCGGTGGAAATGCATCAAGTGATTGCGGGCGAACGCACTCTGACGATTACGGTGAAGTGACGCCCGGTCCCAAAGGAGATCCTGACTGATGACGCGGCAAATTACTCTGGTGTGCCTCGTGGCAATCGGACTTGCGGTACCCGCGCTGGTGCGCGCAGAGCACACACGATCGTGGCGGCAGACGGAATACTCCGAATTCGATCGAGGCACGGCAAAAGGCGTGGCGCTGCGGAGCGACGGAAAGCTCATGCCCGCTCCAAAATTCGCACCGTTCTCCGATCCAAACCTTGCTTATCTCTGGGCGCTGCGGCTCGATTCGCGCGGGAGGCTTTACGCTGCAGGCGGATCGGACGCGAAGGTGCTTCGCTTCGATGATGCTGGCAAAGCCACGACTGTGTTCGAGTCAACTGAACTCGCGGCGCAGGCGATTGTGTTTGACGCGCACGACAATCTTTACGTGGGGACGTCTCCGGACGGAAAAGTTTACAAGGTGACGCCCGACGGGCAGAAGAGCGTGTTCTTCGATCCGAAGACAAAGTATATCTGGGCGCTGGCCGCGAATCCGGAAGGCGCGCTCTTCGTAGCGACCGGCGACAAGGGCGAGGTCTTCGTCGTGACGCCGGAGGGCAGCGGGAGGCTTTTTTATCAAAGCGATGAACGACACGCGCGTTCGCTGGCATTCGATGCGAAAGGCAATTTGCTGATCGGCACGGACCCCGATGGGCTCATCTTGCGAGTGGAAGTAATACGGGCGGTCACGTCCGGAGGACAGAGCAAATTTACTTCGTACCAGGCAGGTTCGTCGTTCGTCATTTACGAGACAAACAAAAAAGAGGTGACTTCCCTGCTTCTGGACGCGAGTGGGAATCTGTACGCGGCGTCGATCGGAGAAAAACAGCGGCCTGCGGGAGCGGCCCCGGCCATGCCGGCGTTTCCGCAAGCGGCGGCTGCACCCGTGACGAACACGGCGCAGGGCATTCAGGGCATTAACATCGCGCAAGCCCAGGCGCCGCCGCCACAGCCGAACATGACATTTCCCTTCCTCGCTTCGACCACGGGCGGCGCCGAGGTGGTAAAGATTTCACCGGATGGATCGCCCGATTCGATGTGGAATTCGCGCGAGGACCTTGTGTTCGCGATGAACCTCTCGTCCGCAGGGAAAGTTCTTCTGGGAACCGGGAACAAGGGCGTGCTTCTGTTGCTCGAAGGCAACAATATTTTTTCGAGCGTGGCGAAGACGGCTTCGGCGCAGGTGACAAGCCTCGTGGCCGGCCCCGGCGGAAAAATCTTCGTGGCTACAGCGAATCCCGGAAAGATATTCACGCTCGGGCCAGGTTACGAAACGAATGGCAGCTTCGAATCTGAATCGTTTGACGCCAAGATTTTCTCGCACTGGGGGCGGCTGACGTGGTGGGGCGAAAACGGCGCGGCGCAGGGC
>JBAWGF010000013.1:0-8557 GCA_049592615.1 Candidatus Acidiferrales bacterium
ATCGGATTTGCACGGCATGCTGAAGGAAGGAACCCGAACATCGGGAGCATTCGGCGGCCAGAAGGTCCGCAACGTGCTTGTCGTCTCGCAGGTTGCTCTGGCCATCATGCCCTTGGCTGGGGCCGGCCTGCTCATCCGCAGTTTTCACCGGATGTTGGGAGTGGATCCCGGATTCCAGCCGGAACACGTTCTCGCGATGGAAATCGATCAGCCCTCGATTTCGCTCGATGAATTCAACAAATTGTCGCAAGAGCAGCAGCAGGAATTGGGCCGCAAGCAATCCCTGGCATTCCAGAATATTGCCGAGCGCGTGCAAAGTTTGCCGGGAGTGAAGAGTGTCGGAGGAGTGGATGTGCTACCGCTCGGCTCGAAGCTCGTGCAGGCGTCGAGATTTGTCGTCGAAGGACAACCAATCACGGCGGCCGCGGCACGCCCAGTAGCGGAGACGCGCACCGCCAGCCTCGGATATTTTTCCGCGATGGGGATTCCTTTGCGCCGTGGCCGGCTGTTCACTGAAGCAGATTGGACGCAAACGAACCTCGTCATCAACGAATCCATGGCCCGCAGATTCTGGCCGGCGGCGGACCCGATCAGCAAGCGTGTCAATTTGTGTTCCCTTGATCCGACGCCCTGCTGGTTTTCCATTATTGGAGTGGTTGGAAATGTTCACCAGTATGGGCTCGATGGCCCATCCACATTCGATGTTTACTACACGGGCGGCTGGACACGCTATCTCGTGATTCGCGCCGCTTCCGATCCATCCGCGCTCGCGCAAGCCGCGATCGAAGAAGTCCACAAAGCCGATCCGAATTTGCCGGTGACGCACGTGATGACGCTCGACGACCTTCTTTCCGATTCCGTCTCGCCGCGTCGATTTTCAACGATCCTTCTCGGAATTTTTGCAATTCTCGCCCTGGTTCTCGCGGCCATCGGAATTTACGGTGTGATGAGCTACGTCGTCAGTTGGCGGACGCGGGAAATCGGAATTCGCATTGCGCTTGGTGCGCAACGACGCGACGTATGGAACCTTATCGTCGGCCGAGGTGCCCGGCTGGCGTTCACAGGGATCGCGCTGGGTCTTGCCGGAGCTCTCGCGCTGACGCGCCTTCTGGCAAGCATGCTCTACGGAGTGGGACCGGGCGATCCCTTAACGTTTACCTGCGTCGCTTTGCTTCTTGCGGGAGTCGCAATGTTCGCGTGTTACGTTCCGGCGCGGCGCGCGATGCGCGTCGATCCCATGGTGGCGCTCCGGCACGAGTAACTTGCGGGCGCGCGAACCAAACGCCCGCGAATTTGTGAATTGCAAGTCACGGAGAAAAAATGATGCAAACAATCCTGAGTGACTTCCGCTACGGCGCCCGCATGCTCGTGAAGGAGCCCGGATTCACCCTGATCGCAATTCTGACGCTCGCGCTGGGCATCGGCGTGAACACCGCTATTTTCTCGGCAGTGGATTCCGTCCTGTTGAAGCGCCTGCCTTATCCCGACCCGGCGCGGCTCGTCATGTCTCGCGAGATACAACCGAAGGCCGGGGAAATGGGCCTCGCCTGGCCGAATTTCGTGGACTGGCACGGGCGAGTGCAATCCTTCGAAGCCGACGCGGCTTTCCGGCAGGAGTCATTCACGCTGACCGGGGGAGGCTCTGCAACACGCATTCGTGGGGCCCAGGTATCGGCAACCTTCTTCTCACTCGTAGGCGCATCGCCCCGGCTCGGACGGTCCTTCACGGCAGCGGAGGACGCACCCGGAGGGCCCGCAGTAGCCCTCCTCACGAAAAATTTCTGGCGCACCCGATTTGGCAGTGATCCGGAAATCGTCGGAAAGTCGATCGTCCTGGACGGGAACTCTTACAACATCATCGGAGTGCTTCCGGCTGGCCTGAAGTTTTCTCCGCGCGCCGCGGTTTACCTTCCGATCGCACACTTTTCGAACAATGCGGTCTGGCAGAATCGGGGAAACCACGAGAATGCTCGTTGTCTCGCGCGACTCCGCCCGGGCGTGACCCTGGCGCAGGCGCAAGCGGAGATGGATGCGATCATGGAACGGCTCGAGCAACAGTACCCTGCGTCGAACGCGGGACAGCGCGTCCGAATTTCGTCACTCAACGATTATCTCTTTCAGGACTCGCGGTTCGCTCTTCTTGTTTTGTTGGGCGCTGTCGCATTCGTTCTTCTGATCGCCTGCGCCAACGTGGCAAATCTTTTTCTCGCCCGCGCGACGCGGCGGCAGAAGGAATTTGCAATTCGCGCGACACTCGGCGCGGGAGGCTGGCGCCTGATCCAACAATTGTTGGCCGAAAGCATTCTTCTTTCCATCGCGGGAGGAAGCGCCGGACTCCTGCTGGCCTATTGGACGGTGGGTCCTTTGCTGCGATTCGCTCCAGACAATGTTCCGAGGTTGGCAGACACTCAGATCGACCTTCGCGTGCTCTTTTTCACTCTGGCGATTTCGATTGCTACGGGTATTCTGTTCGGCCTTGCCCCTGCGCTGTACGCCGCGCACCAAGACTTGAGCAGCTCGCTCAAGGAAACAGGTGCGAGCGTTACGTCCAACCGGTCGCACCAGCGCCTTCGCTCCGCGCTACTGGTCTCGGAAGTGGCGCTTGCCATCGTGCTGGTCATCGCGTCCGGGTTGATGGTGCGCAGCATGCTGAGCGTTTTGAATGTGAATCTGGGCGTGAATCCGGATCACGTTCTGGCGCTTGACGTGTACTTGGAAGGGGCGAAATACAAGGGCGAAGATTCGCGCAGAAACTTTTTTGACCGGTCGATCGCGCGCGTCCGCCAGTTGCCCGGAGTGACCTCCTCGAGCGCAGTCCTGTGCACACCCTTCACGGGAGGGTGCTGGGGCTCCGTCTACCTGGTTGGAGACCGCCCTGTCCCGCCCCAGGCTGAAATTCCCAGCTCGCCGTTCAACGTAGTGGACCCCGAATATTTCCGGACGTTGCAAATTCCTTTGCTTATGGGGCGATACTTCGACAAGTCAGACACCGCACAGTCGCCGCCCGTGATCATCATCAACGAGGCCATGGCAAAGAAATGGTGGCCCAACGAAAGCGCCATCGGAAAGCGGATAAAGCAGGGATTTCCTCAGAGCAATGGAGCCTATCGTGAAATCGTTGGCGTGGTGGGCGATGTTAAAGAAGATGGCCCGGATTCCCAGCAGCGGACCGAAGTGTATGAACCTATGGCGCAGAATATGGGCTCCGCGATGACCTTGATGGTGCGGACGGTGAACGATCCGATGACGATGGCCAATACCATCATCGGCGAAATTCATGCGCTCGATGCGGATCAGGCAGTGGACAGCGTTGAGCCCTTGACCGACTACCTCGATGGTTCGATCGCCTGGAGAAAATCCATGGCCGGGCTCTTGGGTTTCTTCGGCTTGCTGGCGTTGGGACTAGCAGCGATCGGAATCTACGGTGTGATGTCCTACACCGTTTCGCAGCGATCTCACGAGATTGG
Organism: Candidatus Acidiferrales bacterium; assembly: GCA_049592615.1. Lineage (GTDB taxonomy): Bacteria > Acidobacteriota > Terriglobia > Acidiferrales > UBA7541 > Palsa-295. The sequence continues at coordinate 3,468 of JBAWGF010000013.1, forward strand.
AATTCGTATGGCTCTGGGTGCCCGGCCGGGGCAAGTCTTGCAGCTCATCGTCGGGCAAGGGCTGCGAATGTCTTTGATCGGGGTTGCGTTCGGGCTGGTTGCGGCGCTCTGCCTGACCCGGTTCTTCGCGAGCGTGTTGTTCGGCGTGACGCCGCGCGATCCGGTCACTTTTGCAACCGTCGTTTTGATTGTCGTGGGTGTAGCGGTTGCCGGATCACTTGTGCCGGCGCGCCGCGCTGCCAAAGTGGATCCGATGGTGGCGTTGCGCTACGAGTGATCGAGCGCGTGACTCGGAGGAAGTGATGCACACAGTCTGGCAGGACATTCGCTACGGCATCCGGATGCTTTTGAAGAACCCTGCCTTCACGGCGATCGCCGTCCTGACGCTCGCGCTCGGCATCGGCGCGAACACAGCCGTCTTCAGCGTCGTGAATACCGTCCTGCTTCGTCCGCTGCCGTTCAAGAGTCCGGACCGCCTCGTTTGGGCGTGGGGAAGATTCTCGCTCGGCGAGCAAGCCGCCGTATCGCCCGCGGATTTCCGCGATTATCGCGCGCAGAATCACGTCTTCGAGCAATGGGGCGCGCGGGGCGTCCAGGATTTGCTTTTCAATCTGGGCGGCAACGATAAACCCGTGCAGGTAAAGGCGGCGCTGGTCACCTCCGGCTTCTTCGAAGCCCTCGGCGTGCAGCCGTTATTGGGCCGAACAATTTCGACCTCCGACGAACAGGTCCACGACCCGCAGGTCGTCATTCTCGGGCATCATCTCTGGCAGGAGCGATTTGGGAGCGATCCCGCCGTCCTCGGAAAATCGCTCAAGCTCGATAACTCTCGCATGACCGTCGTCGGAGTTCTCCGCGAAGATCTGCCGCTTTTTTCCGACGCGGACATGTGGATTCCCGCGCCATTCCTGCATCCGGAAATGTCGAATCGCCGCGCACATTTTTTCAGGCCCGTCGGCCTGCTCAAACCCGGCGTGAGTCTGTCGCAAGCGCAAGCGGAACTGGACACGATTGCAGACCGCCTCGCCAACGAGTATCCGGATACGAATAAGGGTTGGGGTCTGCGGCTCAGCCCGCTTCAGACGGCCCTGGTAGGCGACGCGAAGCCGGCGCTCCTGGTGCTCTTCGGCGCGGTCGCGCTCGTGCTCTTGATTGCCTGTGCCAACGTCGCGAGCCTGATTCTCGCGCGCAACACGACGCGCCACAGAGAAATCGCCGTTCGCACCGCGCTCGGCGCAAGCCGGCGTCGGCTTGTGAGCCAATTGCTGATCGAAAGCATTCTGCTGGCTCTTGCAGGCGGCGTGGCCGGAATTTTCCTGGCGAATGCGGGAGTGGGACTCCTGAAAAGTCTCGGGCCCGGCAGCGTCCCGCGGCTCGACGAAATCAATGTGAGTGGAACAGTTCTGGCGTACACCGCCATCGTCGCGCTTCTCACCGGAATTTTGTTTGGTCTTGGACCGGCACTCCAGGAAAGCCGCCGCGATTTGACGGAGAGCTTGAAGGAAGGCGGTGCAACCGGAGATTCGCGCTCGAAGCATCGCACGCAAAACGCGCTCGTGATAGCCGAAGTCGCGCTTTCGCTGGTTGTTTTGATCGCTTCCGGACTTTTGCTCAATAGCTTCTGGCGGCTCGTGCACGTAAATCCGGGATTTGATTCATCCCATGCCCTCACCGGACAGGTTTCGCTCGTCACTGAGAATTACAAGGACGATTCCAAACGCCAGGCATTCTTCGATCAATTGCAGGGGCGTCTTCTGGCATTGCCCGGCGTGGAATCGGCTGGATTCATTTCCGAGTTGCCGCTCAGCGGTCAGGCCAACGACACATTGTTCACCATCGCCGAGCAGCCACCGGCGGATCCAAACGACCGGAACGACGCCGATGATCGCGTGGTTGGCGGGAATTATTTCGAGACCATGCGGATTCCCCTGCTTGCGGGGAGGAAGTTCTCGCGCCAGGACACGAAGAAGACTCCTCGCATCGTCATCATCAACGAGCCGCTCGCGAAGCAGTATTTCCACAATGAAAATCCGATCGGGAAGCATCTGTTAATTTTCGAAGGGCAACCGGAATTTGTCTCGCGCGAGATTGTGGGAATCGTCGGCGGCAACAAGCACTTTGCAATGCAGGAAAACCCGCGTGCGGAAATGTTCATTCCCGATTCACAGGCCGAATATCTCCGCATGAATGTCGTCGTAAGGAGTTCGGGAGAAGCGGCAGCGCTTGCTCCCTCCGTGCGCGACGCCGTCCGCGCCATCGATTCGGACGAAGCGGTCTCGACACTTCGCGCAATGGGCGATGTGGTTGCCGCCTCGGAGGAGGGCGATCGGTTCAACGCGATTTTGCTTGGGGCATTCGGCGGTGTGGCGCTCCTGCTCACAGCCGCCGGGATTTTCGGCGTGCTTTCTTATCTGGTCACGCAGCGAACGCGCGAAATCGGTTTGCGTATGGCGCTCGGAGCGCAACCGGGAGACGTCCTTCGCGTCATCGTCGGCCATGGTATGCGGCTGGCGTTGATCGGTGCTGTTCTAGGGCTCGCGGGCGCATTCGCGCTGACGCGCTGGATGTCGAGCTTTCTTTTCGATGTCAAGCCGGCGGACCCGCTTACGTTTGCAGCGGTTGTTTTGTTGCTTGCGGCGACGGCGTTTCTGGCGTGCTATTTCCCGGCCCGGCGCGCGATGCGTGTCGATCCAATGGTGGCCTTGCGACATGAGTGATTCATGCGATCCGAAATTTGATTTTCTGGATTCTGCGAGCCATGCAATTACATCGCCGGCGGCTGACAACGTACACTTCTCACATTTCGGAGATGTCCGAAATTCAGAAGATGATGAAAGAAAAGCGCCCTATGGTTTTCGTGCGCGTCTAAAAATGAAATCCTACGCGGGGGCGTATCAAGGCCATCATTCCGGAATTCGTACGGGAACGACGCGAATCGCGGAGACACTTTCTCTGCGCGCCCCGCGAAAGACCGGGGTAAGACCGCCGATGAACGAAACGGGCCGTGCCATCGAGGAGCCGAACCGCACGGGGGTTTCCGCACTCGCGGAGGAAATTGACGAAAGACTGTCAGGCCTCCGGCGCTCTGCGACCGCAGACCTGCGCGAAGTCTGCCGTGAATTTTCCGCGCGGCTGAAGGCTGCTGCTCCGCACGTGGTGATCGAGCTGGCCACGCTGCTGCTGGAAGTGCCGCGCTTCGAATACCGTTTTATCGCTTACGAGCTCATCCATCATCATCCGAGCGCACTTTCCCATTTGAACGCATGGCAACTCGAACAATTGGGCCGCGGAATCGCGACTTGGGGGGAAGTGGATTGCTTCGCCGTGTATCTTGCCGGACCCGTGTGGCGCGACCGCCGCGTTTCGAACAGTCTGGTTCACGGCTGGGCTCGCTCGGCCGACCGCTGGTGGCGGAGGGCGGCGTTGGTCAGCACCGTCCCTCTCAACAGCAAATCGCAAGGCGGTAAAGGCGATGCGTACCGCACGCTCCAGGTCTGCCGGTTGCTGGAACGCGACCGCGATCCAATGGTCGCAAAAGCGCTCTCCTGGGCGTTGCGCGCGCTTGCCAAGCGTGACCCTCGCGCCGTCCGCGAATACATCACGAACAGGAAGGACGCATTGACGGCGCTCGTCGTGCGCGAAGTGAGCAACAAGCTCGCGACGGGATTGAAAAATCCCAAGAGCAGTGCAGCGAAGGCCAAAAAATAGACTTGGACCGGTGAGGCGCGAAAAAAATTGCGCGGGGAGGAAAAATGAGCGGCTTATTGCAGGATCTGAAACACAGCGTACGCATGTTGAAGAAAAGTCCCGGGTTCACCGCCGTAGCCATTTTGACGCTCGCACTGGGCATTGGCGCCAATACGGCGATTTTCAGCGTTGTAAACGCCGTCCTGCTTCGCCCGCTCCCCTATAACGATCCCGGGCGGCTCATGCAAGTCTGGGAGAAGAACCCGAAGCGGGGTTTCCCCGAATTCGCCGTTTCGCTGGCCAACTTCTCCGATTGGCAGAAGCAAAATCATGTATTCGCGCAGATGGCTGCCGTGACAGGAGATGATTTGAATCTGACCGGTGCCGGGTCTCCCCAGCGCGTGATTTCTGCCGACGTCAGCCCGGACCTCTTCGTCCTTCTCGGCGTACAGGCGGAACTCGGCCGCGCGCTGCAGTCGGGCGACGACAACGCAGCCAATCCACCGGTTGTAGTTGTGAGTCACGCCCTGTGGCAGGGCGGATTGGGCGCAGATCCCAATATCATCGGCCGCAAACTCACGCTCGACGGAAAGCCTCGTACGGTTGTAGGCGTTCTCCCCGCACATTTTCGATATCCCACGGATGAAACTCAGATTTGGGCGCCCTTGATACTCGACGAGCGAGCCATGGCATCTCGCGGCGCACATTGGCTCTCCGTCATCGCGCGGCTCAAGCTCGGAGTCAACCAGTCGCAGGCCCAGGCGGAAATGGACGCGATCTCGGATCGCCTCCAAAAAGATTATCCCAACACAAATACAGGTTGGGGCGTCCTCATGCGGTCCATGCAGGAAGAAGTGATCGGCGACATCAAAACCACGCTGCTGATTCTGATGGGCGCGGTTGGCCTGGTGCTCTTGATTGCGTGCGCCAACGTCGCGAACCTCCAGCTCGCTCGAACCGCTGTGCGCCAGCGTGAATTGGCGGTTCGCGCAGCTTTGGGTGCGGGGCGCCGCCGAATTCTCCAGCAATTGCTGACGGAAAGCGCTCTCCTCGCCGTCGCCGGCAGCGCGCTGGGGCTGTTGCTCGCCTGGTGGGGAACGGATGTCCTTCTGAAACTCGATAAGGGCGGCATTCCGCGACAGAGCGAAATCGGCGTGAATCTGTACGTCCTCGGTTTCACATTGGCGGCTGCCTTCGTAACGGCGATGCTATTCGGCCTCGCGCCTGCCCTTCACTCAACCGCTCTCGATCTCAACTCCACGCTGAAGGAAGGAACCTCTAAGCAATCGGCGGGCGGCGGACGCTTACGCCAACTGCTCGTTGTATCCGAGGTTGCGCTGGCCCTTCTGGTTCTCGTAGGGGGAGGATTGCTCGCCCGCAGCTTTGTCCGGCTCTTGCAGGTT
>JBAWGF010000014.1:0-20423 GCA_049592615.1 Candidatus Acidiferrales bacterium
TGAGCGTTCGCGAACTGGGCGAGCGCATCAAAACCCGGAAGATTCGCCCGGTGGAGCTGACGGAATCGTATCTCGCGCGGCTCGAGAAGTTCGGGCCAAAGCTGGGCGCGATTGCAACCGTAACACGGAAGCTGGCCCTCGAGCAGGCCAAGCAAGCCGAGATGGAAATCGCAGGCGGGAAGTACCGCGGCCCGCTCCACGGTATTCCATACGGTGCAAAGGATTTACTGGCAACCAAAGGCATTCCAACGACTTGGGGTGCAAAGCCATTTCGCGACCAGGTTTTCGACCACGATGCCACCGTCGTACGCAAACTGCGCGACGCGGGCGCCATCCTGATCGCTAAACTCGCCATGATCGAACTTGCGGGAGGGGGCGGATACTCGAGCGCCGCGGCTTCGCTTCAGGGGCCTTCGCGATGCCCTCACAATTTGGATCATTGGGCTGGCGGCAGTTCCAGCGGCCCGGGCGCAGCCGTTCCATCCGCTCTCGTAGGGTTCGCGATCGGCTCCGAAACGCTGGGTTCGATTATCACGCCATCGGCATTCTCGGGTGTTTCGGGACTACGGCCGACGTATGGACGAGTGAGCCGGAACGGCGCCATGGCGCTTTCCTGGACGATGGACAAGCTGGGCCCGATGTGCCGTACGGCATCGGATTGCGCATTGGTGCTCCAGGCGATCGCCGGCTACGACCCGCTCGATGCCTCCTCCATTCGCACGCCATACATTCCGCGTCCTGCCCGGCGAGTTGTGCCGGACCGCCCGGTGCTTGGTGGGAAACGCATTGGCGTGATCCGCCCGGATTTCAAATCCGACGGCGACCCGGAAGTCGAACAAGCCTTCTCGGCGGCTCTGGGTGTTTTGCGCGGGCTTGGCGCAACGCTCGAAGAAACGCAGTTTCCGGATTTCCCCTATAGCGCGATTGCCACGACGATTTATTCGTCCGAAGCCGCCTCAATTTTTCGGCCGCTGATCGAGAACGAAAAGTTTCAGGAGCTTGCCGATGAATCACAAAAGGTCGGGCTCGCCGCAGCCCTGGCAATTCCTGCCACGGATTATCTCGACGCGTGCCGGCTGCGCACGCAGATCCAATCAGAGCTGGGAAAAATATTCGAGCGCTTCGATGTGGTTGTCGCTCCCAGCCGGCTCCGACCCGCACCGCGCATTGATGCCGATTTAAGTGCGCCTCCCGCCAAGAACCCGCCCGAAAAGCCACCGCAAAAACCTGCCGGGAATCCTCCGCGTCCTGACGAAAGACACAGCGTGATCGCGGCCACGAACATCTCCGGATCCCCCGCTCTTTCCGTGCCGTGCGGCTTTACGAAAGACAGCCTCCCGATCGGAATCCAGTTTGCCGCGGGCCCCTTGGACGAAGACGCCTGCATCGGTTTCGCACGTGATTTTCAGCGCGTGACCGAATGGCACCTTCGCCGGCCCTCCGGCCTCTGAATCGTGCCCCAAGCCAATAATCTTCATAAACATACAGCTTCGCAATAATGTATATGAAAAATGGGATTAGCGGCATTATTCACTTTGTGGAATTGGTTTAAGTTGATGATTGTATTAGCTTTATTTATGAATTCACATGGGCACTAACGTGCGATAAAGGTGCTTGGTTAACGGTTTATTTGAATGGGGGGCACGGGTGGTTTATCTAGCTTCACAACCTTTTTCAGCTGAATCTCTAGGAGGGTGTATGAATTGGAAGCGCTTTTTTGTGGTGGTGTTTGCGCTTCTGGTGGCTTTGTCGATTGGTTCAACTCGACTGGCCGCACAGACGTCAAGCACGGGAGACGTTGCGGGTGTGGTAACTGACCCCAGCAACGCAGTTGTCCCAGATGCGAAAGTGAATCTAAAGGACAACGCAAAAGGCAACACGCAAGATTCAAAAACCAACAAGGATGGAGCGTACCGCTTCTACTTGCTGCCACCGGGAAGTTACACGATTACGGTTTCGGCCAGCGGTTTTTCCGCAGAGACGAAACAGGTAAACGTGGCACTGGGGCAGATTACGAACGTCAATTTTCAACTTGCCTTGGGAGCAGCGACGCAGACCATCACGGTAACGGAAGCTGCGCCGTTGATGCAGACCGAAAACGGCAACGTTGCGTCAACGCTGAACGAACGTCAGGTTCAAGAAGTTCCCAATCCGGGCAACGACTTGAGCTACATCGCTCAGACGGCTCCAGGCGTGGTCATGAACACGCAGGCGGGGTACGGCAACTTCTCAGCCAACGGCCTGCCGGGCAATTCGAATTTGTTCACGATCAACGGCATGGATGACAACGATCCGTACCTGAACCTCAACAACTCCGGCGCGACAAACCTCTTGCTGGGGCAAAACGAGGTGCAGGAAGCGACGGTGGTTTCGAACGGCTATTCCGGACAGTACGGCACGCTGGCTGGTGCGAACATCACGTACATCACCAAGTCCGGCGGCAACGACTACCATGGCCGCGCAATTTACTACTGGAACGGCAGCGCCATGAACGCCGAGGCATATCTCACGAAAGCGGGAGGCGCTCCGAAGCCCTTTTCTAACGCCAACCAGTGGGGCGGCGACATGGGCGGGCCTATCAAGAAGGACAAACTCTTCTGGTACGTAAATACAGAAGGGTTGCGCGTCATTCTGCCCACCAGCGCGGACGTTTTCGTTCCTACGCAGGCATTTGAGGCGCAGGTCATCCAGAATCTGAACAATAATGGTTTGTCCGCTTCCATCCCGTTCTATTGCCAGAACATCGCAGGGGTTTGCCCTGCCGGCGATGGCGCTGCCGCGGGTTCGAAGATCCACGCGAATGGAGCGATTAACAACGGGAACCCGGTTACGACCGCCGGCGTCGGCATGTTCAACCTCTACAACGCCGCACCCGGCATTGAGAACGCAACCCCTATTCCCTTTGATAAGAACTTCGATTTGTATTTCGACGATTCATCGACCGGTGGAAACGGCGGAACCGGTTTCTACACGGGCGGTGGCTGCAGCAACTACCCCGGACTTGGGGTGGCTGATAATCTTACGGATGCAGCAGCACTTCCCGCTTGCGCCCAGCAGTTCCGATCAACAGCCGGCAACTTCACGTATGAATATGTGCTGAGCGGCCGCGTGGACTACAACTACGGCTCGAAGGACCGCATCTTTATGCGGGTGCAGACGGACCGGGGCGATCAGGCCACCTACACGGATACGGTCAATCCCTTGTTCAACGCGCACAGCTTCCAGCCGGAATACCAGGGACAATTGGTCGAGACGCACACGTTCGGGGCCACAGCGGTGAACCAATTCATCATGTCCACCGCATGGTACAGCGCGATCTTTACCTTTGGGAACCTACCCGCCACGTACGCAGCCTTTCCGACGAACGTAATTCTGGGCGACGGCAGTTTGGCCGATGTGGGCGGAATCAATTTCGATTTCCCGCAGGGCCGCAACGTCACCCAGTTTCAAATCTCGGATGACTTCTCAAAGACGTACGGGAATCATGCTATGAAGATCGGCATGAAATTCCGCCGCTATGACGTCACCGACCACGGCTACCAGATCCGGCTGAACGGCGAAATCGTGCCGATCTCACTCGATGACTTCGCTTGGGGCGGTACGGGTAACGACACTGCAGTTTCTTGCCCCACTTGCGCGGCAGGAAATGCACCAATCGGTGGCTCGTCCCAAAACGCCGTGTTCACCGAGAACTTGCAGCGTTTCCCGACAGCACTCACGCAGCCGATCGCAAACTACACGGTGGCGGGGTATATCGAAGATGGGTTCCGCGTTCGTCCGAACTTGACGATTACCGGCTCGCTTCGAATCGAGCACGCCTCGAACCCGATCTGCCGTCACCTTTGCTTCGCTGAGACGGACCCCTGGGATGTCCTGGATCACAACGTAAACACTCCGTATAACCAGGCGATTCACACGGGCCTCGAGCAAATGCTGCCGGGCTTCACGAATATCCAATGGGAACCTCGCGTTAGCTTTGCGTGGCAGCCCCTTGGCACTTCTCACAATCTGGTTGTTCGCGGCGGCATTGGAATCTTCTATGATGGATTCCAGGGCTCGCTGGCCAACTCGTACGCAGGGAACCCGCCGGAGCTTAACCGGTTCACCGTGCTCGGGGACAATCTCTCTCCGACCGAGACGACCGGCAACCTCTTTGCCGATGCAGCTGCGATCAACAACGCGTTTGTGCAGGGCGTTGTCACGGGCCAGAATCTGGCTCAGATTAAAGCCGTAGTTGCGGCGCAGGGCCTAGGTTCCTTCTTCAAGCCACCCGCCCTGACCAGCTCATCCCCGTTCGTCAACGCTCCCCAATACCAGAAGTGGAGCCTTGAGGTTCAACAGGGATTTGGGCGAAATATGTCGTTGAGCGTTCAATACGTTGGCAACCACGGCATTCACGAAGTGATTCAGAATGCCGGCGTCAACGCTTTCTCCACCACTTTTGCAGGTCTCCCCGGCACGACGACGGCTCCGGACGCACGTTTCCTGAGTGTGAACAACATTCAGAGCACCGGACTCTCGAATTATAACGGGCTGATCATCTCGTTCAAGCGGCAGTGGGGAGGCGGCATCGTCAACTTCAACTATGCGTGGAGCCACGCGTTCGACGAGAGCGAAGGGCTCGACCCATTTAACCTCAACACGAACTCGAGCATCCGGTTCCAAGAAGATCCCTTCAATCTGCGGCGGAACTACGGGCCCGCCGATTGGGACGTTCGGCACTACATCAGTGCCAACTATCTCTGGGAACTTCCGGTCCGGAAGGCTTTGATGGGTCATGGCTGGAAACCCCTCGTGGATGGATGGCAAGTGTCCGGTACGGTGTTCTTCCGGACGGGCCTGCCGTACACGGTCACAGACGGTACTGAAACCTCGTCACTCGGGAGCAAGGGCTACGGCTCAACAGTGTTCGCGAACTACACCGGCGCCACGTACCCGCAGGCCTACATCAGTTGCGGTGGAAATGGCTTGCCGGACACCTGTCTTGACACCTCGCTGTTCCTTCCCGCGAAGACGGGTTTCGGCAATTTGGGTCGCAATTCGTTCTACGGGCCACACTTCTTCGATAGCGATTTCACGATCATGAAGAAGACGAAGATCCCGGGTTGGGAGCGCGGAGAGCTGGGCATCGGCTTCCAGATGTTCAACGTCTTCAACCACCCGAACTTCGATCAGCCCTTTCAAAACGCGACTGGAGCGGGGTTCGGTCAGACCTTCCTGCAAGTTGGATCGCCCACCAGCATTCTCGGTTCGTTCCTTGGTGGCGACAACTCGCCGAGGTTGATCCAGTTGAAGATGCAGTTCACCTTCTAAACCCGCACCCCGCCACGGCGGGGCTCGGCCGCAATTCGAAGGGCGTCCCGAATTACCGGGACGCCCTTCTTTTTTGCAGCGCACTCGTTTTTTCCAATTTCATTTCCGAAGGTGAAGAAAATGGATTGCGCAGAGATGCGCCTGGCTGAAACATCAGGTGGTGCGCGGGCGTATGTTAGGATGGATGATGAATCGTTCCATGACCGGAAAAACTTCCATGAAGCTGGGCGAAGCGGTGCGCATCGCCACCGCAAGCCTCTGGGCGCATAAGCTGCGAAGCGTGCTGACGCTGCTCGGCGTCGTCATCGGCGTGATGTCCGTGATTGCAGTCGTGAGCATCGTCAACGGCTTGAACCGCTACGTCGCGGAAAAAGTTTTCAATCTGGGCGCGGACGTTTTTCTTGTCAGCCGAGGCCCCATCATCATCACGAATATCGATCAATACCAGGAAACGCAGAAGCGGCGGAAGTTCAGGCTCGACGATTACGAAGCAGTCCGCGACGCGTGCCGGCGCTGCGCGAGTGTCGGCGCGTCCGTTGACCACACGGTCGCTCAGGTAAAGCACGGGACCGATTATCTTTCGAACACACACGTGCTCGGATACACGCCGGAGATGCCGCTTATCTACGACCTCGACTTGATGGCCGGGCGCCACATCAACCAGCTCGACGTGGCGCGCGGCTCGCCCGTCTGCACCGTGGGATGGGACATCGCAGACAAGCTTCTTCCGGGCACGGATCCGATTGGAAAAGAAGTGCGAGTGGACACATTGACGTGCCAGGTGATCGGCGTAGGGAACAAACGCGGGTCCGTGATGGGACAATCCCGCGACAACTGGCTCATTTTTCCGATTACGACGTTTCAGCGAGTTTATGGCAGCGACGATTCGCTTCGCATCTGGGCGAAATCCGGCGGAACGGAAACACTGCAAGCGACGATGGATGAAGTGCGCCTGATCCTGCGGGGGCGCCGTCACGTAGCCTATGATGCGAAAGACGATTTCGCAATTGAGACGAACGCATCGTTTTTGTCGCTGTGGGGCAGCATCAGCGGCGCGTTCTTCGGCGTGACGATTGTGATCGCATCGATTTCGCTCATCGTGGGCGGGATCGTGATCATGAATATCATGCTCGTGTCGGTGACGGAGCGGACGCGCGAAATCGGTCTGCGCAAGTCCATTGGCGCGCGCCAGGGCGACATCCGGCTGCAGTTTTTGATTGAGTCTTCCACGATTGCTGCGATCGGCGGCGTCTGGGGAATTATATTGGGTGTCCTGCTCGCGAAGATTGTTTCCTGGACAACGTCGCTTCCGAGCGCGGTCCAGGTATGGTCGGTGGTGATGGGCTTCGTCGTAGCGACAAGCGTCGGATTGTTTTTCGGAGTGTATCCCGCCTCGAAGGCGGCGCGGCTTGATCCGGTTGTGGCGTTGCGGTCCGAATAATCAAAGAGTGAAAGAGGCAAAACGTTGCGCGCGGGTCGTGGATTCAGCGAAATGAGAGAAGCGGTCGTGCTGGCGCTCGATGCGCTTCGACGGAATAAGGTGCGCTCGTTCCTCACGATTCTGGGCATCGTGATCGGCGTGAGCACCGTGATCGCCATCAGCGCGGTCGTCAACGGCCTGAACACCAACGTGATCGGTTCGGTCGAGGCGCTCGGAACGAATATCGTGATCTGCTACCGCTTTTCGTGGGCTACGCTCGGGCGGTTGCCGGCGGACGTATTGCAACGGAAAGAACTCAAGGCTGAATTTGCCGAGGATCTCCAGAAACTTCCCCACGTCGAGACCGCAGCGCCATCGCTGCGAATTTTTCATCCTGAGCTAGGAGCAGGCTCAAGCGATGTGCGCCGCGGGGATATCCGCGCGAAGAACGTAATACTTCAAGGCAACACCCCAGCGGTGGCGGACGTTTTCAACCTCGATCTCGAGCGTGGGCGCTGGTTCAACGAAACGGACGTCGATCACCGGTCGCCCGTGGTCGTTCTCGGGCACGACACGGCCGAAACACTTTTTCCCGGGGATGAAGAGCCGATCGGAAAGGAAGTGCTTCTCGAAGGATCCGTTTTCAACGTCATCGGCGTTACGGAGCCGCAGAAGCAGGCGTTCGGCAATGGAAAAAATCCAGAGGACAACATCGCGATTGTTCCGCTCACGGTGATGCAGAAAATGCATCCCGAGTACCACGATTACGTGCTGTTTGTGAAAGCAACGGATGCGAAATACGTTCCAGTAGTTGTGGACGAAGTGCGCGATTATCTGCGGCGTATGCGGCGGCTTTCGTCCGACAAGCCGGACGACTTCGCCATTTTCACGCCGGATGCCTTCATCGATCTATGGAAGCAAATTTCGGGCGGGATTTTTGTGGTGATGTTTGCGGTGGGGTCGGTGGCGCTGCTGGTCGGCGGAATCGGCGTGATGAATATCATGCTCGTGAGCGTAACGGAGCGGACGCGCGAAATCGGGGTGCGCAAAGCGATTGGCGCGCGGCGGATCAATATCCTCATGCAGTTCCTGATGGAGGCGGTGACACTCGCCATGATCGGCGGAATCATTGGCGTACTCAGCGGTTCGGTGCTGGGTCTTTCGGTCCGCCTCATTTTCTCGGGCCTGCCGACTTCCGTTTCTCTTTTCTGGGTGCTGACCGGCTTTTCGATTTCGGCGCTGATCGGAATTTTCTTCGGCGTGTATCCTGCATGGAAAGCGGCGCGGCTCAATCCCGTCGAAGCCCTGCGCTACGAATAAATCGCAAGCTCAAAGGAATTCCGGCTAACTTCCCTCGACAAGTTTTTTCAACGAACCTTCGTAAGGTGCGCGAGCGACGCCACGCTCGGTAATAATCGCGGTAATGTACCGGGCCGGCGTCACGTCAAACGCGGGATGGGCTGCAGGGACATCGGGAGAGATGCGCATGCCGCGGAGATGCGTGACCTCTTCCGCCGAGCGCTCTTCAATCGGAATCTGTTCCCCGGTAGGAAGCGTGAAATCGAGCGTCGAGATCGGTGCGGCCACGTAGAAAGGGACGTTGTTTTCCTTCGCGATCACCGCGATACCGTAGGTGCCGATTTTGTTCGCCGTGTCGCCGTTGCGCGCGATTCGATCCGCACCGACGACGACGGCTTTCACGCCACCTGTTTTCAGGAAATGCCCGACCATGTTGTCCGTAATGAGCGTGAGCGGAATGCGGTCCTGATTCAATTCCCATGCGGTGAGCCGGGCGCCTTGCAGATAGGGCCGCGTCTCCGGGACAAGCACTTCGATGCGGTAGCCGCCTTCGACAGCCATGCGGATCACGCCAAGCGCCGTGCCGATGCCGCCCGTCGCGAGCGCTCCGGCATTACACTGCGTCATGACGCGGCCGCTTTTCGGGAGCAACTCCGCGCCGAACCGGCCGATGCGTTCGTCGGCATCGCGGCGTTCCTGATGCACTTTTTGAGCTTCCTCGGCGAGCGCCTCACGGATCTTGTCGAGTCCCGCCGCATCATCGGAAACTTTGCCAGCGAGCTCTTCGAACCTTCGCTTGAAGCGCTCGATCGCCCAGAAGAGATCCACTGCCGTAGGGCGCGTCCGCGCAAGTGCGTCGCAAATGGTCGCGAGTTCCGCGCGCATTTCTTCGCGCGATTTTGCCTTCGACTGACCGATGCCGAGCGCAACACCCATCGCCGCCGCCACGCCGATGGCGGGAGCGCCGCGAATGACCATGTCTTTGATCGCCGCGGCCACCTCGCGGTAATCCGCGTAGGTGTGGTAGATCACCTCACCCGGGAGGCGCCGCTGGTCGAGAATGACGACACCGTTCGCCGTCCATCGAATGGGTTCAACGTTGCGCAATGCCTTTACTCTCCTCAGTCATTTTTTTCATTGCACATCTCGCGGCAGACAATTCTAACCGATTCCGGAGTATGCCCGCGGAAAACCCTCTGCCGGGGAACTTAAGTCCATTCTCACCGGCCGGGAGGAAGGTGGCGGAAGCCGCTTGAGGCGACGACAAACGCAAAAAGCAGGAACGAGTTGTAGCTGACGTGGAGTAAATAGCTCGCGACCACTGTCCGCGTTTTGGCGCGCACGTAGGTGAAGACGATGCCAACAACGATCAGCAGCGCGATTTGTCCCCAGCCGCCCCACAACTGGAACGAATGAAGCAATCCGAAAAGCGTTCCCGTGATCACAATTCCGGCGCCGACTCCGAATCTCCGCGCCAGTACCGGGTAGAGGTAGCCACGAAAGATGGTTTCCTCGAACACGGGAGCGATGAGGACGGCCATCAACATCAGCAAGAGGGCGCTGCGCCGATCCTGAAAAAAAAATTCAATCGGCAGTTTAGCTTTGGTACCGAAGGAAGCTGATGCAAGCGAAATCACGATCGAAAATAAAAAGCCTCCGGCGATGAGCCCGGTATAGGCGAGGCCGCGAGGGATCCTGCCGGTCTCCAGCGTTCTCCATCCGATTGTGCGCCAGAACGGCAAACGAAAGCTGAATCGCATCTGGATGGCGAGATAGCCAAGCAGCCCGAGAGATAGCACGGTCTGGCTGATGACGACGAACATGCTTTTCGCTCGTACGGAATTCTGGAGCTGTGACGGACTGATACCAAAGTAGGCATAAATCATTGCAATCGCTACGCTCAACACAATCGTACCGAAGACGTAGATGACGACCAGAAGCAAAATGTCGATCCAACCCCACGGCGCGCGAAGGTCTTCCGGAAGCGCCGACTCGGGATCGATCGTTGCGGCCGGAGGCGTTTCTGCGGCCAGCGCAGGATCGCCGGATGGCGATTGGTCGGACAGAACCGGATTGTTGTCGTCGAAATTCATCCGTGTGTCAGCTTACGCGATTTTCGTTCGCGCCGCTAAACGCGCGGGCGAGTATCTGGCCGGTGTAAGATTTTTTCACACGCGCCACCTGCTCGGGCGTTCCCTGCGCGACAATTCGGCCACCCGCGTCGCCGCCTTCCGGGCCGAGGTCGATAATCCAATCGGCTTGTTTGATGACGTCGAGGTGATGCTCGATGATCAGGACCGTGTTTCCCAAAGTGACGAGGCGGTTGAGCACATCGAGCAGTTTTTTCACGTCATCGAAGTGCAAGCCGGTGGTCGGTTCGTCAAGAATGTAAAGGGTGCGCCCCGTTTGGCGCCGCGAAAGCTCACGCGAGAGCTTCGTGCGCTGGGCCTCGCCGCCGGAAAGCGTTGTGGCCGACTGGCCAAGCTGGACGTAGCCGAGCCCTACGTCAACCAGAGTTTGCAATTTCAGTTGGATTGCGGGAATGTTTTCCATCACTTTCAGCGCTTCTTCAATCGGCAAATCAAGCAGATCGGAAATCGAATACCCTTTGTAGCGCACGGCGAGCGTCTCGGCATTGTAGCGCTTGCCGCGGCAAATCTCGCAGGTGACGTACACATCCGGAAGAAAATTCATTTCGATTCGCCGCTGGCCGTCACCCTGGCAAGCCTCGCAGCGGCCGCCTTTGACGTTGAAGCTAAACCGCCCGGGGCGGTATCCGCGCTCACGCGATTCCGGGAGCATGGCGAAAAGTTCGCGGATGGGCGCGAAAACGCCCGTGTACGTTGCTGGATTCGAACGGGGCGTGCGGCCGATGGGCGCCTGATCGATCTGGACGACTTTATCGATATGTTCGATTCCCATGATGGCGCGATGCGCACCCGGCTTTTCCATCGAACGATAAAGTTTTGCGGCGAGAGCGCGGTAGAGAATGTCGTTCACGAAAGTGGATTTTCCCGATCCAGAAACGCCAGTGATGACAGTGAGAAGACCGAGCGGCAGAGTTACGTCGATATTCTTGAGATTATTGCCGTGCGCGCCGAGGACTGTGATGGATTTTCCATTGGGGCTGCGCCGCTCGACCGGCACGGGGATTTTTATCTGGCCCGAAAGATATCGTCCGGTGAGCGACGCGGGATTCGCAGCGATTGACTCGGGCGTGCCGGACGCAACCAGATGCCCGCCGGCTTTCCCGGCGCCGGGGCCGAGATCCACGACATAGTTGGCGCGACGAATTGTTTCCTCGTCATGCTCGACCACGAGGACCGTGTTGCCGAGATCACGCAGGGTCTCGAGCGTGCTGAGCAATCGGCCGTTGTCGCGTGCGTGCAAACCGATTGAAGGCTCGTCGAGCACGTAGAGTACTCCGCGCAGGCGCGAGCCAATCTGCGTCGCGAGGCGGATGCGCTGCGCTTCACCGCCCGAAAGAGTCGCGGCGGAGCGATCCAGAGTGAGATAACCCAGCCCTACCGCGAGCAGAAAGTCGATTCGTTCGGCGATTTCACCGAGCGGCCGCCCGGCAATCTTGCGCTGGCGAAGTGTGAGGTGAGCGCGAATCTTGTCCACCGCGGCGCGCGCTTCCGTGAGCGGCAGCGAGGTGAAATCCGCAATCGAAAGCCCCGCAATTTTTACGGCAAGACTCTCCGGGCGAAGGCGCCGCTCGTTGCATGCTGTGCATGGCGCCGGAGACATGTACTGCGTGAGCCACTCGCGATAATTGTCGGAATTCGATTCTTCGAGGCTGCTCTCGAGATGCCCGAGGATTCCCTGAAAATTCAAACCCTTGCCCGAATTTCCATTCGAAGGATTTCCGTGCAGGATCAAGTTCTGCACTTTTCGCGAGAGCTTTTCGAATGGCGTGTCGAGATCAAAGCGATACGCGGCAGCTGCGAGTCGCAGCGTGCGTTGCAAAAACGAGGAGCCGGAGCCGGGCCCAAGGCCTCCTTCAAAAATTGGCTTCGACCAATCGACGATCACCTTTGCGGGATCGAAATCATATTTTGAGCCGAGGCCGTGACATTCGGCGCAGGCGCCGTACGGCGAATTGAAACTGAAAGAGCGCGGTTCGAGCTGCGGGACAGATATCCCGCAGTCGGGGCAGGCGAGCTTTTCTGAGTAAACGTGCTCGTCGCCGCCGACGACGGCGATCGTGACAAGCCCGCCGGTGAGCTTCAGTGCGGCTTCGATGGATTGCTCCAGGCGCTGCGCGATTCCGTTTTTCAGCAGCAGGCGGTCCACGACAATTTCAATCGTGTGGTTTTTTCGCCGGTCGAGCGGGATGGGCTCGTCGAGATTCGTGAGCTCGCCATCCACACGCGCGCGAACGTAGCCTTCCTTCGCGTACCTTTCGAACTCCTTCCGGTATTCGCCCTTTCGCCCTCGCACCACCGGAGCGAGGACCATGATGCGATCTTCCGGTTTGAGCGCCATCACCGCCTGAACGATCTGCTCGGTGGATTGCCGCGTGATGGGCTTGCCGCACTGGGGGCAATGGGGTGCGCCAATGGCGCTGTACACAACGCGGAGGTAATCGTAGATTTCGGTGATCGTGCCGACCGTCGAGCGCGGCGAGCGCGTCGTCGTTTTTTGCTCGATGGCGATGGAAGGCGAAAGACCCTCGACGGAGTCCACGTCCGGGCGTTCCATCTGGTCGAGAAACTGTCTCGCGTAAGCGGAGAGCGATTCGACGTAGCGCCGCTGCCCCTCAGCATAGAGCGTATCGAATGCGAGCGAAGATTTGCCGGAGCCGGAAAGGCCGGTGATGACCGTCAGCGAGTTGCGCGGGATTTCCAGGCTGATGTTTTTGAGATTGTGCTGCCGGGCGCCGCGGACGATGATTTTTTTCAGACCCATTTTCAGTCGAAGTGCCGCCCTACAGGAGTGCATCCTGCACGCTGGGTAGAATGAGCCCAGCGTAACCCTTCAACATAGCAAGCGGGACGCGCTGGGGTCAAGGAAAGCGCGCTGGCGGCGCATCACAGAGGCCGGCAATATTTGACTGGGCCGGAAATTTTACTGGCGACTAGGATTTTTTACCCGGCGTCCTATTTGGAAAGTCTTTGTTTACAATGAGTTAGTTTGGTTTTTGGCGTGCGATGAGTTAAAGGGTCAGGGGGAGGAAAGCCGAGGATCCCTTCGGGGATTGAGGGCTGGGCCGGCTTCCTTCCCCCGGCCACTTTCCGCTGAATCTTACTCTCTCATTTCCTCCGAGTTCATAGGACAGCGGAAGTGTCCTTCGATTGTTGTTTGCCTCGGGTAATTTCCACGTTTCGATTCCGCGACGGTTCGAGCACGCCAAAGCCGAAATTCGTTTAGAATCGAAATGCCTCGCTTGGGGCGTGGTCCAATTGGTAGGACACTGCACTGTTAATGCAGACGGTGGTGGTTCGAATCCACCCGCCCCAGCCAAGCCCTTTTACCGGATCAGGGGAAAGAATTTCGATTGCGTGCGGAGGCTTAGTCCTTCACGGTCGGAAAGCCTGCTTCGGTCCAATCGCGCCAGCCGCCGTCCATCGAGATGACGTTCTGGTATCCCATCTTCTGAACGTTATCAGCTGCGAGGGCGGAGCGGTAGCCACCGCCGCAATAGAGCACGATCGTGGCGTCCTTATTCGGGATGGCCTTTTCGATATCGCGCTCGATAACGCCTTTGCCAAGGTGAATCGCGCCTGCGACGTGACCGCGCGACCATTCAATGTCTTCGCGCGTATCCACGAGAATCATTTTTTCACCGGCGTCGAGCTTGGCCTTGACATCGCGGACTGTCAATTCCTTGATCCGCCTCTTGGCGTCCTTCACGAGTTTCAAAAATCCTTCGGCATGATCCATCGGAGGCTCCTTTTCACTTTCTAATTCTACTTCATGTCGCGCCAGTTGGGACCGACCTTGGTATCGACGACGAGCGGGACGCGTAGGGCGTGCACGCCTTCCATCACTTCTTTCACAAGTTTCGTCAGGCGCGGAATTTCTTTTTCCGGCCCTTCGAAGAGCAGCTCATCGTGGACTTGAAGGATCATCCGCGACTTGAAATCATTGGGAAGCCGCTGATCGAGCTCGATCATTGCGAGCTTGATGAGGTCGGCGGCGCTTCCCTGCATCGGAGTGTTCATGGCAGTGCGCTCGGCGAAGCCGCGCATGTTGGGCTGCGGCGAATTGATTTCCGGAATGGGGCGCACGCGCCCGAAAAGATTCTTTACAACACCCGTATCGCGGGTTTCCGCGATTTGGGCGTCGAGATATTTTTTGACGCCGCTATATCGGTCGAAATAGGCGGCAATAAATTTCGAAGCCTCTTTTGTGTCGATGCCAAGCTGTTGCGAGAGCCCAAATGCGGACAGGCCGTAGATCACGCCGAAATTGATGACTTTTGCGACGCGCCGATGCTCGGAAGTCTGCGCAAACGGGGCGGCGCCAAAAACTTCCTGCGCGGTGCGGGAATGGATGTCTTCGCCGCGACGAAAGGCTTCGATGAGAACGGGATCTTCGGAAAGGTGCGCCAGGATCCGCAATTCGATCTGCGAATAGTCGGCGGAAATCAGCTGGCAACCCGGCGAAGCGACGAATGCAGCGCGGATTTCGCGGCCGAGTTCGGTCCGCACCGGAATGTTCTGAAGATTCGGATTCGATGAGCTCAGCCTGCCCGTCGCCGTTCCCGTCTGATTGAAACGCGTGTGCAGGCGGCCGGTCGCCGGATGAATCAGCCGCGGCAAAACATCCGCATACGTGGACTTGAGTTTGGTGAGCTCGCGATAATCGATCACTTTTTTCGGAAGCTCGTGCACGAGAGCGAGTTCCTCAAGCACATCGGCGGCGGTGGAGCGCGCTTTGGCACGGCTGCGGCGCGGCGGCTGCAGATTCAACTTGTCGAACAAAACTTCGGCGAGCTGTTGAGGCGAGTTGACGTTGAATTCAAATCCGGCAAGCCCGAAAATGCTTTTTTCAAGCGCGCCGATTTCTTCCTGCATTTTCGCGGAGATTTTTTCCAGCGCCTTTGGATCCACGCGGACGCCTGCCGCTTCCATTCGCGCCAAAGCAGGCGCGAGCGGCAGGTCGATTTTCTCGTAGAGTTTTTCCAGACCCTGTTTTTCCACTTCGGCGCGCAGAATCGGAGCAAGCCGCAGGAGAAAATCAGCACGTTCGCCGGCAGCGCCCGAAAGAGTGCGATTCAAATGGCGCAGCGCGACTTCCGCGAATGCGTGATTCGACGTGGTGGGTCGCAGAAGATAGGAATACAGCATCGTGGCGTGCTCGATTCCGGCGACGACTTTTGAATCGCCCGGCGAATCGGGAGCCGCGAGCAGATGAAAGAGTTTCGGATCGTGAACGACTTTTGGGCGAGCCGCGTCTGCGAGCCAGTCCTTCATCGCAGCCAGCGTCTTGTTTTCGCAATCGTTCACGACCGTGCGGGCAACGCCATGCTTCGTTGATATTTCGACACCCAGAACATTTGTGCCGAATCCCTCTTCGTCCGGGTCCTGGGCATCGAGCAAAAGCCAGACGGCCGCTGCATGGCCTCGCGGGATTTTCTCGATGATTTTCCGCAATTCGGCGGGCGAATCGAGAGGCGCGTAATCCGTTTTTTGGTCGTCACCGACGGGCGCGAACTCGCGAAGCAGGGAAGTAAAACCGAGCTCGGCATAAAGCTCGCGCAGCAGCGACAAGTCAGGCTCCGCCAATTTCAGTGCGTCGAGCGAAAGCGGCACGGGCGCGTCGGTGGGAATCGTGGCAAGCTGTTTGCTCAGTTTCACGAATTCGCCGTATTTTTCGAGCGCCTCGCGATAACTCGCGCGTTTCACATCTTTCGAGTGTTTCAGCGCTCCTTCGGCACTGCCGAACTCCTGGATCAATTGCCGCGCGCCCACTTCGCCAATGCCGGCTTTGCGGCGTTCGCCGGGAGCCGGCTTCTCATTGGGATCGCGTGCGCCGGGAATGTTGTCGATCGAATCACCCATCAGGGCCATGATGTCCGGAACTTTTTTCGGCGGGACGCCCATGATTTCTACGACTTTTTTCTCATCAATGAGCAAATCGCCCTTGGAGGGATTGAGGACGCGGACGGCCCCGCCGACGAGCTGCATCAGATCCTTGTCGCTCGTGACGATGAAGATTTCGAGATCCTTTTTCGAGGCTTGCTTCGCCAGCGTGCCGATGACGTCGTCCGCTTCGTAGCCGGGGTATTCGAGCATGGGCAAGCGCATGGCGTCGCAGTAGCGGCGGACATAAGGCAACTGCACGGCGAGATCTTCCGGCATCGGCGGGCGGTGCGCTTTGTAAGCGGCAAAGAGTTTGTCGCGAAAGGTGGGCGCCGCGACGTCGAAAACGACGCCGAGATAATCCGGCTTCCAGTCTTTTACGAGCTTTCGGACCATGTTGGCGAAGAGATAGGGAACGTTTGTGGGGACGCCGGAGGCGCTGCGGAGGCGCATGGGCATGGGAGCGTAGAAGGCGCGGAAGATGTAACCCATCGCGTCGATCAAGAAAAGGCGTTTTGGTTCCTTGGCAGGCATTCGAGTCTTCTCTTCCGCTCCGTAGAACGAAGGCAAGCGAGTATATCAGACCAGGTCGAGTCTCTTCCGGAGCCCACGGGGTCATCGAACACTGATAGCTTGACTCCCTAACCCTTTGAGGCTTATAGCTATGGCGGGTTTCGGGGGTGGCGTCGGCGCAGCGCTTTAAAGGCCAGCTGTCCGACGAATGCGACTCATCCGATTTTTCGATGGTGGAGTCCTGCCCGCAAGACCTATAACGTAGCGGTCCTGAGGAGACGACAATGGAGAACTTTCGCCGGTGGGGTTTACGAATCGCGTGCATGTGCGCGGCATTGCTGGTGGTGCTGACGCTGGGAGTCACTTCCAGTCACGCACAAACGTTTCGCGGCACCATTCTGGGCACGGTGACGGATTCGACGGGAGCGTCTGTCGTCGGTGCGAAGATTACGGTCCGCAACGTGGACACGGGAATCGAGCGCACAACGCAAACGAACGAAGCCGGCGAGTATAACGTTCCCGAGCTACCGGTTGGAACCTATAAAGTCACGATTGAGAGCCAAGGCTTCCAGGCAGCAGTAACGACCGACGTGAAAGTGGGCGTCGCATCCGAGCGGCGCGTGGACGCAACGCTCAAACCCGGGTCGGTGAGCCAGCAGGTTGTGGTTTCCGGCGAGACCTTGCCGCTTGTGGAGACGACATCGGACACGCTTGGCGGCACATTTGAGAGTGAAGAGGTGCTGAACCTCCCGATTAACGGCGGCGACTATACGAAGCTCCTTATCATGGTACCCGGCGCTGCGGGCGAGCCGAATGGAGGCGGAGATTCACCGGGTTCTTTCGGGCTGTTCAGCACGAACGGCAACAGGGGCCGCGCCAACAATTTCCTCCTCGACGGTACAGACATGAATGACGGCTACCGAAACCTGCCGGCGATCAATCAGGGTGGCGTTTTCGGAACTCCCGGAACAGTTCTGCCGCTGGACTCAATTTCGGAATTGAAGGTTGAGTCGAATTTCGAAGCAGAGTACGGCCGAAATTCCGGGTCCGTGGTGAATATCGTAACCAAGAGCGGGACCAATGCAATTCATGGAAGCATATTCGAATACTTTCGGAACAACGTCCTCGACGCGCGGAACTTTTTCAATACTTCAAACGAATCCAAGGACGCATTCCGGAACAACCAGTTCGGCGGGGCCCTTGGGGGTCCGATTATCAAAGATAAGACTTTCTTCTATGTTGCGTACGAAGGTCAACGCGAGGGTCTCGCAATCACCTCGCTGAACGTCGTTCCGACCCTAAACTCGGCTGACCCGAATGCGAGCCCGGCGAATGACTTCACGCAGGCAATCGAAGCACTTGGCGGCGATACAAGCAAATGCAATACAACCATCATTGCGTGCGTCGACGGGAACGCAGCCGTCGTGAATCCGGTCATCAAGAACCTCTTCGATCTGTGCAATTCGAACGGCCGGTGTTCGGGTGGAAATAACGTATGGCCGCTGACAAATATCGCCGGTGCAGCACCTGGCAGCTCAAATTCCGCCGATCCTGCACCCGCTTTCAATAACGGCGACAGCCTGCTTGTGAAAATTGACCACAGGCTGAATTCAAATAACGATCTAAGCGGGCGCTATTTCTTCGGCAACAGCACGCAGAGCTTTCCGCTGGGATTGGCGGGAGGAAATAACTTGCCCGGGACAAACACTAGAGCGCCTATCCGCACACAGCTCGTTTCCATCAGCAATGTGACAACGGTTTCTTCGACGCAGGTAAATGAAGCAAGGTTTGGCTGGAATCGGTACCGAAACGGCTTCTTCGCCGACGATGCGAGCGTATTCGGCAACCCCGCAACCAGTATCGGCATGCAAACCGGAGTCACAGATCGCAACGATTTTGGGCTGCCCACAATCCGCTTCGGCCAGCTTTCGTTCCTGGGTTCTTCGCCTTTTTCGAATCCACGCAATCGCGTGGATACGAACTGGCAGTTCTTCGACAATTACTCATGGAAACGCGGGAAGCACGACATCAAGTTCGGATATGAGTTCCGGCGGACGGCTGTGGATTCTTTCAACGACTTCAGTCGACGTGGTGTTCTTGTTTTTGACCAGCTTTCTGATTTCCTGTCTGGCATCCCAGCGAGCACCCTACTGTTCTCCAGCCGAGAAATTGTCGGAGATACGAATCGCGAGGCGCGGCAGAATAACGACGGTCTTTACGTTCAGGATTCCATCCACGTTTCCAGCCAATTGACGGTGAATCTGGGTCTTCGCTGGGATTATTTTGGAGTCATTCATGACGCCAACGGTCTGCTTAGCGCCTATGACCCAGTTCAGGGGTTGGTAATGAGAAACCCCCTATATAACAAGGACTTTAATAATTTTGGCCCGCGCATCAGTGTGGCATGGGACGTTTTTGGAAAAGGGAAGACCGTGATTCGGGCTGGCTTCGGGGTATTCTACGACGATTTCTCGCAGGATGCCTTCACGGGTCAAATCTTCGAGAACTCCTTCAATGCGGGACTGGCATACAATGCGGTTGGTCCCAAGCCCGTGTTTCTGTTGAAGCCGCCGAGTGACCCGACGCCACTCTCCACGGATCCCGCCAATCCCATCTTCGTCAGGGATGTGACTTCAGACGCTGCGACTGTACAGAAGAATCTGCGCACGCCTTATATTTACAACTACAACTTGAACGTGCAGCAGGAGCTCTTCCACAACACCGTTTTGCAGGTTGGATATGTCGGTTCGGTCGGTCATAAACTGCTCCGTCTCCGGGATATCAATCAGCCCAGCCACGCTCAAATTACCGCCATCGACGAGTTCTGTGGCACGACTGCCGATCCGAATTCGCGTGGGTCAGCGCAATGCCCCGGCGCTCCCGTGCAGGGATTTAAGACAAACCTGAGCGCACTCGAGCCGTTCCCGCCGTTCATCGTCAACCAGCTTGAGTCCACGGCGACTTCGAGCTACAACTCGCTCCAGGTATCCCTGACTCAAAGGAATTGGCACGGATTCACGCACTCGGTTTCTTACACGTGGTCACACTCAATCGATGATGCGAGCGACAGTCAGGACTATGTTCCGAATGCGGCGATGCCGAGCGATAGCACGAATCCGGCAGCCGATCGGGGTCCTTCAAACTTTGATGTTCGGCAGCGATTCGTGTGGTCCTCCACGTACGAGTTCCCGAAGTGGCAGGCTCTTGGTCGGATGGGCAATGGGTGGTCTGCAAGCGGTGTGCTGACGCTCATGAGCGGCCATCCGTTCAGCATGAACTACAACTTCATCGACGACTATAGCGGCAATGGCGGGTTCTTTGACCGGCCGGACGTCGTAGGTCCAATCGTGTATCACAAAGGGGATCCGGCCAACTACCTGGAGCTTAACTCTTTTGCAGTTCCCTGCACATTTCAGGATCCATTCGACGGTTTTGCGGAATCCTGTACTCCCGGAACGCGGCATTTCGGAAACCTGGGCCGAAATAGCTTGATCGGTCCGGATTACCGCAACTTCGATTTTGCCTTGAGCAAATTGACCACGCTGACGGAGCGCTTCAAGCTGCTCTTCCGGGCTGATTTTTACAACCTTACAAACCATCCTAACTTCGCAAATCCGTTGGCCGTAGCATTTTTCGCCGACGCGGCACCGAACCGTAGCGGTGCATCACCATTTGGATTTGATCAGACGACCGGCCGGAGCGTCGGAAACCTGGCAATCACAGCGACTTCCGACGTCGGCCTAGGAAACCCGGTTCTCGGCGGGGGCGGGCAAAGGAGTATCCAGTTCGCGTTGAAGCTCTTGTTCTAAACAAACGCGGGTAGATTTGTGACATGGACGCGGTCCGGC
>JBAWGF010000015.1:0-6973 GCA_049592615.1 Candidatus Acidiferrales bacterium
GCCGCATAGCACATCGCGTTTTCTCGCTCGAGGTCGATGGCAAACGCTAGATCGCCGGTCCCGCAGCACAGATCGAGCGCGCGGGCATCAAGATTTCGCAGGATAGGGAGAAATTTCTTCGCAGTACTGCGGCGCCAAACGCGGTCGAGCGAGAGCGATAGGAAATGGTTTAGGAAATCGTAGCGCGGCGAAATGCGCGTAAACATCTCGCGGACTTGCGCGGCGGCTTCGCGCTCGTCACGCGCGCCTTCGGGCCGCGTTCCAGGAAGTTTGCCGGGTTTTTGCGTCGCTGAGGTCATGCGGGTCGAAAAACACTTACCCTCGCGCCAATGCCGCAATTGCGGGAAGCTCGGCCAGCGTCCGCGTGACGACAGTCCAAGGGACCTCGATGCCCCACTCGGCATTTCCTACCCTTAATGGGAGCACCCACCGAAGTTTCCCGCTGCGAGATTTCTTGTCCCCTGCCAGGATCGGCCGCAGCCGAGAAGCGTGAATACCGGTGAGCCGAGGAAGCGGACCCACACTCGCGATCAGGCGAATGGTGCGGACCGCCTCTTCCTCCCGCGTGCGCCCCATCGCAATACCGATCAAAGACGAGGCAATCATGCCCCAAGCGATGGCTTCGCCGTGGAGGAATCGGCGGTAGCCGGTCGCGGCTTCGAACGCGTGACCGAGCGTGTGTCCGAAATTCAAAATTTGGCGCAGCCCGCTTTCGCGTTCGTCGCGGCCTACGATGCGCGCCTTAATTCGGAGGGAGCGTTCGATCACGAACCCGAGCGCGCGCGGGTCGCGCCGTAGCAACGCGGGCATTCGCCGCTCGAGGAATGCAAAGAGTTTCGCGTCGGCGATGATCCCGTACTTGATCACTTCATAGAGGCCCGAGCGGTACTCGCGGTGTGGCAACGTGTTGAGGACTTCGGGATCCGCAATCACTGCGACGGGCGGATAGAACGG
The DNA here is from genome assembly GCA_049592615.1 of Candidatus Acidiferrales bacterium. Lineage (GTDB taxonomy): Bacteria > Acidobacteriota > Terriglobia > Acidiferrales > UBA7541 > Palsa-295. Next base: position 955 of record JBAWGF010000015.1, read on the forward strand.
GCCGATCAGATTCTTCCCTTCGGGAAGATTGACTCCGGCCTTTCCCCCGATTGAACTATCCACCTGCGCGACGAGAGTCGTGGGGATATGAACGAGCCGGACGCTGCGCAAGTATGTGGCCGCGGCAAACCCGGCTACATCTCCCACAACTCCGCCACCGAGCGCGACGATCACAGCGTGGCGGTCGGCGCCAGCGCGAACGAGCTGCCGGGCAATTTGTTCGACGGTGAACAAACGTTTCGATGACTCGGCGTCATCAAACAGTATCGTGCGGTTCTTTCGCCATCCGCGAATCCCGCGCGCCAGGCTCGCTCCCCAGGTCCGCCACACTCGTGGTGAGGAAATGACAAATACTCCGGAGACATCGGGGATTTTTGCAACGCGCGAACCCACACGCCCAATCGCGCCACGCGAAACGTGGACGTCGTACGATCCAGCCGCACTTTGTACGCGAATGGCGCTCATAGCAAACTGAAAATGTAACACAGGTGCAACCAGTGTTCGGTGCGGGAACCGTTAGTGGAACTTGCGCTGCAATTCGGCCACGGATTCGAGAATGACGTGCCCGACGATCGCCATACTGCGCGGGCTGACCTTGTCTAGAGTGTCGGCGGTCGTGTGCCAGTAGCCAATCTGCTGGTAGCCTTCGAGGTCGATGATGTCCACAGCCGCAACGCCGCGACGGAGAAAGGGCTGGTGGTCATCGTCCACTGCCAGGTCGCGGTCCACGAAAATATTCTTGTAGCCGAGCCGTGCAGCCGCCTTCCAAATCAAATCGACGAGCCATTTTGTGGAGTTCGTCTCGCGCAGAATCTGTAGATCGTACTGACCGATCATGTCCGCGAGAATTACGGCCTTGACGCGTTTGATTTCGCCGGAGATCGCAAGACGAGCGGCAAGTTCGCGACTTCCGTAAACGCTGTCGGTCTCGCTCCAGTGAACCTGCGCCTCCTCGCCATCGAGAAACGATATCCAGACGGCATTCGGCCCGTGTTGCTTGCCACACAACAGCCGCGCCATCTCAAGCATAAGCGCGGTGGAAGAGCCACTATCCTCGGCGCCCACGAAGTTGTCCATGCGCAGCGTATCGTAGTGCGTGAGCAGCAGGATGATCCCCTGCCCCGTGCCCGGTATCTTGGCAATGATGTTTTTCATCGCCAGATTTCCCACGGGTGTCGAAGCGTGAAAATCCTGCTCTTCAACCGTGCATCCGTAACCTTGCAACTGCGCGCGAATGTAATCCTGGGCGCGGCGAATGCCTTCCGAAGCGGGCGGATGCGGACCGATGGCCACGAGCTGAGAGACGTGCGCGAAGGCTTTACTGCCGTCGAAGCCGCCAGTTTCAGAAGCTGGAGGCGCGGTCTCTGCTTGAGCGCGCGGCGGCTTCGTGGGCCACGCCGCGCTCGTAACGGCGCCGGACGGAGACGAACCCGGCTTCGCAGATTCATGGCCACAAGCGGTGCTCAGGAACGCCGCACAGATAGAGGCCGCGATCCAGACCGAACAACGCGTTAGTCGCATTTACCGCGCCTCTCCACCCACCGCAGCGCGGGTTTGTTTCCGGCGGATGACGACGTAGGAAACCAGAACACCCACGAAGTACAGCAGGACCATCGGCGCCATGAAGATGAGCATGGTGGTTGCATCGGGCGTAGGCGTCACGATGGCGGCGACGATCGTGATGACGAGCATCGCGTAGCGAAAATTCTTCAACAGGAATTTCGGGGTCACAATTCCGAACAAAGCGAGGAAGAATATCAGAATGGGAGTTTCGAAGATGAGTCCCAGTCCCAGGAGGACGATCAGTATGAGATCGAAATACTCGTTGATGCTGATGAGCGGCTTCACGGGACCCTGAAAGCTGACAAGGAATGTGAGGATATACGGAAGCATGATGAAATAACCGAAAGCAATCCCTGCAAGGAAAAGGAACATTGAGCAGAAAATGAATCCCACGATGGCGCGTCTCTCGTGGCGGTACAAGCCCGGTGCGACGAATTGCCAGATCTGGTAGAGCACGACCGGCATCGCCAGGATGATTCCAAGGTAAATTCCGAGCGTGATGAGGAGATTGAGGAATCCCGCGGGGCTTGTGTAAATCAGTTTGTCTTCGAGGTGCGCCTGGCGGAGAGCCGCCTGCATCGGCTTAACGATGAAATCGACGAATTTATTCGAGATGAAAAACCCGACGACCATCCCGACGCCGATCGCGAGCAGCGAATTGATGAGCCGCTTGCGGAGATCGACGAGGTGATCGAAAAACGACATTCGCCCGCCGGCTTCCTCTTCGGCGGACGGCTGATTAGTCTGTTCAGGCTGGTCGTTTGCCGGCATCGCTCACTGTCTCGGGATTCGGTTCGTGCTGTGATTCGACATGCTCTGGCTGCGATGCGACGGAAGAGTCGGCGGCTTTCGCTTCCGCCGGTAGAGCCGAGGGCGGATTCGAAGGGACGGTGCCCTGCGGGGATGGCAGCGACGGCGCGGGCGCACCAATGCGGTGCCGTTCGGCCTCGCGTTCGAGGTCGCGCATGTGGTCTTCGAAGGTGGATCGCAGGTCGCCTGTAGCGCGTCGGAATTCACCCATGATTTTTCCCAGGGTGCGCGCCAATTCGGGAAGCTTTTCGGGGCCGAAAACCACTAGGGCCACGACGAAGATGATAATCAGGTGAGGAATGCTGAGCATTTCGGCGTCCCCGATGCCGTTTTTGCATCATAGAAGAGGGCCGGAGGCGTGTCAAACCGCCCGAAGTGGTATGCTATACTTCGATTTCGGGGCAAAGCGAGGTCGCATGCAAAGAACGGAGCCGTCCAGGCGCGGAATCGTTGTTCTGGTGGCGGTACTGGGTATATCCGCCCTGCTGGGAGGCCTTTACGGGCCATCGGTAAGGGCTACTGCCGCCGGCTCGAACGACATGCAGGATTCTCTGAAGAGCTTCACGCGCGTCCTTTCAATCGTCGAGCGCAATTATGCCGATCCGGTGGACACGGACAAAGCAATATACGACGGCGCGATCCCGGGAATGCTGCGCGTTCTCGACCCTCACTCGAACTTCTTCGACCCGCGACAATACGCACTCTTCAAAGAGGAGCAGCAGGGAAAATATTACGGCGTCGGAATGACCGTTCAGCAGCGCGAGAATCAAACTGTCGTTCTATCACCCTTTTTCGGGTCTCCTGCGTACAAGGCTGGGATTCGTCCGGGCGACATTATCCTGAAGGTGGACGCGAAATCGTGTAGCGGCCTGACCACGACGGAAGTGGCTGACTTGTTGAAAGGCCCCAAGGGCACGACGGTGCATATCTCGTTGGGCCGCGAGGGCTGGGAAAAACCAATTGAAGTGACCGTCATTCGCGATGAGATTCCGCGTCCGGGAGTTCAATACTCCACGATGGTGAAGCCGGGAATCGGGTACGCGCGCGTATTCACGTTCAATGAAACGACGGACAGCGATTTGTCGGACGCTTTAAGGCAACTCGATGTGTCCAAGCTCGATGGGCTGATCATCGACCTGCGCAATAACGGTGGCGGATTGCTAAACCAGGCCGTCGGCATGGCGGACATGTTTCTCGACAAGAATGAACTGGTGGTTTCGCATCGCGGCCGGTCCTCGCCGGAGCGGCGCTACTACGCCGTGCGCGGAAACCAGGGCGTGGCCGTGCCCGTGGTTGTGCTCGTGAATGGGCAGAGCGCGTCCGCATCCGAAATCGTGGCGGGTTCGATCCAGGACCACGATCGCGGCATGATCGTCGGCGAGACGAGCTTCGGCAAAGGACTCGTGCAGACTCAATATCCCCTGAGCGAAGAGACGGCGCTTCTTTTGACGACGGCGCGGTATTACACGCCGAGCGGGCGGCTGATCCAGCGGGATTACAAAAACATTTCGCTCTACGACTATCACTACAATCCGAAACCGCCGCACGCTCCCGAAGTGAAATTGACGGACAGCGGCCGTCAGGTGTTCGGCGAGGGTGGAATTACGCCGGACGTTTCCGTGGTGCCGCCGAAGCTGAATGAATTTCAGCAGACGTTGATTCGCCGCGGGGTCTTCTATCCGTATCCCGAAGGCGTCGGCGATTTCACGCGCTTTTATCTGGGCGAGAAGCCGGAGATTGGGCGGGATTTCAATACGGACGATTCGGTGCTCAACGAGTTCCGAAAGTACCTCGACAAGCAGCACATAAAATTCACCGAGCCGGATATTCAGGACAATCTTGCGTGGTTGAAATGGAAGATTAAGCGCGAGGTTGTCACGACCGTATTCGGTCTGAACGACGGCTATAAAGTCGAACTTCAGAACGACGTTCAATTGGACAAAGCCATCGAGATGATCCCGCAGGCCAAGGCGCTTTATCAAAACGCTCGAAAGATCGTGGCCGAACGGGCCGCCTCTCAGGCCAATCATCCTTAGCTCGACAGTGACATTTCCTGATCGCCGCCCTTTCTCCTGAGAGCATTTGCAACTATTGAGGGGTGAGGGCGGCCTCCCCTTCGAAAAATCCCTTCCCAAATCCTACTCACAGGCTTCGGGCCTAATTCAGCACTGTTGCCGGGGTGGTCTATTGCAGTCTACGGAACCGTCGGCTGAATCGCGTTCGACGCGGAAGGCGAGAAATCGTAACCTAGATTGCAGCAGCGGTCCGCTTTCCGCCAGCGCCATGACGAAAGCTACATCCTCCTCCGCAGCGCTCGAAAGCGCTCTAGGAAGGCTGCCCGGCACGGGCTGGGCGCTTCTAGGGGCGTGGATCTTCCTAGTTGGCAGCTATTCCCTTATTTCGTTGATCGTTCCGCACAGCCGCGGGCTTACAGCCTACGGCGATATCACGCAGTGTTTGGTGGCGCTCTTCGGGTGCGTTGGGCTAATGATGAATGCATTCAGCCCACAAAAGCGGACGCGAGCATTCTGGCTGCTGTTGGCGCTTGGCTGCGCAGCGTGGCTGATCGGGCAGCTAATGTGGACGTACTTCGAGGTTGTCCTCCGGCAAAATGCCCCCAACCCCTTCCTGGGAGATGTAATCCTGTTCCTTCACCCAGTGCCGATGATGGTGGCGGTAGCGCTCAAACCTCACGACCTGCGCGATGACCTGAACGTCCACATCGGTTACATCGATTTTTCGCTTCTCTTCGTCTGGTGGGTTTACCTTTATCTATTCGTGGTGATCCCCTGGCAGTACATCACGCCGAACGTCCTGACCTACGGCTTGAGCTACGACCACTTGGCGGCCGTTGAAAACTTCCTGCTGGCAACTGGATTTGCCTTCTTGGTTGCGCGCTCGCGAGGTGGTTGGCAGACCGTTTACGCGCACCTGTTTAGCGCCTCCTTGCTTTATGGCGTTGGATCCTACATTACGAATCGTGCGATTGACCGGCAGGTGTATTACACCGGCAGCCCGTTCGATCTTCCGCTCGTTGCATCGTTCGTTTGGTTTGGAACGGCGGGGATCGTTGCCTACCAACTGAAGCCGCCGCGCGAGGCCGTCGAACTTCGTGCTGACAACTCGACTCTCTGGCCGTCGCGGATCGCGATGGCAGCGGTGGTCTCGATTCCGCTCCTCGCGATGTGGAGCCTGTTTGCGAGCACAAATCCTGCGCCGGTGCGCGCTTTTCGAATCGCTGTGACGCAGGTGACGCTTGTCGTTGCCGCGTTGCTGATGTTTTTCCGGCAGCGCCTGGTGAATCACGACCGTGTCCGGCTGCTTGAGGCCGCGCGCAAATCCTTCGAAAACCTCAAACAATTTCAGACGCAAATGGTCCAGACGGAAAAGCTTGTCTCACTCGGCCAACTGGCTGCGGGAGCGGCGCACGAGATCAACAATCCGCTTACGGGAATTCTCGGTTATTCGGATCTGCTCGCGGACGATGGATCGCTTGACGAACGACAGCGCGCCATCGCCGACAAGATCCGCACCCTTGCGCGGAGGATCAAGACTCTGGTGACAAGCCTGCTCAGCTTTGCGCGCCGTGTGCCCGTGGAAAAAACTTATCTCGACCTGAACCAGGTGGTTGCGAGCGCGCTCCATC
>JBAWGF010000016.1:0-13747 GCA_049592615.1 Candidatus Acidiferrales bacterium
GCCTTGTTCCTGCCCCGACAAGATCGAAGCCAATCCAAGAATTAAACAGCACGAAAAGATGGCTCGCATGAATTGATCCTCCTCTTTCGAGAGCTATCGGGGTGGGTGCCAGCAATTCCGTCATCGATTCTCGGGCGCGCTGGCTGCTGGCGTCAGGTGATTGTACCACGCGGCTCCTTGACGGATGGACTTACCGGATGTTCGTCGCCGCAAGCGCTTGAGTTTTTCAGAACGGGGGCGGGGTGGCGAATAATCCCGTATGCCGTTTGACTCCCTCAAAGCCGCTCGGAGCTACCAAACCATTGCCCGGATTCGCTACAATGGAACTAGGATGACAGACAAGCGGCACAAGACAGTCGGAGTGAAGGTCGGCAAGATCCAGGTGGGCGGAGGCGCGCCTGTGGTCGTGCAGTCCATGACGAATACGGACACCGCCGACATCGCGACCACTACGCAGCAATGTCTGGAACTCGCGCAGGCCGGTTCGGAGTTGGTCCGAGTCACGGTGAACGTGCCCGAAGCCGCGGCAGCCGTGCCGGAAATCAAGAAGCGGCTGCTCGACGCCGGATGCGATGTCCCCATCATCGGCGACTTTCACTACAACGGCCACGTCCTGCTCGCGAAATTTCCCGACTGCGCCCAAGCGCTCGACAAGTACCGCATCAATCCCGGCAATGTGGGCCACGGCCAGCGGCGCGACGACCAGTTCGCGACGATTTGCAAAGTGGCGCGCGACCACGCGAAGCCGGTGCGCATCGGCGTGAACGGCGGCTCGCTGAATCAAGAGCTGGTGATGCGCAAGATGCAGGAGAACACGGACCGCGACCTCGGAAAATCTTCCGAAGAAATAATCAACGAGTGCATGGTGCTGTCCGCGCTCGAGTCAACCGAACTGGCGCTAGAGTCCGGGATGCGCAAGGACCAGATCATTATTTCGTGCAAAGTGTCGCGGCCGCGCGACCTGGTGGAAATTTATCGCGACCTCGCGAAAAAGACCGATCAGCCGCTGCATCTCGGCTTGACCGAAGCGGGCATGGGCGCGAAGGGACTCGTCTGGTCGGCGGCTTCGATGGGAATTCTGCTCGGCGAAGGAATCGGCGACACGATCCGCATTTCGCTCACGCCGCGGCCGGGCGGCGACCGCCGCGAAGAAGTGTATGCCGCGTGCGAACTCCTGCAATCGCTCGGGCTGCGCATGTTTGCGCCGAGCGTGACCGCGTGCCCCGGCTGCGGCCGCACGACGAGCACGACTTTTCAAGAACTCGCCGAAAGCATTCAGGGATACATCCGCGACAAGATGCCGGAGTGGAAGCGTTACTACGAAGGCGTCGAGGAATTGAAACTCGCCGTGATGGGCTGCATCGTCAACGGCCCCGGCGAATCAAAGGCCGCGAATATCGGAATCAGCCTGCCGGGCACAGGCGAAGCCCCGCGATGCCCCGTTTACATTGACGGCAAGCACTTCAACACGCTCGAAGGAACCTACGCGGAGCTGTCCATCGCATTCGAAAAACTGGTGGACGATTACGTTTCGACGAGGTATCGCAAGCGCGAGACGCCTCTGCCGGCCACGGCGAAGATCGCGCCCGCCGCATCCGCTTCCGCGGCAAAATCATCGCTCCGCGTCATCGCCTAGCCGGACACCTTGTGTGCGTATCAAATCGCGCGACCTTTTGGGACTGAAGCTCCGGAGCGGTGCTTCATCCGTGCGCTTCTCGAACCGCTGCTACAAAAACCTGCCCGACATGCGTTAGACTCGCGCCACCATTGAGGTGTCCGGCAGCGATGGCACACCACTCCCCTTCTACGCGCGGTCAATTGCATGGCTGAGGGCGCACCCCATTTCGAAGGCGGTTTCCACTCGCAGGCGTCCGAGCACGTCCCGTCCGGCTGGCAGGCCGGATTCTGGGGCCTGATTGCGACGCAGTTCCAGACCGCATTCAACGACAATGCCCTGAAATTCCTGGTCATCTACATCGTTGTGGCCATGGATTTTCCGCAGCAGCGGCGCGATTTCCTCGTTCTGGTCGTCGGCGCGCTGTTCGCGCTTCCCTTCATTTTTTTCTCGATGGCGGGCGGATACTTTGCGGACCGCTACAGCAAACGCAGCGTAACCATCGGCACGAAATTTCTCGAAGTGGGCGTGATGCTCTTCTTCGTCGCCGGTCTCGCTCTGCATAACTTGCCCATGCAGTGCGCCGGCGTGTTTTTGATCAGCACGGAGGCGGCGCTCTTCGGCCCGTCGAAATACGGATTGCTGCCGGAACTTCTGCCGGAGCGAAAACTGTCGTGGGGAAACGGAATCATCGAGCTGGGGACATTCGTCGCGAGCATCAGCGCGACGATGGCGGCCGGTGAACTCGCGCTGCGCTTCCACGGGCGCGAAGAAGTCGCGGGACTGATGCTTCTCGGATTCACATTCGTGGGGCTGCTCACGAGTTTCGGCATCTCGCGCGTCCCGGCCGCTGATCCCGCACGAAGTTTTCGCGTGAACCCGCTCGGCGACTTCGGCGCGCAATTGAAAACAATTCGCGAGGATCGCGTGCTTTCCTGGGCGGTGATGGGCAACACGTACCTGTGGTTCCTCGCGGCGCTGCTGCAATTCACGATCGTGATCTATGGCCACGACGTGCTGCACGTGGACGAAGCGCACATCAGTTACTTGCAGGCCGCCGTCGGAATTGGAATCGGTGTCGGGAGCTTTGCCGCGGGATATCTTTCCGGCGGAAAAATCGAGTACGGCCTGATTCCGCTCGGCGCCGTGGGCATGACGGTGTTTTCCGCGCTGCTCTATCATCCCGGCCATTCGCCGCTGAGCGCGGGAACTCATTTGGCGTTGCTCGGATTCTTCGGCGGATTTTTTGCCGTGCCGCTCAACGCGTTGATTCAGCACCGCCCGCGGCCGGAACGCAAAGGCGGAGTGATTGCCGCGGCGAATTTACTGTCGTTCGTGGGAGTGTTTGCCGCGGCGGGCGGCTACTTCTTTTTTTCAAGCGTATTGCATCAAACGCCCGCCGGCGTCTTTCTCGATGGCGCTTTCCTCACGCTCGTAATGACGGCGATTTCGGTCTATCTGCTGCCCGACTGCCTGCTCCGGCTGGTCCTGTGGCTCCTGACGCACTCGCTCTACCGCATCCGCGTCGAAGGGCGCGACAACATTCCGGAAACGGGCGGCGCGCTCTTCGTCGTGAATCACATGTCGTTCGTGGACGCGCTGCTCCTGATCGCTTCCACCGACCGGCCGATCCGCTTCATCTTCTACAAAGGCATCTACGATCTCCCGTACATCAAGCCATTCGCGAAAATGATTCGCGCCATTCCGATTTCTTCCGAGCTGCGCCCGCGCGACATGCTCAAGTCTCTGCGCGAAGCGACCGACGCAATCAAGGGCGGCGAAGTAGTCTGCATCTTTGCCGAGGGACAGATCACGCGCGTCGGCCATCTGCTTCCCTTCCGCCGCGGCATGGAACGAATCATGAAGGGCGTGGACGCGCCGATCGTTCCCGTGAATCTCGACGGCGTGTGGGGGAGCATTTTCAGTTTCGAGCGGGGACGTTTCCTGTGGAAGATGCCTCGCGCGATTCCGTATCCGGTGACGGTGAGCTTCGGGAAACCCATGCCGCCGACCGCGACTCCGTACGAGGTGCGCGAGGCGGTGATGCATTTGCAGAGCGATGCGTACGTCCATCACAAGGAACGCATGCGGACGCTGCACCGGTCGCTGATCTCGACCGCTCATCGCTCTCCGTTCCGATTTGCGATGGGAGATGCGCGTCGCCCGCGGATGAAATGGGGCGGCGCGCTGCTCGGCTCGATTTTTCTCGCTCGACGCTTGCGAAGAACCTGGGCCGGGCAGGAAATGGTCGGAATTTTACTGCCGCCGTCGGTGCCGGGAGCGCTTGTGAATTTCGCGGCGCTGCTCGCGGGCAAGGTGCCGGTAAATCTGAACTACACTTCGTCGAACGAAACGATCGCATCGTGCGCCGCGCAGTGCAAGCTCGAGACCGTGATCACGACGAAGCTGCTGCTCGAAAAATTGCCCGTGAAGGTGCCGGGCAAAACGATTTTGATCGAAGAGGCGGCGGCAGGCTCGCAAACGATGGAGAGAATCGCCGCGCTGCTGTTGTGGTATCTTCCCGGCTCGTGGCTCGAACGCATTCTGAGCGGCGGCAAGACGGCTTCGCTCGACGATCTCGCCACTGTAATTTTTTCGAGCGGCAGCACGGGTGAGCCGAAGGGCGTGATGCTGACGCACTACAACATCTCCTCGAATATCGAGCAGATGGGCCAGACGTTCATGCTCGCGCCGGGCGACGTGCTGCTCGGCGTCCTGCCGTTCTTCCATTCGTTCGGCTTCTCGGTGACGCTGTGGCTGCCCGCCGTTCTCGGCGTCGGCGTGGCGTATCATCCGAGCCCGCTCGATTTGAGCGCCATCAGCGAAATTGTGCGGGTCTATCGCGTCACATTCCTTCTCGCGACGCCCACGTTTCTCCAGGCTTACATCCGCCGCTGCTCGCCGGAAGATTTCGGCAGCTTGCAATACGTGGTTGTGGGCGCGGAAAAACTGCCGGAGCGGCTCGCGAATGCGTTCGAGGACCGCTTCGGCATTCGCCCGCTCGAGGGCTACGGCTGCACGGAATGCTCCCCGGTGGTTGCCGTCAACACGCGCGATTTTCGCGCGCCCGGATTCCGCCAGATCGGCGCGAAGCGAGGCCGCATCGGGCATCCGCTGCCAGGCGTGAGCATCCGGATCGTGGATCCGGAGACGCTCGAGCGGCGGCCCGTCGGCGAGCCGGGTTTGATGCTCGTTCGCGGGCCGAACGTAATGAAGGGCTATCTCGGCAAGCCGGAAAAAACTGCCGAGGTGCTTCAGAATGGATGGTACGTCACCGGCGACATCGCCGCGGAAGACGAGGACGGCTTCATCACGATTACGGATCGCTTGAGCCGCTTCAGCAAAATCGGCGGCGAAATGGTGCCGCACATCAAAGTGGAAGAAAAACTGCACGAAATTGCGGGCGCGACCGAGCAGAAATTTGTCGTCACCGGCGTGCCCGACGGAAAGAAGGGCGAGCGGCTCATCGTGTTGCACACGCTCTCGCCGGAAGAATTAAAGGCCACGACTGAACGATTGGGCGAATCGGGATTGCCGAACCTGTGGACGCCACGCGCCAATCAGTTCTATCACGTCGAGGAATTGCCGCACCTCGGAACCGGCAAACTCGACTTGCGCCGTGTCCACGAAATCGCAGTCGATTTTTCCCCTGCCGAAGAATAATTCCATGGCGGCGAGGCGTCACTGCGTGCGCTCTGCCTTCTCTGCGACCTCTGTGTTGAACTTGAGATTGATTGGACTGCGCGAAGGCAAATGACACAACCACTTGGAAATCCGATTGTTTCGCGGCTCTGTTTATCCTAGAATGAGCACTGCTGGAGAATGCTCGGCATGACGAACCACATACACAATTCGTTGACTTGGCAAGCGGTTCTACCGCGGCGCTGGGATTGTGGCCGGACATGGTCCAGTCCCTCGCGATAGAAGTCTTGCTGTAGTGCACCCTTCGCCCAGTCAACTGCAACCGAAGTCAATTTCTGAACCGGGTGGCATGCTTTGCAGCCTCCACCTCGACGCGCCCAGACGACCGAGCGCGCGAACCGAAGCGCTTTCTTCGGCGCTTCAAGAAGGGACACCACACATGAGCGTACACATCAAGAACGGAACGCCATTGCACGGCGAGTCCCTATGCGAGACGTGTATGCACGGCCACATCGCCAGGGGATATCGAGAGAGCGAAGAAGTCGTGGTCTGCCAGGCTACGTATCCTGAACATCGAGTGTCTTTCCGCGTCCGCGAGTGTTCTGAATTCACGGAAAAGAAGAGACAGACGCTCAAGCAAATGGAAGAGATCGCCTGGGCCCTGACTCCCAACGGCTATACGCGCAAGGTCGGATTCGTGCCCGCGCGCGAACTTCAAACGGATGAGCGCGAAATCGAATTGATCTTGTCGAAGAAGAAGTGACTGCGATGTCCATTCGCGAATCGCAGTTCCTGAGCCATGGGGCGACGATGCCGGTGCGAACGCACTGGTCGAAAAATAAAACTCTACCCGGACGGGGCCGCAGCCTGACTGCATCCGCTGCGGTCCCGGACCATCACGCCTGTTCCAGCCGCTAGAAAATCGCCATCTTCACGTGCAGAAATTTTTTCGGGTTCTGCCGAAAATCGCTTATGAGCAGCCTCATGTCGCCCGATAGTCCCGTCACGTTGTCGTAAAAGGCCGGATCGGTGAAGAATTTTCCCATCGAGCCCTGCGTGGAATTGAGTTTGGCGGAGGCGTCGCGAACATTCGCCGTTGCGTCGCGCATGTTGGTGTACAGCGCTTCGTCCGTGGCGAGCTTGCCGAGCGTGCCCTTGCCTTCGCGCACGTCACCCAAAACGGCGTTGCCCTTCTCGACGAGTCCTTTTGCGTTCTCATAAACACTTGGGTCGTAAATCAGCTTCCCGATTGTGCCTTTTTGATCGCGGACCGCCGCTGTAATCTCCTCGACGTGGCCGACGGTGGCGTTCGCTTTGTCGTACAGCTCGTTCGACGCCACGAGCTTGCCGAGCGTGCCCTCGCCGTTCTGGATCGAGGTCGCCACCTTCTCAAGCCGCGTGGCCGTTTGGTTTAGGTGGTTGTAGAGCGAGGGATCGTTCATGAGTTTGCCAAGCGTGCCATTGCCTTCCTGGATCTTCTCGACGATATCGCGCACGTCGCTCGAGAGCGCGCCAAGGTTCTGCATCAGGTCGGCGCCGCGCTCCACCATCTGCTTCATTGCCGCTTCCTCGCGCCCCGGAACAATTCCATTGTTGGGGAGGATCGTTCCGGTCAGTCCGCGCTTGATCCCGACGTAGCGGTTGCCCAGCAAGCCTTCCGTAATCAGGCTCGCGCTCGAGTCGGTGCGGATCTCTTCCTGATATTTTTTGTCAATCCGCATCACCACCTGGACGCTGTGCATGCGGTCTTCCGGCTTCGGGTTGAGGCGAATCGTCTCGACGTTGCCGATCGTGACGCCGTCGAGACTCACGGGCGCGCCCTGGCCGAGCCCATCCACTTCCGGCAGATACGTCGTCAGGCGGTACTTCGGCCCCAGGATGCCGGGGCCGGTGACGTAAAAGATTCCGACGGCCAGAATGAAGAGCCCTACGAGCACGAAGAGTCCCACTCGAAGTTCCGTCCACGTCAGTTGTTTGCGTTGCGCCATTGCCTTTCCTCCTCAAGGTTCCCGATCGGAAGTTATTCAGCGGATGCGAGAAATTTTTTCAGATACTCGTCGGTTGAATGCAGTATGTCCTCGGCCGTGCCCTCGAAATAAATCTGGCCGTCGCGCAAAACCAGAACATTGGTTTCCGGCGCATGCACAGCCTGGCCGGGGCGGCGGCCGTTGCCTCCAAGCCGCAGGACGCGCCCCGTATCGGCATCGAAATGATAGTTCGCGAGACCGAAGATATCCTGCACGCGATGGGTGGCGAGGAGCGACGTTACGCCCTGCAAATCGCGTCCGCGCATGATCAGCGTGATGATGGTCTGCGCCGTTACCGGGTCGAGCCCCGCAGTAGGCGAATCGTAGAACACGAGCAGCGGGCGATCCACCAGCGCGCGCGCGATGGACACGCGCCGACGCATGCCGCCCGAAAGCTCGGCCGGATATTTCTCGACCGCCGATTCGAGTTCAACGAATTGCAACGCTTCGCGCACGCGGTATTCGATTTCCGTGTCCTCGATTTTTTCCTCGCGCAGCCGGAACGCCACGTTATCGCCGACGCTCATGGAATCGAACAGCGCGCCTTCCTGGAAAACAAATCCGAAGTGGCGGCGAAAATCGAGGAGTTCGTCTTCCGGCATGATCCCGAGTTCATGACCCATCACCCACACGCGCCCCGCATCGGGCTGCAACAGCCCGGCGGCCAATTTCATGATGAGCGTTTTTCCGACGCCGCTGACGCCCAGCAGAACCTTTGTTTCGCCGGGAAAAACTTCGAAGGAAATTCCGCGGAGAATTTCTCCTTCATTGAAACCGATGCGGACGTCTTTGAAGGCGATGAGCGGCTCGCCCGGAACAAGTTCTTTCATCGGCAGCACCGGCTCCGGGGCGGGACGGGGCGCGTCATGCTGGGATTATAGATGGAAACGCCTGATTTGCAGCAAGGCGGTCTCAATCTGCCGGAATGCGGGTCTAGAGATTGAAGATATAGAGAAAGAGACGCGTAAGGAAAAAATCCACGGTGAGTACCACGACGGATGAAATCACCACAGCGGTGGTCGTTGCTCGCCCCACGCCCTGCGTGCCGCCTTTGACCCGCAGCCCCTGGAAACATCCCACCGTGGCGATAATGAAGCCGAAAACAACCGGCTTCGCAAGCCCCATCACCAGGTCGCCAAAATCGAGTGCATCGACAGCGCGCCGCCAGAATTGAGCCGCGCTGAGGTGCAGTGTCATATGCGCGACGATGAATCCACCCACCAGCCCGAGAAAATCCGCCACGGCCACGAGCAGCGGCAGCATGAGCGCCGTTGCGACCACTCGCGGCGTCATCAGCTTCCGTATGGGATCGGTGCCGAGGGCGCGCATCGCGTCCACTTGCTCGGTCACCACCATCGAGCCCAGCTCGGATGCCATCCCCGATGCGTTTCGTCCGGCCACGAGCAGCGCCGTAATCGTAGGCCCCAATTCGCGGACCAGCGCGAGAGACACGGCGTCGCCCGTCAGCGCCGTCTCGCCAAATCGCTCGAATTGCGAGGCGGTATTCAGCACGAGCACGCCGCCGATGAAGATCGAGGAGATGACAACGATAGGGAGCGATCCCACACCGATCACGTCCATCTGCTCAAGAGTGTCGGTAGCGTATAGCGGCGGCGTGAAAATATTCTTGATGGATTGCAGGGTCAGCAGCGAATAATCCTGCACGGCGAAGAGCTGCCGCTTAATGGCTTCCCCGAACACGGAAGGGAGCGCAGGAGTTTCGGTGGCTTCGTGCATCGTGTGGGACGCCTGCCGCCGGGCTTCGGCCGCGTCCCCGGAAGCCTATCTTCCGATGTGCGTTGCGTCAAGCAATCATCCGCACGCGGATCGAGGCTCCTTTACGAGCGCGGACGCCTCCGGTAGAATCCTCGGTTTGGCCTGTGCGCGGGGCGCGGATGAATATGCTGCGATTCGTTACGGCCGGAGAATCCCACGGGCAAGCGCTCGTCGCCTGGATTTCCGGGATGCCTGCTGGCGTGACGGTGGATCTCGAATTCATTCAGCGCGATTTGCACCGGCGGCAGCTCGGCTACGGTCGCGGCGGGCGGCAGAGAATCGAAAAAGACGCGGCGGACATTTTCGCCGGCGTGCGCCACGGAAAGACAATCGGCGCGCCGATTGCGCTTCGCATCGACAACCGCGACTGGCAGAATTGGGAGAAGGCGCTGCCGGTAGAGGACACCGAGGGCGCCGACGAAGCGCAGCGGCCGTTGACGGCGCCTCGCCCGGGCCACGCGGACCTTGCCGGCGCGCTGAAATTCAATCTTCACGATGCGCGCTACGTCCTCGAGCGCGCTTCGGCCCGCGAGACGGCGGCGCGCGTGGCTGCGGGAGCGTTTGCAAAATTGCTCCTGCGCGAATTTGGCGCCAACGTGCTGAGCCACACGATTGCCGTCGGACATTCGCGGCTCGATCGCGCCGCGACGTGGGAAGAAATTGAGATGGTCTGCGAGAATCTCGAATCGCCGCTGCGCTGCGTTGACGCCATGGCTGAATCAAAAATGAAGGCGGAAGTGGACCAGGCGTTGCGCGCAGGCGATTCCGTCGGCGGCGTTTTCGAAGTGGTCGCACGAGGCATTCCCCCGGGCCTTGGAAGCCATGCCCAGTGGGATGAAAAACTAGACGCGCGTCTTGCTCGCGCCGTCATGTCGATCCAGGCCGTGAAGGCGGTCGAAATCGGTTCAGGCGTTGCCAACGCCGGCAGCTACGGCTCCGAAGTGCAGGATGAAATCCGCTACGATGCGGGACGAAAGCGCTTCGATCGCTCATCCAACCGCGCCGGCGGGATCGAAGGCGGCATCACGAACGGCCAGGACATTGTCCTGCGCGGATACTTGAAGCCGATTTCCACTCTCCGCCGCCCGTTGCTCACGGCCGACCTGAAAACGAAGGAAGCGGTCAAGGCCGCGTACGAGCGTTCCGATGTTTGCGTCGTCCCGGCCGGAGGCGTGGCGGGCGAAGCGATGACGGCGCTCGAACTCGCCGGAGCGTTTCTCGAGAAGTTCGGCGGAGATTCGCTCGACGAAACGCGCCGCAATTTTGACGGCTATCAAAAGCAGCTCGACGCATTTTAGGGTGCTGGAAATCGCATGATTCATAAGATCGTAAAATACGGCGACCCGATTCTGGAAACCCCGACGAAGCCGATCAAGGAATTCGACGCCGAAATCCAGGCGCTCGTCGCAGACATGTTCGAATCGATGTACGCCGCGCAGGGAGTGGGACTCGCCGCACCGCAAATCGGCATCGGTCTTCGCGTCACCGTGATTGACGTGAGCATCGGAAAAAATCCTGAGGCAAAAATCGTCTGCGCCAACCCGGAAATCATATACACCGAAGGCGAGCAGCGCGAAGAGGAGGGCTGCCTTTCGCTGCCGGGATTTCGCGGGTTCGTCGCGCGCCCGAAATACGTCACCGTGCGAGCCTACAACGCCGCGGGAGAACAATTCGAAATGCGCGGCGAAGGTTTGCTCGCTCGCGCCTTCTGCCACGAAATCGATCACCTCAACGGAATTCTCTTCATCAATCACCTCGGCATGTTGAAGCGCGACATCATCAAACGAAAAATCCGCAAGCTGAAAAAAGCCGGCGAGTGGTAGGCGCGCCGTGCCGCTGAGAATCATCTTCTGCGGCACGCCCGCTTTTGCCCTGCCCACTCTCAGCCAACTTCTCGTCGAAGCGAATTTCCGAGTTGAAAGCGTCGTCACGCAACCGGACCGCCCGCGCGGCCGCGGCCAGGAAACCGCGAGTTCGCCCGTCAAAGACGCGGCGCTCGAAGCGGGCATCGCCGTGTATCAGCCGGAAAAAATCAAATCGGAATCGGCGCTCGATTATTTCAAGCGCGTCGCGCCGGACGTGGTCGTTATCATCGCGTATGGCCAGATCATTCCCGCGAGCCTGATTGAAATTCCCCGGCTCGGATGGATCAATCTGCACGCTTCGCTGCTGCCGAAGTATCGCGGCGCCGCGCCGATCAACTGGGCCATCGTGAACGGTGAAACGCGCACGGGCCTGACGACGATGCGCATTGACGCCGGCCTCGACAGCGGCCCGATGTTGATGAAGCACGAGCTCGAAATTGGCGCGGACGAAACCGCGCCCGAGCTTTCCGCGCGCCTCGCGGAAGCGGGCCCGGCGCTCATGGTCGAAACGCTTCGCAGACTCGATCGCGGTGAAATCGTTCCCCAGCCGCAGGATCATTCGCAGGCCACGCTCGCGCCTCCGCTCAAGAAAGACGACGGGCGCATCGACTGGACCTTGCCCGCGCCGAAAATTTACAACCGCATTCGCGGCTTGCAGCCCTGGCCCGGAGCCTTCACATCCTTTCGCGGCGCGAATTGCCATATCTGGGGCAAGCCGGCGCCACCCTCGGAGCCCGCTGCAAAGCCCGGGGCGATCGTCACACGCGGCTCCGATGTATTTATCGCCTGCGGCGATTCGACCGCTCTTCGTCTCGATTTTGCGCAGCTCGACGGCCGCAAGCGCATCGCCGCGCGCGATTTCGCCAACGGCGCGCGCCTCACTCCCTCCGACCGCTTCGACGGCTGATCCGCGAGCCCCCGGCAATCCTTGAATCCGGCGTTCGACTCGTGTATAAAAGTTTCACTGTGGAGGGCATCCCCTCGTTCATGCGCTTACGGCTCATACTCATGTTGATCGCATGCTGCGTGCTCTGCGGGCTAATCGCCCTCGAGGTCCCCGAATTCGTCAAGCTTTCGGACGATACCTCGAACGATTTTGTGCTCGTGACCTCCTCCCACTCAGTTGCTCCTCCGGTCGTGATCCCGTACACACCGACCCTTCACGTAGCTTCCCCTGAATCAAACGATCGCATCGATCGCGCGCTCCTTCTCGCAGGCCTCATGTCGCGATCGGCGGACGATTTGCTTCAGCTTGGTTGTGTCCATCGAACGTAGCCACTCAGGCGGCCGGATTTGTCCCGGACGTCCTGACGCTCCTCTTGCTCGCTGACCTTTCCACTCGCGTCTAACGCCCGGGACATTTCCCGCCGCTGCATCGCCCGTTTATCGCAATTTGCGAGCTGACGGCAATTTTTTGCGAGCGCAAGAAAACCGTTGAGCGGCCGGGCATGGTCTCGCTCCACATGGCCATGCGCGCGATTTCGCTTTTGAAAGGAGTGCGCAATGGACAACTACCTGGAGAAACGGTACCTGAGAATGCTCGAGGGATACCTCGCAGACATGATCTGCGATTCGACCGATTTGAACGAGATGGATCTGTTGTCGCAAGCGCTTGCCTCCGTGCAGCGAGCCTTGATGCCTCTCGAAAAAGATTCCGCGTATGCACCGAGAGCGAATCGGCTTCTCTGATGCTCTCTCTTCGTTGGGAAAGGGCTGGAGCAAAAGTGCTAACTCCGTGGCACGGGAGTGTGATTTGATTTCAGGCGATGGCAATCTCTCCCTCTCGCACCATCGCATTTGAAATTTTGCGCCGCGTCGAATCCGAAGGCGCGTACGCGACTGATTTGCTCCATGCCGCGCTCGACGCGAACGTGAAGCCCGAAGATGCGGCGCTCGCAACCGAATTGACTCTCGGAGTTCTTCGCTGGCGGCGCCTGCTTGATTTTCTCCTCGAACGCCAACTGAAGAAGCCCGTCGCAAAACTCGATCTCCCCGTCCTGGTCGCGCTTCGCATGGGCCTCTACCAGCTTCGCTTCCTCGAAAAAATTCCCGCGCGCGCCGCGGTCCACGAATCCGTCGAACTCGTGAAGCGGGCCAAAAAATCTTCCGCCGCCACGCTCGTAAACGCCGTCCTGCGCCGCTCCGCCGAGAATGCGAAAGCGCCGGCCGCAGAGCTGCTCCTGAAAAAATCACCGCTTGCTGAAAAATTAGCAATCCTGCATTCGCATCCCACGTGGATGGTCGAGCGCTGGCTCGCGCGGCTTGGCGAGGAACGCACGCTCGCCCTGCTCTTGGTGAACAATCAGCCGCCGCGGCTCTCCTGCGCGCTGCACGATTCGACCCGCCGCCACGTCATCCTCGGCTCGCTCGAACAAGCGGGAATGCGCGTCGAGTCCGGCCGTCTGCTGCGAACAGCATTCTCCGTAAGCGGCGGAAGTCCTGCCCGCACGGAGGCATTTCGCAAAGGCTGGATTTCGATTCAGGATGAAGCGTCGCAGGCGATTCCGCATCTCCTCGATGTTCAGCCCGGCGAGCGCGTTCTCGACGTTTGCGCCGCGCCGGGCGGAAAAACGCCGCCGCTAGTTCGCGCCGCCGGAGATAAAGGCATCGTTGTGGCCACCGACCGCCACGCGCATCGTCTCCGCGCCATGCGCTCGCAATTCGAACGGCTCGGCCTCGCGCGCGTGCACCTCGTGGAACTCGATGCGGAGCGCCCGCTTCCCTTCCGTCTCGATTTCCGGCGGATTCTGGTGGACGCGCCGTGCTCGGGAACCGGAACGCTCGCGCGCCATCCGGAAATCCGTTGGAGGCTGCGCCCCGGA
>JBAWGF010000017.1:0-2563 GCA_049592615.1 Candidatus Acidiferrales bacterium
AGGCTCTGGAGCATCAAGCCCGCTCCGATCAGAAGCATGAACGAGAATGCGATCTGAGATACGATGAGCAGGCTGCGCACGCGATTCTTGCTCCGCCCGGCGCCTGCGGCCGAACTCCCCTCCTTCAACCCGGAAGTGAGATTCGCACGAGTGAACAGCGCGGCGAGCGTGCCGAAAACAATGCTCGTCCCGAGGGCGGCGAACAGCGTGAAAATCAGGACCTCCATGTCGATTCGAATCTCACGGGCGCGGGGCGAAAGCCGCAACGCAAAATCCTTCAGAAGATCGAGGCTCGTGTAGGCCGCAAACAATCCGAGTACCCCTCCCAAGAGGGCCAGGACGAAGCTTTCGGTCAGGAGTTGGCGCAGCAAGCGGCTGCGACCCGCTCCCAGAGCCGTTCGAACCGCGAGCTCTCGTTCGCGCTGGGACATTCGAGCCAGCGTCAGGTTTGCCACATTGGCGCATGCAATCAGCAGGACGAAAGCAGCAGCCGCAAGAAGGACCAGCAGGGTTGGCCGCGCCTCTCGCGTCAGCTCTTCTTTGAGCGGCGTGGTCACAGCTGCATACCCCAGGTTATCCGGGTACGATTTCGGGTATTCCAACTTCAGCCTTCCGGCAATCGTGGATAGATCGGCGCTCGCTTCGGCGACCGATACACCTGGCTTGAGGCGCCCGAACACCTCCATCATGCGGGCGTCACGGTTATCAATGAACTTTTGCGAAGCGCGCGTGGGGCAGGCGGAGGTGGGCATATAAACGTCGCTCTCCGTCGGGTACTGCGGGACGGGAGGCAGGACGCCGACAACGGTGTGAACCTTGTCGTTCATCTCAAACGTCTTGCCCACAATTCCGGGGTCGGAACCAAAATCGTCTTTCCAGTATTCGTAACTGAGAATCAGAACGGGGGGCGCACCCAATTTGTCGTCATCCGCGGTGAACATTCTCCCCAGCAGCGGCCTGACCTGATACAGATCGAAGTAGTTGGCGGAAACGATTGCGGCGCGAACGCGGTCGGGATCGCCATGTCCATAAAGAATGAAAGACATCGTGTGGTATTCAACGAGTCCCGCCAGCGTTCGACTCTGTTCGCGGAAATCCTGAATCTCGTGAACCGAGAACCCGATGTCGTCGAAGCCTTCCTTCTGCGCTTGTTGCCGTATGAAAACCAGCTGCTGCCCGCTCGGATACGGAAGCGGCCGCAGCAGCACGCCGTGAACGACGCTGAAAATGGCGGTATTCGCGCCGATGCCGAGCGCAAGCGTGAGAACGGCGACGGCCGTAAAGCCTGCGTTTTTCCGCATCATGCGAAATGCGTAATTGAGATCGTGGATCAAAATTTCGAAGTGCTCGCGGGGCGCCGTCTGGAAAATTCCGGCCAGGGCTTCCCACCACAGCCACGCAACACCCGCGGCCCCCCCGCGTTCGCGCGCCTCTCGGTGCTGGTCCTCGAAGACGTGCTCCATTTCTTTGCCGTAGTCGGTGCGGAAATCAGCGGGGAGGAGACGTATCAACGCGCGAAAGACCCGGTGCGAGAGCGGAATAGGAGTTGAACTCATCGGGAGCCTCCTGGTCAGGCCAATTCCGGCTTGCGAATTAAATTCTTGGTGCGCGCCATTACGAGCAGTTCTTCCAGGCGTCGCGCTTCCGCCATGGCCACGCGCCGTCCCAGCTCCGTGAGGCGGTAGTAGCGCCGCCGCTCGTCGTCAAACACTGCCGAGGGCCTTTTTCCCGACTCGACGATCCATCCCTCTTCATTCAGCCGCTTGATAATTCCGTAAAGCGTTCCGGCGCTGAGTTGCACTTTACCGCCGGTGCGCAGCGCGACTTCTTTCAAGATTGCGTAGCCGTGCTTTTCACCGTCGGCCAGAGACAGCAGGACGTGAAACATCGCCGGCGTCAAAGGCAGGTTCGATTCGGTTTCATTTTTCCCGCGGGTCCCGATCATTGAGTGGTCCTTTCCAGGGGAATTCGTTTGGGCGGCTCCGGCTACTATACCGTGGCGCGATATAGTGTCAATCGGTATATTGGACGGGCGGGCTCGCCAAAGGGTGAGCAGGGAAAAGCGCGTGATTAGAAGTCGTCTAATAAGACAGCTTGCAGCCGCGTGGCCGGCACCCGCGAAAGAACACAAAGCTGGGCAAGACCGTAAGTCCCAAACAGCGTTATTTGTTGCGATTAGAAAATCGTCACGCCTTTGTTTTGAATGAGTTGCAGCGATTTCTAATTCAGAATTGTTGCGATTGGAAAGTGAGTGATGCGTCGCAGTGCGCAGCGAGCGAGAAGTCCGACGGTACGTGAAGGACGGGCTGAAAATTTCCCGGATCGAGTGTCGATTAGACAAGCTGCCGATCGTTTGTTTAAAAGCAGTTGGGCGCGTTTCTAATCGTCCGAGGTGACGATTAGAAACGGGTAGCGGAAGGCTCGGCGGTGACGGTGCGGCTGCGTTTTCTGGGAGCGAGTTGTGAGTTGTTGGCATTGTCCTGGATCGACGCTAGCACTTGGCGCCCAGGGTAAGACTTGTCCAAAGGTACAGAATGGGGCGAGGACTAGTACACCTGTACGA
>JBAWGF010000018.1:0-12587 GCA_049592615.1 Candidatus Acidiferrales bacterium
GCCGAGAATGGCGGAAACGGTCCCCGAATTCGCGGTGAATCCGGATTGAAAGACGACGCAGGCTTCAACCTTCTTGAATCGCGCGATCTGTTCTTCGAGATCCATGTGCATCTTCATCGTTCCGGCAATGGCGCGGACCGCGCCCGAGCCGACGCCGAATTTCCGCGTCGCGTCAATCGCGGCGCGGCGGAGTTTCGGATGCGTGGTCAGGCCGAGATAATTATTCGAGCTAAGATTGATGACTTCCTTGCCGTCGAAAACAGCGACTGGCTTCTGCTCGCCTTCGAGAATTTTCAGGTGCGAATATTGATGCTTCGCTTTGAGCTCTTCGAGCGCGTCATGCAGAAAATGAAATTGCGGGCGGCCCGCTTGCGGTGCTGTGGTTGCCATGATTCCTCTCTATGAGTGTTATTTCGGCGAGCCGTTGGGATAAAGCAGAATCTTGCCGGCTTGGCCGGATTCGAGAAGCGAAAATGCGTCGGAAAATTTGTCGAGCGCCATTCGTTCGTGGAAGAGGGGCTCAAGGTTGAGTCGCCCCCGTTTCAAAAGCTCCGTCATTTCGACCCACGTTTCAAACATTCGCCGTCCGTAAATTCCCTGAACTGTCGCGCCCTTGAAAATTACGTCGTTCACAAGGTCGAACGTGACAGGATCTTTCGGAATTCCCAGCAGCGAAGCGCGCCCGCCCGGCCGCAGCATTTGAAACCCCTGATGGATGGCCGTCGGATGCCCGCTCATTTCAAGCAGAACGTCCACGCCGGCGCCGTCGGTTGCTTCGAGCACGCGGGCCACAACATCTCCCTCGTTCGGGTCGAGTGCCGCATCGGCTCCCATTTTCTTCGCGAGCTCGCGGCGGTGAGGATTCACTTCCGTGGCAAAGAGCAACGCGCAGCCGCAAGCGCGCGCCACGGCAATGGCCATCAGCCCGATCGGCCCCGCGCCCGTGACGACCACATTCCGCGCCGCAATTTCTCCGGCGAGCACGGTGTGCACCGCGTTTCCCAGCGGATCGAGGATTGCAGCATAGTGTTCAGGAATCGCGGGATCAATTTTCCAGACATTGCAGACCGGGATGCGCACGAACTCGGCGAAGCAGCCATCGGAGTCGATGCCGATGATTCTTACGTTCTGGCAGACGTGCGGCTGACCCATGCGGCAGGGACGGCAATGCCCGCAATTCACATGCATCTCGGCACTGACGAATTCGCCCGCACGGATCGAAGTCACTTCCTCGCCGACTTTCTCGACCGTGCCGCAGAATTCGTGCCCAAACGTCATCGGGGGATGGATGCGCGATGCGGACCATCGGTCCCAGCCGTAGATGTGAAGATCTGTGCCGCAGATCGAAGCGGCGCGAACGCGGACAAGAACTTCGGTGGGGCCAAGTGCGGGAATAGGAACAGTTTCAAGTTGTGCGCCCCGCTCGGGACGCGCCTTGCGCAATGCCTTCATCGTGGAGGTAGGCATTCGTACAAAGCGGCGAAAATGCACGCCGCCAAACCTTGCGATATTAGCATACGCTCGCGAGGGCCGGAAGCGAGCCAATAAATCGGGCTTATCGCCGCCATTACTTCTTTTTCGCTCGCCGGATGCCCGTGAATCTCATCGCGGCGGCATTGGCGGGGCACTAAAAGAATTCGAGCGACTCGGGCGACGAAGTTTCGCTACAATCGCGCCCGCGCGGGCGCTGTGCGGCAGCGCGTGAAACGCGAGGAGGAGAGTTGGGCTTCTCGGAACGCTTACAGGAAGTCCGTTCGGGGTTCGAGCGGCCCTTCTGGGTCGCCAATTTCACCGAGATCTTCGAGCGGATCGCCTACTACGCCACGACAGCCGTGCTCGCAATATACCTGAACGAGCAGCTTCATTTTTCAGACCAGCTGACCGGCTGGCTCGTCGGGACATTTGGCCTCGTGGTGTGGTTCCTTCCGATTCTGGGAGGAACATTGGCTGACCGCTTCGGATTCCGCCGCGCGCTGATGTTTGCGTACCTGGTGATGACGATTGGTTATTTTCTGCTTGGTTCGCTTTCGGCGCCGTGGATGGAATCGATTCGAAACTCGCTCGGCGATAAATGGCTCGTTCTCGCGATTCTGATGATTCCGGCGCTCGGTCCCGGCGTGGTGAAGCCGTGCGTTGCGGGGACGACGGCGCGCGCTTCCGCTGAAAATGTGCGCTCGCTCGGTTACTCGATTTACTACACGCTCGTCAACATCGGCGGCGCGCTCGGGCCGATCATTGCCTTTCTCGTGCGGAAAAAGCTGGGCCTCGGCATCGAAAGCGTTTTTCGCGTTGCCGCATGCAGCGTGTTCCTGATGTTCTGGACGACGCTTTTCTTTTATCGAGAGCCGAAACGCGAGGCCGAGGAGAAAGTGACGAGCGTGACGGCGGCGATTAAAAACATGTTCGTCGTTCTCCTCAACATCCGGTTTGTCGTGTTTCTCCTAATTTTTTCTGGATTTTTCGTGATTTTTTGGCAGGAGTTCATTTCCATGCCGCTGTTTGCCCGCAAATACGTGGACGCAAATGCTGATGTGGACCTGTTGCTGTCGGTAGATCCGATTATCGTCATCTCCTGCCAGATTCTGGTCGCATTCCTGACGCGGAAACTTGCGGCCTTTACAACCATGACGCTTGGATTTTTGATCACGAGCCTCGCGTGGATCCTTCTGGCGATTCATCCATCCATACCGATGATTGTCGCGACGCTAGTTTGCGTGGCGCTCGGAGAAATTACGCAGGTCTCGCGCTATTACGATTACATTTCGCGGCTTGCGCCCTCCGGGCAGCAGGGCCTTTACATGGGATACGCTTTCTTGCCTGTAGCCATCGGATACTTCATTGCCGGGCCGCTTGGCGGGTATCTGGTGCATCACTACGGAGAAGTGCTGCACCGGCCGCAGCAGATGTGGTGGGTTGTTTCGGGAATCGGAATTTTGTCGACGCTTTTGCTGTTGCTGTACGACAAGATTGTGAAACCTCCAGCGAGTTCTTCCGCGTCATAGTTCCTTGCGGGGATTTTTCAGTTGACCATTCGGCGGATATTTTCGACAGCCTGACGCGCGAGCGTGTAGCGCGGCTCGATGCGCAGAGCTTCCTTGAAACAATCGCGGGCGCGATTGATCATACCTTTCGCGGAATAAATGCGGCCGAGATTGAAATAAGGATAGTGGCGCGGATCGTAGCGCGGGGCCTCGATTGCGCGCTCGAGCCACGGAATCGCTTCGTCGTAGCGACGGAGCGAAATCAGATAAGCGCCGATGTCGTTGTAAGGATTGCCGAAGTCGGGATCGACTTCAATCGCGCGCTTGCATTCGGCAATGGCCTTCTCGACCCTCCCCTGAAAATGATACGTCCAGCCAAGGAACGTGTGCGCCTCCGCCGTCGGGTGCAGCTCGAGCGAATCCCTGTACAACTCGACGGCGCGATCGTAATCGCCTTCCATCTGTGCGCGGTATGCCTGCTGCAACAACTTCCAGGCGTTCTCGATGCTGTCTAGTGACATGATCCTTTTTGCCGGCGCATCGCTTGCACAGATTGAATCACACTATCGCAGCGGCTTCCGCGCCGATCCGTTTCCCAGACGTGCAAGCGCTTCGTTCGCGGTGATCAATTCAACGCCCCGAGCTTTCAATTCGTCGAGCGCGCGGCGGCCGTCTTCGCTCTTAAGCGTTTCGATCGTATCTTTCACGAGCGCAACTTTTTTTCCGCGGTCCAGCAAGCCCTTCGCGGCCAGCTGCACGCAATATTCCGTCACGACGCCGAATACGATGTACTCGACATTGTTTCCCAGCCGCTCGACCACAGCGCTCGCATGCGGGTTGTCGAAGACGTCGAGCGTTTGCTTCTCGAGAACGATCTGCTGGCATTCAAGGACGTTTTTGGGCAACTGGAAGGTTGCGTCGTTCGGAATCGTCTCGACCGTCCGCGCGAGACCCTCGGGAATAATGTCGGCTCCGGGCGTGCCCCGAATGCAATGCGGAGGAAACTGCTTGAACTCGGGATCGTTGACACTGTGGCGGCACGCGTCCGAGATGAGAAGTACGCGTCCATCCCGAGCCGCCTGGACCAAACGCTTCAGGTTCGGAATGATCTTCTCAGCGCCGGGGACGTACAATTTTCCGCCGGGGAGCATGAAATCGGCCTGGGTGTCCACTTCCCAGAATACGATTTTGCGGGACGTTTCGTTCAAGAAGGAGTCTCCTGGGATCGCCAGGAACTATTTTAGCGCAGACCGGCGAATGCGCCGGCGAACCTTTTCGAGCATGGCTTCGAGACGCTTGCTGTAGCGGACACGATACGCCGCCGAGCGATCGATCCGGCGGAAGCGCTCCGGAAGGCGCGCCAGACCGTCGATGCACCGGGCGCGCAAGATGCCGATCGGCTCCGCCGGCGCAACACGACGCCCGCCGCGCATCACTTCCACAAGCAGCGGCTGGCCGCCATTCGCCGGCTCATCTTCGAGCGCGATTTTGTCGCTCTCCCATTCGCCCGAGCTCGTCAGATACCGGAAGGCCTGTTTGCGCCCGGGATAGGTAACTTTGGCGCGGCTTAGCTTCGCGGCTTCGCGTACTTTTCCGCCGCGCTCGACTTCAACAAGCTTGTAAATCAGATTCAAATGCGGTGCATCGCCAGGCGTTGCGAGCGCGGTTCCCACGCCGAATGAATCAATGGCAGCGCCCTTTTTGACCAGGGCGGCAATTTTGAATTCATCGAGATCGCCCGACGCGAACACCTTCACGTCTTTCCACCCCTTGCGATCGAGTTCGCGCCGCACCCAACGGCTGTCTTTTGCAAGGTCGCCGCTATCGAGCCGCACACCGGCGGGTTTTCGACCCATGGCGATGATTTTCTTTACGGCGGCATGGACATCGTAAGTGTCGAGGAGCAAAACAGCGTCGTGGGGAAAAGCATCGAGAAAATGACGAAACGCTTCGGACTCGTCCTCGTGCGCCATGACCCAGGAGTGCGCCTGCGTTCCGTATGTGTCCATGCCAAATTGCTGCCCCGCGAGAACGTTCGAAGTGCCTACGCAACCGCCGATGGCCGCGGCACGCGCCGCGAGCAGACTCGCCTGACTGCCATGAGCGCGGCGTGCGCCGAACTCCACGATCTGGCGGCCTTGCGCCGCTGTGACGACGCGCGCCGCCTTGCTCGCAATCATCGTCTGATAGCTTATTGCCGCAAGCAGAAATGTTTCCATGATCTGCCCTTCGATGATCGGAGCGACCACACGCAACATCGGCTCGCCCGGAAACACCAGAGTGCCCTCCGGCACGGCCCAGACGTCTCCGGTGAAGCGGAACTTCGCAAGGTAGTTGAAGAATTCATCGCGGATATTCCGGAAAACAGGGTGGTGCCGTAAATAGGAGATTTCTTCCGCGTTGAAGTCAACATTTTCGAGAAACTCAAGCGCGGGTTCCAGCCCCGCGGCGACGAGATAATTGCGCTGCGGCGGAAGATGACGGACGAAAAGCTCAAACGTGGCGCGGGCATCGAAGCGCGTCTGGAGATAGCCTGCCGCCATCGTCAGTTCGTAGAGATCGGTTAGAAGGCCCGAGTGTTCTCGCATTCGATTTAATTTCCGCTGCGCCTATCCGCGGTCGCGGCGCAGTGTCAACCCGCCGTCCACGACGAGCGCCTGTCCCGTGATGTAATTATCCGGCTCGAGAAAGAATCGGACGGCGCGCGCGACGTCTTCCGGCCGGCCGAAACGCGCGATCGCTCCGCTCGCAATGTGCCGATCGTATTTTCCCGATTGGACGCTCGGAGCCGCCATCCCGGCAAGCGTCGCCCCCGGAGCGACTACGTTGACGCGGACGCGGCTCCATTGCTGCGCCAGGACGCGCGCCGCGTGAACAAGCGCGGCCTTGGGCGCGGCGTAATTCAGGCTCGATGAAAATGCGCCGAGCGCTTGCATCGTTGAGATCAAAACGACGCTTCCGCCGCCTTCACCGCGTTCCATCGCTTCGCCCAAATCTTTCGCCAGTAACACAGGCCCGATGAAATTGGCTTCGAGAGATTCGGCGAGAGCCTGGCGATCGAGATTTTCAAAGGCAACACGCGCTGGATCGCCTGGAAAAACTGCGGCTCCTGCCAACGGCGCTCCCAGCTCTTCGGCTTCCGCGAGGTACGAGCGGCGGACTTTCAACTCCGCTATGTCGCCCTCCACGAGCGCAATCCTGCCGCGAAATTCATTCTTCACCAAGCTGCGAAGTGCCTCTGCGCGGGCACGGTTCGAACGGTAGCCGACAACGAGATTGGCGCCTTCTCGCGCAAGCAGCGCGACCGCAGCGGCTCCGAGACCGCCCGTCCCGCCGGAAATAATGACGGTGTGTGCGGCCAGAGTTCTTTCCGAAAACTCGAAGCGGAAATTGCGGTACGCCTCCGCCCGAGCCTCATCCCAATGAGGCGAAGTCATTTTCCCTCGTGGGTCACCAGATTTAATCCGGATATTTCGGTGGGGTCTGGCGCCCCCAGAGACAACCAGATGAAAAGACAAAACCCCCAAGCCTGCGTCCCGCTGTACGGGACCAAGCATGCCTGGGGGTTTCGCCGCGAATCTTTGCGCCGAATCGCGCTACTTCAGAACGGCGTCTTTGAATGCCTTTGCTGCACGGAAGCGAACAACCGTCTTGGCCTTGATCTTGATCGCTTCGCCCGTGGCCGGATTGCGACCCATGCGTGCCTTGCGGTGCGCTTTTACGGCGCGTCCGAGGCCGGGGATGACGAATTTGCCGACGCCCTTGGTCTCTTTCACTGCGAGATTGAACAGAGTTTCGAGAAAGGATGCCGCCTGCTTTTTGGAAATTGGCTTATCGGGCGTGCTGACTTTCTCAGCCAGGTGCGCCACAATCTTGGACTTGCTCATCGGGCTTGCCATCGGTTTACGTTTTCCTCCTCAGAAGTAGTTGCAAGTTGGTTCCGGCCTCCCGGAAGCCGCGTGAACTATAGCCGCACTCCCCATTCGAACGCAAGAAAAAACGTTAAAAAAGCCCGAAAAATGGGCTTTTCATCGGCCTTCGTTTTCGATGGGGATTTCTTATTCGGCGGCGAGATGTTGATAGAAAAGCGCCACAGCCTTGATCCCGCCGAAATAGTTTTCGAGCGCGATGTGTTCGTCGGGCGCGTGCGCGTTTTCGTCCGGCAATCCGAAGCCCATCAGTACGCACGGAACCTTGAATGTGTCGTACATTTGCGTGACGAACGGAATCGAGCCACCCTCGCGAATGAACACTGCTTTTTTCCCGAAGCCCGACTCGAGCGCGTGAATCGCTTTCTGGAAAATTGGATGCGAGTACGGCGCGACCCAGGGCTTGCCGGAGCTCAAGAGTTGAAATTTGCAGGAGACCGTCTTCGGCAACAATTTGCGGATGTGACGCTCGACGAGCTTGGCGACCTTTGCGGGATCCTGGTTCGGAACGAGACGCGTGGAAAGCTTCGCGTATGCCTTCGAAGGGATCACCGTCTTCGCACCTTCGCCCGTGTAGCCGCCCCAGATGCCGTTCAACTCGAGCGTGGGCCGCGTCCAGAGCCGCTCGACGATCGAGAATCCCTTTTCGCCGCACAGCGCTGAGGCGCCGACGGTCTTGCGAAAATCCTTTTCCTTCCAGGGAAGGGAATTGAGCGCCCTGCTCTCCTGTTTCGATAGCGCGGCCACGTTGTTGTAAAAGCCGGGAACCGTCACGTGAAAATTCTTGTCGTGAAGCTTTGCGATCGTTTCCGCCAGGATTGTGATCGGATTCGGAACGGCGCCGCCGAAAACTCCGGAGTGCAAATCCTGCATCGGGCCCGTGATTTCGATTTGATAATAGTTCATCCCGCGGAGCCCGTAGGTGATCGAAGGGACGCCTTTCGAAAGCATGGAAGTATCGGATACGACGAGGGCGTCCGCCTTCAGGCGTTCGCGGTTTTGTTTGACAAAATCCCAGAGGCTGACGCTGCCGACTTCCTCTTCGCCTTCGATCATTACCTTCACGTTGAGCGGAAGCTGCCCGGAGGATTTCTGCAACGCATCGAGCGCTTTCAGATGAATATGCACCTGGCCCTTGTCGTCCGCTGTGCCGCGACCGTAAAGATTGCCGTCGCGCACGGCCGGCTCGAAGGCGGGAGTGGTCCAAAGGTCGAGCGGTTCGGCCGGCTGAACGTCGTAGTGGCCATAAAAAAGAATGGTTGGCTTTCCGGGAGCATGAAGCGATTCTCCATACACGAGCGGATGCATCTTTGTTGGGACGATTTCGATTTTCTCGAGGCCCGCGCTGCGCATTTTATCCGCCACCCAGTGGGCGGCGCGCTCGATATCCGGTTTGTGTTCGCTTTTTGTGCTGACGCTCGGAATCCTGAGGAATTCCTTCAACTCATTCAGGTTGTCTTCGCGCTTCGAATCGATATATTCGATAAGATTCATTCATTTCCCCCGCCCCGGGATTTGAGGTTTCCAAGCAAGATGAAGAGAGGCTTTCCACGAGCGTTTTAGCTCGCTGAACACAAACGTGGCATTTTACGGAACCTTACTCAATTTCAGCAAGGAAATTGCAAACTGCGTTTTTAGGCACGCAACCCGTCCAAATCGTTGACTCCCGCCCCGGCGCGTTGCACGATAGTTTATGGCCATGCCCGAGGCACAGACCAACGATCAACGGCGCAGTTCCCGAGTCTTCACACGCATCCCCGTGCGGGCATCGGGGAAAGCCATTGACGGCCGCAAATTCCGCGAGAACAGCCAAACGATCGTGATCAACGCGCACGGCGGCCTGCTCTACCTGCATGAAACGCTTGAGCTTGGCTCCGAAATCATACTCACGAATCCTGCGACCGAAGAAGAGCAGGATTGCCGCGTCGTGTATGTCGGCGACACATCGGAGAAAGGCACTCGAGTGGGCGTCGAGTTCCTCTCACCTTCGCCCCATTTCTGGGGAGTCGAATTTGCGCCGCAGGATTGGCCCGCCCGTCCTTCCTCTCGTCCTGTTTACTGAGAATTCTGAAAATCGTTTGATGTTTTCTGCAAGAAACTCCTTCTGATTCGTTCCATAGATCGATGGCGTCTCGTGGCAATATTCCGTTTGCGTCCAGCCTCTAAGCAGGCGGGAGAGCAATCGGCGACGAGCATGAAGGAAGCGGCAAGACGAGGAATTGGGAGGCGAGAATGAGAGTCCCTTTTGTGTCTGTGTGTGTTTTGGCATTGATGGTGTTTGATGCTTCCGCGGCAGGCGCGCCCCAAAAGAGTTCAACGCCAAAAGCGAGCCAGGCCGCGAAGTCTGCGACTGCGGCCTCGCCGGCGGCGCGAACGGAGTCCGCGGAAGAGTCGCCGGCCGCAAAGCTCCCCGTGCGGCGGGTCGTACTCTACAAAAGCGGCGTCGGATACTTTGAGCATCTCGGGCATGTTCGCGGCACGCAGAACGTCCACATTGATTTCACGAGCGGCCAGCTCAATGACGTGCTCCAGTCGCTCACCGTGCTCGATCTGGGCGGCGGACGCATTGCGGGTGTCAGCTACAATTCCGAAGCGCCGCTTGGCCAGCGGCTGGGTTCTCTCCGTTTGCCTCTCGAAGAAAAGACCGATCTATCAAAATTCTATGCTGCCTTGCGCGGCGCGCGGCTGGAAGTTCGCAGTGGAACGAGCGCCATTACGGGCCGCTTGCTGAGCGTCGAGCGCAAAACGCGCGTCAGCGGCGGGACCACTCTCGAAGTGGACCTCGCGACAATCGTGAGCGATTCGGGAGAAGTGCGCAGCATCGAGCTCACCCCCGGTGTCAACGTGCGGCTCGCCGAGCGCGAAGTGAATCAAGAAGTGGGCCACTATCTCTCACTTCTTGCTTCGGTGCGGCAGCAGGATTTGCGGCGCATGACGATCGCAACCGCGGGTTCGGGCGACCGCCAGCTTTACGTGAGCTACATCAGCGAAGTGCCGCTGTGGAAGACGTCGTATCGAATCGTGCTGCCCAAGAAGGCTGGGGATGAACCATTGCTCCAGGGCTGGGCGATCGTGGACAACACCGTGGGCGAAGATTGGAACGATGTCGAACTTTCGCTCGTGGCGGGCGCGCCGCAATCCTTTATTCAGCAGCTCTCACAGCCTTATTACGCGCGGCGCCCCGTCGTTCCGCTCCCGGAAAGCGCGCAGCTCACGCCGCAAACGCACGAGAGTGCGTTGCGCGGCGGCTACGGCGCGTTGTCCGGCCGCGTGCTCGACCCGAGCGGTGCAGTTGTTCCGAATGCTCGAGTACGCTTGCTTTCAGAATCCGGCGAGGTAGTTGGTTCAACGACCACAGACAATGAAGGACGATACGAATTCGGAGATCTTCCCGCAGGGAATTACCGCGTTGAGTTCGAGATGAATGGTTTTCAGAAGACGGTCGTTCAAGGCCTCGGCCTCGGGGGTGGTCGCGAACAGAATCAGGATGTGACTTTGCAGGTGGGCGGCTCAAATCAAAGCGTCATGGTCACTGCGGAAGCTGCCCAAGTGAACACTTCGGCGGGATATGGGAATTTCCAGGCGGGGGTCGGGGTTGGATTGGGCAGCGGCAAAGCAATGGGGACCGGCTCAGGAGCGGGTCGCGGGATTGTTGGTGGCGCGGCGGGAAGAGCTCTTCCATCTCCGGCGCCCCCCATGGTCGCAACAGACGTAATTTCCGGGATATGCCAGGGAACCACCTCGGCGGCGCAGGGAGGCGAGCTTGGCGATCTCTTCGAGTACAAACTGAAAGACCGGGTGACGATCCACAAAAATGAATCCGCGCTCGTTCCCATCGTGCAGACTCACGTGGCGGCCGAAAAGGTTTCGCTTTGGAATTCGTCGCTCGGTTCGATGCGGCCGCTGCGCGCACTCTGGCTCACGAATTCGAGCCCGCTGACGCTCGATGGCGGCAGTTTCAGCGTGTTAGAAGATGAAGCATTTGCCGGCGAAGGACTGTCCGATCCCATCAAGCCCGGCGAGAAGCGGCTGCTTTCTTATGCGGCTGATCTCGGCGTTCGCGTGGATGCAAAAACGCTGAGCGATCAACAGCGCGTCACACACGTGCGCATTTCACGCGGCGTAATGTTCCAAACGAGCGAGCTGCGAGAAGCCAAGACTTACACGGTACGCAATGACGATACATCTCCCCGTACGGTGCTCATCGAACATCCGTTGCGAGCCGCCTGGGCGCTTGCTGGGAAAGGCCCAGAGCCGGACGAGACGACATCCAGCGTTTACCGTTTCCGCCTCAAGGTCGAGCCGAAGGCTACCGCAACTCTTGCGGTCCACGAAGCAAGACCAATCCAAGCCAGCTACCAGATTACGAATCTGACGGACGACCAGATCGTCGTTTATTCCCGTCAGAAGTCAATCAGCCCCGAGATCGAAGCCGCCTTTCGAAAAATCGTCGAACAAAAGAACCGCGTGGCCGCACTCGATACAGAGGTTGAGCGGCGCGACACAGAGAAGCAGAAGATTTATGACGACCAGCAGCGGCTGAGAGAAAACATGAAAGCGTTGAAGGGAAGCGCCGAGGAGCGCGCGCTCACGCAGCGTTACACGCAGCAACTGGCGGATCAGGAGACGCGTTTGCAAACTCTGGAGCGCGAGACCTCTGACATTCAAGCGAAGCGCGATCAGGCGCAAGCCGAGCTGGACAATATGATCGAGAATCTTTCGTTCGACAGCTCGTTGTGAACGTGCGCGGCATCCGCAATTCGAGCCTAGCGCGCGCTTGAAGAGAAAAGGTTATTAGTGCGGCTTTACGGGAACAGCGGGATATATTTTCAGCTCGTCCCAACCGCTCCCTTCGCGATCGGTCTCGCGCGCAAAACGCACGCCCTGCAACTCGCCGAGAGCGATTTCGGCGGTCGTATAGATCTTGCACCCCGGCATCAAGTGCCCGCCCAACGTTTCGCCCTTTTCGGTTGAAACCGACAGATGAAGGTGCTCGCCGCCTTGCTCCACCGTTCCCGTGAGCGACACGATCTCGAAGTGTCCCGCGCTCACGGCAGTATCCGGCTGGTTCGCGAAGCGGATGGACGCCTGGGTGAGGCTGCCAACTCCGCTCAGCACGACAGCTGCCTGAATGTGATGTGCGCGCGCAAAGGCCTGGATCGATTCGAGAAGATCGTCGCCGGGGCGCAGGCGGAAAATGTAAACGCGCATGTGGTTGATGACAGCAGTTTCATGGCGGCTCGCGAGCTTTTCGGTCAAGCCCGGCGGCTTCGCTGTAGGCGCCGAAGTTTGCGCCGAAGCAGTCATCACTAGGGCTAGAACTGCAGTTGTGATCGCGATCGCTTTCATCTTGTTCTCCCGGTCAAATCTTGACGAACCGTTATCCTCGCACAACTGGAAGCGCTACTGTCGCGAATCCCGGCCGCAAGTTACAATATCGCGAGTGGACTCCGGAGGGGTGGGTGAGCGGTTGAAACCGGTGGTCTTGAAAACCGTTAGGCCCGAAAGGGTCTCGTGGGTTCAAATCCCACCCCCTCCGCCAGCCAGTCGTAGGTTTTCTCTCTGTTCCGCTAGTTCCAGCGGAATCCCTACCTTTGGGGTCTAATTGCAGAGATTTGGAGACGTTTGTCGGGTCTCGACTAGCCGTAGACATCCAAAGTATAGAATGGCCGCAATA
>JBAWGF010000019.1:0-2547 GCA_049592615.1 Candidatus Acidiferrales bacterium
CGCTTCGCAATGGCCGTTGCCGGACATCACGCAAGACTCGGTACGCGGCTGCGAGCTAGGCTTTGCCGCGGTCTCCATCTCAGGAAACTAGAACTCCATGAGCTTTCAAGGCACAACCCCGCACAGAGCCGGACGGGCGCTGATTAGCGCATCCGGTTCTTATCTCGGATGAATAGCGGCCCGCCATATCGGTTGGCCGCACACTCGCCCACCCGTGGGACACGCGCAGTCCCGCACTGAGTCGGGTACGTGTCAGATGGAAGAGTGTTCTCCTTGATCCGCAGCCTTCCCTCCTCACTCTCCGCCGACGATGCTCCGTCTTTGTTCGAATGATTCATCGGTGTCGGGTCGGAGGAGGCGCGCATGAGCGCTGGCCTCCGTCCGCCGCTCAAACTGCACGTACAGTTTTCCCGTATGCAGCTTTTACGAAGACTCAATCCCTGCGGGATGCAATAGAAGGAATTAACCCCACCAAGTTCACAAGCTCATACTCACCGTACAGCTTCGGCGCAGGCAGTTGCTTCCAACCACCATTGCGCCAACGTTTAAACCGATGCGACCAGATCCGCCGCACGATCCAACGGTCCAGCTGATTGAAGAGCGTTCGGACGTGGGCTCGTTTGTAATACTCGCCCCACCCCCGCAAAAGCGGGTTAAGTTTCGCAATCAGCTCCGGGGTTTTCAGAGGCACTCTCCGTTTGGTTCGTTGCCGTACCTGATCCTGGAATCGTTGGATCGACTTCTCACGCGGGTACGCGTAGAGTGCACCCGAACGTGCTTGGCTACGAATCTTGCTTTCGGGTAAATGCAATTTCTTCCCGCGCTTGATCTTATAGCCGAGAAACTCGAAGCCGTAGCGGACGTGAACGATCCGCGTTTTCTGCGGATGTAACTCCACACCCAGTTGTTTCAGGATTCGGCCAGCCGCTTCCATTGCGGCGCGTGCCTCTGCTGCCGATTTACAGGTGATCACCCAATCATCGGCGTACCGCGTCAGCTGATATCCTCTCAGCCGCATCTCCCGATCGAACGGCGTCAGAAGTATGTTACTGAGCGTGGGCGAAACCACACCCCCTTGTGGAGTGCCACGCTCACTGGGAAAGAGCTGCCCTTTGCCGTAGCTTCCCGCCTTGAGCGTCGCCTTGATGAGGCGAAGCGCTCGGCCATCCGCCACCCGCTGAGCTACCAGCGTGAGAAGCTTCTCGTGATCCACGGACCCGAAAAAGTCTCGGAGGTCTGCATCCACGATCCACTCCGACCCACCTTGGATCTCTTTCCAGATTTTGCGCAGCGCGTCCTTCGTCGATCGCCCTCGCCGATAGCCAAAGCTGGCATCATCGAATATCGGCTCGAAGATAGGCTCCAACCGATTGAGCAGCGCTTGTTGACACACGCGATCATAGATCGCAGGTATGCCAAGCATTCGACACTCTCCGGGTTTGTCCCGCTTCGGGATCGGGTGTTGTCGCACCGGCAGAGGCTGATAGGTATCCTCTTTCAGCTCTCGCTGCAGCCGTTCCAACTGCTGGTCCAGCTGCGCTTCGAAAGCCTCCAGAGTCTGCCCATCTACACCTCCACTGCCCCGGTTTGCCTTCACCTTCTCCCAGGCCATCTCCAGGTTCTTCCGCTTGTACACTTTGTCGATCAATGAATGGACCTTCTTGCCACCCGCCAGGCTGATCCAGTCCACCAGTCTCCTCGGACGAGAGCGTACGGGTTTTTCGCTTAAGGAACTGTTCCATCCTCCCTCATCTTTACTCATCTGGCTTCCCTTCTCTTCCTGACCGTCTTCGCCGGCTGCCTTCCCCGACCCACTCCGGTCGCCGATAACTCGGTCACGCGGCTTTCGCCGCGTTTTAGGTACTGTTCAGCCGTCCGACTACTGGCCGAGCGTCGTTCGCCGCTTCGCTTTCGCTTATAGGTCTGCTTACTCCGGTGCCACCCGGAGACTCTGCCAGTCCTCCTGAGGTCACACGTTGTTCTTCCGTACCGTGCCGTCCGCAAACACCTTGGTGCGGTGGGTGAATGAGAACGCCTTCGCCTCCATAGTGCAGGCTCGACCTTGCCCACCTTTGGCCGACCGGTTCATCTTCGGGGCAGCCCCCATCGATTACGGCCCGGTACTTCTCCTCATGCCCTTCGGATTCCACCTCACGGTGGACACCCTGCCCTCCGAAGGTTTACGCCTCCGGCCGACGACGCATTACCGCCGTCTTTGGATATGACGCCCCTCATTCGAGCGCCAGAGGGACTTCAACCCTCCCGAACAACGCGCTGCTCAGCACACACTATGCCGCAGTGTGACTCCTCGATGACGTACATGCGAGCCGTGTGGCCTAAGCCTTCGCTCGCCGACCTGCTGCCGGACTGGCGTCAGGTGTCTCCGAGGTCTCCCGGTTCTCGTGCATGAAGTTTCTAGACGTGCCGTGGGGTCTTCGACCACGCCGGACTGAACAGGAACTCGCGTTATCGCTCCCGTCCATGTTGCCTTCCGCGCATGTTAACCGCGTCGGCGTCCGGGTTGTATGTTTTCGCGGCTCAATGTCC
>JBAWGF010000020.1:0-33944 GCA_049592615.1 Candidatus Acidiferrales bacterium
CGGTCAGTGCTTCGCGCGCTTCCGGGATGCGCTGCATTTTCGCAAGCGTGAAACCGAGCCGGTAAAGGTTGCGGGCGTAGCTGACGGTATCGGACTTTAGCAGCGGGCCGGCCTTTTGAAACGCCTCCACGGCCTGCGGGTTGCGGCCTTTGTTCACGTGGATTTGCCCAAGCGCGGAATAGGCAAGCCCTTTCTGAATCGAAATCTGCTGTTGCCACTGCTCATCCGTCAGATTGTCCGGCTTCTTCGCTTGCGCGAGAAGATCGAGAGCCTTTTGTGCGTAGGCCGCTGCTTTGTCGAGCTGCAAACCGTTCTGGCTCCAGTAATCCGTCAGGAGTAGAAGCATGCTGACGTTGTTCGGGTCCGCCTCCAGGATTTTCTGCGCGGTCTCGAGCATCTTGGCGGTGTTCTGTGCCTGCTGATAGGCGATCGGTATCTGCTCGCGGACACTTGGCGTGTACGGCGAATCTGGAAACGCCGCAACGTAGCGCTCGAACAATGCGGCGCGAGCAGCGGGATCGGCAGTTTTGAAAGCGGCGTTGGCGAGCGCGTACTGGACGTAGTTGATATCGTCCTGCGACCTCTTCACGTTTTCCTCGTTCGTGTGCGTCCATTCCACGTCCGAAACGCCGGAGGGAGGCGGCAAGGCCTTGTACTGCGTCACGATCGCGATGGCCTTGTCGCCCAATGCGAAGAGCTTCTTTGCGTCGCCCTGCTCGTCCGCCGCGTGAATCATGGTGATGACGCTCGCGAGATTCAGCGAATCGATCGCCACCGCTTTTTCGCCGTACTCGTAAACCTTGGCATAATTCTTCATCGCAAGGTACGTCTGCGCGTAGATTTGATCCGTGAGGAGCGCTAATTCATTGTTGCTCCCGAATTCAGCCGCGAATTTGTCGAGCAAAGCGATTTTATCGGGCCCGTCGGCCGCCGCATAAATTTCGGCGAGCGCTTTGTCTTCGGGCGTCCCGGCGGAAACGGAGACCCGCGTGCCGATCTGCGCGGCCGCCGTGGCGGCAACGCTCAGGATGATCGTGAGAAGAATCAGCGGACGCTTCATTGGCGCCTCCTGTGAATCCATGATCCGTGCATTTCTTTGCCGGGCTACACTTCCCGCGGTCTTGCGCGCAGTGGCAGAAAGCGCGGGACGCGCCGGCAATATTCTTCATAGGCCGCGCCGAAACGATTTCGCAATTCGCGCTCCTCGAACGCGATGGCCACCAGAGTCAGCAGCCACCACACCGCTGCGACGATCCACATCGTTCTCGTCCCCGCCAAAAAGCATGCGCCCAGAATCGCGAGCAACGAGCCGATGTATCGCGGGTGGCGGATGCGCGCGTAGATTCCGCTGTGCACCACTTCCCCGCCGCCTGACAATTCCGTTTTCCCCACCAGCCGCGCTGCGCCCAAATCGCGTTTCACTCGCCAGAAAATCCAACCCTCGAAAACGATCAGCACAATCCCCGCGGCAACGCTCCAAGTCGGCGGCCAATCGCTCCGGAATAGATGTTCGCGGAAGATCACCATGCAAGCGGTCACGGGCCCCCAGGAAAGCAGGACCCCGACGATGTAACCGGCGTTCTGGTGCCGCCGCCAAAAATTCACCTGCGGATGGACGACGAACCAGAACAGCGGAATCGGCAATTGGAGAAAAAGCACGATCGCCGCAAGCCAGCCAACGGGAGTCACGCGCGCATCTTAGTCGAACGCCCGCACGCCCGTAAATATCTTTCGTCCTGCAAACCGGCCATTGACGATTCGCGCGTTTCGATGGACGATTCTGGGCCGTTGAATTCGGAGTCGGAGGAAGCCAATGCCCAAAGCGACGCCGTGGGAAAAAATAGAAAAAGAGCAATTGAACCCAGCGATCACTCGCCAGATGGTGAGCGGTGAGGACGCGACGATCGGACGAATTCTTCTGTCGCGGGGAGCCTTCGTGCCGCGGCACTCGCACCGTAGCGAGCAGTACACGATGATTCTTTCGGGCGCGCTCAAATTTGTCTTCGACGGCGGCGAGACGACCGTCGTGCGCGCCGGTGAAATGCTCTTCATTCCGGCGCACGTTCCTCACGCAGCCGAAGCTCTCGAAGATACGGTGGATATTGATTTCTTTGCTCCGCGGCGGGAAGACTGGATCCGCAAGGACGACGCCTATCTGCGGAGCGGTGCGCAAAAAGGCTGAAGCCGATGGATCTTGGGCTCAAAGGACGCGTGGCAATCGTGGCGGCGGCGAGCAAGGGGCTCGGGCGCGCCGTGGCGGAGGAGCTCGCGAAGGAAGGATGCGAAGTCGCAATCTGCGCGCGGACTGCGGCCGATGTCGAGAGCGCCGCGAAGGAGATCGGGAAAGCCAACGGTCGCAGCGTGTTTGGCCGTGCGATGGATGTGACGAGCGCGGATGCCGTCCGCGACTTTGTCGAGGCCGTCGAGAAAACATTCGGGCGCGTGGACATCTGCGTGACGAATGCGGGCGGGCCTCCGGCGAAGAAATTTCTCGAGATTTCGCTGGACGATTGGCGCGCTGCCGTCGAGCTGACGCTTCTGAGCACCGTGTATTTTGCGCGCGAGGTGCTGCCGCGGATGCAGCGCAACCGCTGGGGGCGGCTCCTGACAATCACTTCCGTTTCCGTGAAGCAGCCAATCAATGGTCTGCTGCTTTCGAATTCGCTGCGCGCCGCCGTGACGGGCCTCGCGAAAACTCTCGCGAATGAATTCGGCCCCGACGGAATCACGGTGAACAACGTGTGTCCCGGTTACACGCTAACCGAAAGGCTCGACGAACTCGCCGAAAAACAGGCGCGAGACGCGGGCGTGCCGCGCGCGGATATTTTCGAGACGTGGGCCGCGGAAATTCCCATCGGCCGGCTCGCGCGGCCGGAGGAATTTGCCGCGCTCGTGACGTTTCTCGCATCCGAGCGCGCCAGCTCGATCAACGGGACGACGATCGCGGTGGACGGCGGCTGGGTGAAAGGCCTTCTCTGAAATTCGAGTTCAGAATTTTTCCTGGAAAATACGAAACCTCTAAGGCCTTTCGCGCGTTGTATAATGCTGGGTCTTCTTAGAACCCTTCCAATCGACTGAGGAGGAAATAAAAAATGAATCAGCCATCCGTGCGTCCGCGCCTCACCGGGATCATGGCGTCGTGCGCCCTGTTGCTCTTGCTTGCATTGCTGGTTACGGCCACCGGACGCGCGGACGAACCCTTTGCGCGCAGCCGCGATTACGATTTGCAGAATGTTCGCACGCATTTGTGGTTCGACGTGGACCACCACAAATTCCGAGGCGAGGTGAATCACACCATATCGTCCCTGCGCGACGGGCTCACGCAACTCCGATTTGATTCCGTAAATTTGAAAATCCAGAG
The DNA here is from genome assembly GCA_049592615.1 of Candidatus Acidiferrales bacterium. Taxonomy (GTDB): domain Bacteria; phylum Acidobacteriota; class Terriglobia; order Acidiferrales; family UBA7541; genus Palsa-295. The sequence continues at coordinate 3,362 of JBAWGF010000020.1, forward strand.
CGTCAGCGTGGATGGCAAGGACGCGAAATTCACGACCACGGACAACGCGCTGCTCGTCACGCTCGATCATCCCTCCAGGCGCGGCGAGAAACACGAAGTTTTCATCCGCTACGAGGGGCAACCGAAGAAGGGTCTCTATTTCGTTCTTCCCGATAAAAATTATCCCGACCGGCCGCAAGAAGTCTGGACGCAGGGTGAGTCCGAAGACACGCGCTACTACATTCCGATTTACGACTATCCGAACGACCGCACGACTTCGGAAATGCTTCTCACCGTCCCTGCAAGATGGATCACGATCTCGAACGGACGCCTGGTAGGGACGAAGGACGAAGCCGACGGCACGAAGACCTGGGATTGGAAACAGTCCGAGCCGCTCTCGACGTACCTGATATCCGCGGTCGCCGGTGAATTTGTCGAAAAGAAGGACACGTGGCGCGGCATCCCGGTGCGATACGTTGTGCCGAAGGGCGAAGAGTACAAAATTGATTCCACGTTTTTGCGCACGAAGCAGATGCTCGACGCATTTTCGGACCGGCTCGACGTGAAATATCCGTGGGCGCAGTACGCGCAGACTTCGGTGGATGATTTTGTCGTGGGCGGAATGGAAAATACAAGCGCCACGACGCTGACCGTGCGCGGATTGGTGCATCCGAAGCTGGCCGCCGAAGAGCGCGAAGGAGCCGACGACCTGGACTCGCACGAACTCGCGCACCAGTGGTTCGGCGATCTCGTCACGTGCAAAGACTGGGCGAACCTCTGGCTGAATGAGGGCTTCGCAACTTACTTCGAGCATTACTGGACCGAGGCGCACTACGGCGCGGATGACGCCGCATACGAATTCTGGACCGACGGAAATCGCTGGTTCAATCAAAAGCGGCTCTACTCTTCTCCGGTCGTCACGCGCAATTTTGAAGACTCGATCGAAAACGCGGGCAACATCTACACAAAGGGCGGCTGGGTCCTGCGGATGCTGCGCACGAAGCTGGGCGACGAGAATTTCTTCCACTCGCTGCACAATTACCTGCAAGCCAACCGCGGGAAAAATGTTGTGACCGCTGATTTGCAAAAGGCGATCGAAGAAACGACTGCAATCAACGTCGATCGGTTTTTTTACCAGTGGATCTTTCGCGCTGGCGCGCCGAAATTCGATGTCAGCTACACATACGACGACTCGGCGCATCAAGTGAAACTCGACGTCAAGCAAACGCAAAAGGTTGAAGGACTCGTCGGACTGTTCGGCGTGTCGATGGAAGTTGAAATCGCAACGGCGGCCGGACGCAAGACGTATCCAATCGAAATCAGCGAGGCGAGCAAGAGTTTTACGTTCCCCGCGGAGAGCGCCCCGCTGATGGTTGTTTTTGACAAAGGCGACACAATTCTGAAGACAGTGGAGTTCAAAAAAAATCCGGCAATCCTGATCTATCAATTGAAAAATGGAGCGACGGTGCCGGATCGCGCCGACGCGGCCGTAGCGCTCGGCGACGTGAAGGACAATGCGGATGTCGTCGCGGCGCTCGGCGAGGCAGCACAGCATGATCCCTTCTGGGGGGTTCGCGCAGAAGCTCTGAAATCGCTCGGCAAGATTGGCGGAGCGAGCGCGGAGAAACACATTCTCGCGGCGGTGAACGACGAAAAACCCTGGGTGCGCGAAATCGCCGTCGGCCAGCTCGGAAAATTCAAAGACGACGTTTCGCTCGACGCGACGCTCAGCGAAATCGCATCGAATGACAAAGCATATCGGGTTCGCGCGGTCGCTCTGAATTCGCTTGCGGAGATCAAGGCGCCCACTGCGTTTGACACTCTCATGGCGGCGGTGAAATCCGATTCGCCCGACGATACTCTCCGCACCGCTGCGTTTCGCGCCCTCGGAACGCTTGGCGACGAACGCGCGGTTCCGGTTCTCCTCGAATGGTCTGCAACGGGCAAGCCGCTCATCAGCCGCGGCGCGGCGATCGCCGCGGTGGGCGGAATGGACAAGAGCAACAAGGCAATCACGCAAGCGCTAGTTTCCTATCTGCGCGAACCGTACTTTGGCGTGAAGTTTGCGACGATCATCGCACTCGGACGGCGCGGCGACACGGATGCCATCGGGCCACTCGAGGACTTGATCAAGAGCGGCGACCTGAGCATCGGAGCGGTGCCGTTCGTCCAGGGGCAGATTGGTGCGTTGAAAGCGCAGGCGGCCGGAAAACCGCCCGTGGGAGGCCCTGCCAACCCGCACGAAGCGCGCGCGGCACAAGCTGAAGGTGGCGGCGCACAGGAAGCCGTGCTGGACAATCTCAAAAAACTTCAACAGCAAATCGAAGAAGTGAACGGGCGGCTTTCGAAAATTGAATCGCAACTGGGGAATGGAAAAAAGCAATAGCGCGCGAAACTGTTTCCTTTAGTTTGCGAGAAAAATGCGAAGGTCGCGCAGGTTGTTGCCTGTCGGCCCGGTCATGACGGCATCATCGAGGCGCGCGAAGAAATTGTAAGCGTCGCTGCGGCGAAAGAAGTCAGCGGCATCGAGGCCCACAGCGCGGGCGCGCTCAAGAGTTTCGCCATCCGCCACTGCCCCCGCCGCAGTGCTATTGCCGTCAATTCCGTCGGTCCCCGCGCTCAGGATCGTAATTCCTTTCCCCGCAATTTTCGGCGCGCACGCGAGAACGAACGCGGAATTGCGCCCGCCGATTCCGTGGCCGGACACGGGACTGCTCACTTCCCCATCCGCCAAAATCGCCACAGGCCTCGCCGGATTCGCTTTCTTCATCATTTCAAGTTGCGCCAGCAAATGATCGGCCGCCCTTTCAAGCGGCCAGTTGTCAGTTGAGTTGTCGCAGAGACAAACATGGCCGGCAGCCTCGCAGGCATGATGCGCCGCGTGCAACAAATCGTGCGCGCCGAGGAGCAATTCAAAGCGCGCGCGCGAAAAAACAGGATCGCCCACCTTCGGGGTTTCCTTGAGTCCGTGATGGTCGAAGGCGGAGCGAAGCGGCGCGGGCAATTTCGGAAGAAGCGCATATTCCAGCGCGACGCGCTCGGCATCGTGAATCGTTGTGGGATCAGGCAACGTCGGTCCCGAAGCGAGCGCGGATTCCTGGCTTTCGGGCACATCGGATATTCCGAACGTGAGTTTCACCGAATCCGGAGCAGCGGCAGCGAGCCGCCCGCCCTTGGTCGCCGAAAGATGCTTGCGGATCGCGTTGATTTCACCGATGGGCGCCCCACACGTGACGAGAACGGAATGCAATTTCTGAAAATCCTCGAGCGTCACGGCGGGATCGAGCGGCTGCTCGACGAGCGCCGAGCCGCCCCCCGAAAGCAAAAAGAAAATCAGCGTGCGTGAATCGCAGCGCGCGAGACGATCGAGAATCGCGCGGCCCGCCGCAAAACTTCCAGCGGTTGGAACAGGATGGCCGCCGATGAAAGTTTTCCAACCCGGCAATTCCCGCGGCGGCGCGACGGGCCCAACGAGAATTCCGTCGAGCGAAAATTCCGGCGCAAGAATCTTCGCCAGGCCATCGGCCATCGCGAACGACGCTTTGCCGAAGGCGATGCCGGCGATCTCGCGAAATTCGCGGAGGTCCAACCGTGAGCCTCCGATGCGAATGCGAGAGCCATCGCGATCGAGTTTTCGCGCAAACACCGCAGCGATGTCAATCGCCGCGAGCGTCTCGCGAAAAATGCGCCGCGCGATTTGCTTCACGCCTTTTCGAGCGCCGCCGCGCCCGCTCGGGCCACGTCGAGATCCTGGTCTTCGCTTCCGGCGCTCACGCCGATCGCGCCGACTACCTGGCCGTCCACCAGCAGCGGCACGCCGCCGCGAATCGGGGTTTGCTCAGACGGGCTTGCGATGGCGAGCCCGAACGCGAGCGGCGCATTGAATTGGTCCGCGGCCATCGCGGGGCCGGTGGGCGAGCGGCGCATCGCGGCAGCCTGCGCTTTCACTATTGCAATGGCGATCGATGCGGGTCGCGCGCCGTCCATGCGTTCGAAAGCGATGAGGTGCGCGCCCTCGTCCACGACTGCGATGACCATTGGGACCTTGATTTCTTCCGAGCGGCGCTGGGCGCCGGCGAGAACCGCGTGCGCGCCTTCGAGCGTCAACTTCGGATGATTGCGTGTGACGAGCGGCATTTTGAATTCCTCCTTTATTTCAGTCCGAGCGCGTCGGCATTCAGTGCATTCGGCGGACGGCGGCCCTGAAAATGCGCGGCGACGTTCGTCGCAGCCATGACCGCCATTTTCGTCCGCGTTTCGACCGAGGCGCTTGCGATGTGCGGCGTAAGGATGACGTCCTTGCGCGCGAGAAGAGCCGGATGCGCCTTCGGCTCGTTTTCGAAAACGTCAAGCGCCGCGCCTGCGATTTTCTTGCTTTCGAGTGCAGTTGCGAGCGCCGCCTCGTCCACCACCGGGCCGCGCGAAGTGTTGATGAGGTACGCGGTTGGCTTCATTTTTTCGAGATTGTCCTTCGAGATCAAGTGGCGCGTGTCAGGGAGCAGTGGAACGTGAACGCTGATGAAATCCGACTCGCGAAAGATGCGGTCGCGGTCCACAAATTCGGCGTGTAGTTCTTTTTCGACTTCGGCGGGAGCGCGAACCGCATCGCTGTAAAGGACGCGCATCTGAAAACCCTGCGAGCGGCGCGCCACACCGCGGCCGATGCGGCCGAATCCGAGGATTCCGAGCGTCTTCCCCCAAACATCGCCGCCGACAAGCTGGTCGAGATCCCATCCCGGCCATGTGCCGGAACGCATCCACGTGTCGCCTTCGACGAGCCGGCGCGCAATCGCCATCAGAAGCGTCCAAGCGAAGTCGGCGGTCGTGTCGTCGAGGACGCCTGGAGTGTGCGTGGCGATGACCTTGTGCTTGGTGCAGGCGGCGACGTCAATATTGTCGTAGCCGACGGAAACGGTCGCGGCGATGCGCAGTTTTGGCGACGCCGCAAGAAGCTCTTCGTCCACTTTTTCGGTGAGCAGGCAGACGAGGCCGTCCTTATCGGCCACGCGCTTCAGAAGTTCGGCGCGGGAGATGCGCTCGGGAGGCGTCCAATAGTCCATTTCAAAATTGTCATCGAGAATCTTGCGCGCCGCCGGGAAAAGCGGCCGCGTGGAGAATACTTTCGGCTTGCCCACTCCGCACCTCGCGAGAAAATGTCCGTGCCGGTTGAGTAGCATACACCGAAAAACTGTGCCGGGTGGCAAAGGGGAAAGGCCGAAATGCAACCACAGATGAACACAGATGAACACAGATGAACTCAGATAAAGACGTGGAGGTGACGAGGAATGAAAGAGAAATCAGATCGTCCGCACGGGCGCAGAGTGCGCCCCATAAAACCATCCGGGATGCAAAAGGCTCCTGTGCCAGGGACCCGACCAGAGAGCACAAATCGCAGTGCAACTGTGGGTGCCAGATATTCAAAAGCTTGGCGATTAGAAGTTGATGATGTGTTGAATTTGCAGAGGTTAAGTGCGCTTCAGCGTGCCGGAGTTGGCGATCAGTGACGGGCTGGCGAGGTGTGGGGCGGGGAGAACCGACGGCCTGCCGAGCGTTTCGCGGGTTGCCGAATTTAGACAACACTCCATTATCAGGGTAGCGGGAATGTGGAAGGATGCATGCGTGCATGCCTGTGGATGGTGAAGAGAAGGCCGAGTTGCACAAATGGCAGGGGGCGGCCGATACTTGGGCGCGATTGTTTGAAATTCTAGATTTCCGTCAGAGGTCAACAGATGAAATCAGGAGGGGCAGCGGGGGAACTGAATCAGCGATTTGAAATACCGGGCGTCGCCAGAATTGTCGAAGGGAACGGCGGATTGCTGAAAGTGAGAATCACTTCGCCCGAGGCAGAGGGAGAAATTTATCTGCATGGAGCAAACATCACTTCGTGGAAACCATCGGGCGGGGAGGAAGCGCTGTTCGTGAGCGCGAAATCGCGCTGGGAGGATGGCGTGGCGATTCGCGGCGGCGTCCCTATCTGTTTTCCGTGGTTTGGCGGAAAAGCCGGCGATGCAAAGGCGCCGGCGCACGGCTTCGTGCGGACGAAAGCGTGGAGGCTCGATTCGGTCGAGCGGACGGGCGGCGGGGCAGCCGTGACGCTTTCCACGGGGAGCGATGAGAGCACGAAGAAATGGTGGGTTGCCGATTTTCGGCTGGAGCATCGCGTGACGTTTGGAACTGAATTGCACATGGAGCTGGGATTGAAGAATTCGGGGAAGGCGCCGCTGCGTTTTGAAGAGGCGTTGCATACCTATTTCCGCGTGGGGAATATCGAGAAGGCGCGGCTCCATGGGTTGAGCGGGATGCGGTACACGGACAAAACCGACTCGAGGAAAGCGAAGTTGCAACAGGGCGACGTCGAGATCACGTCCGAGACCGACCGCGAGTATTTGGATACGCCGCATGAGGTTGAGTTGGAAGATCCCGTGCTGCGGCGGCGGATTCGGATCGCGAACGAGAATTCACGGACGACGGTGGTGTGGAATCCGTGGGTGGAGAAAGCGAAGGCGATGAGTGATTTCGGGGATGAAGAATGGAAGCAGATGATGTGCGTGGAAACGACAAACGTGTCGCAATTCGCGGTAGAGGTTGCGGCGGGGGAAGAACACCGGATGAAAGCGAGGATAAGGATTGTTGGGTTGTAAGGGCCGCGCCCGCAGAGAACTCGACTAACAGCAGGTCCCTCACCGCCGTCCTCGAAAAACGCGGCCGGGTTCGGGTTGACAAATTGGCGGCGTGCGCTCACCACGGCAAGGGCGAGGCGTCTAAGCAGTTATCACTGGGGCTGTGTTTCTGCGAGTGATCCGGCGCGGAGAGACCTTTACGGAATTTCAAACGGAGGAATTTGAGATGCAAAAGCTTCGCTTCCTGGCTTTGGTTCCATGCATTTTATTTGTGGCTTCGCTGTGCCAGGCACAGTCGTTTGTGATGGAGTTGCCGCGGCAGAGCCAGCATGCAGTGGTGTCGCAGCGAATCGGTCTTACCGACGTCACGATCAACTATCACCGGCCGCTTGTGGGTGGCCGCGAGGTGTGGGGAAAGCTGGTGCCCTACGGCGAAGTATGGCGCGCGGGCGCGAACGAGAACACGACAATATCATTTTCGGATGCGGTTTCGATTGAGGGCAAGGCGCTCGACAAGGGGAAGTACGGCCTGCACATGATTCCCGGAAAAGACGAATGGACGGTGATTTTTTCCAAGGCGAACGCGTCCTGGGGCAGCTTCAGCTACAAACAGGACGAGGACGCACTGCGCGTCACAGTGAAGCCCGGCGCTGCAGAGATGCACGAGGCGCTGACGTACGATATCGATCAACCGAAAGAGGATTCCGCCGTCGTGACACTGCGATGGGAAAAAGTTGCGGTGCCCTTCAAAGTCTCGATCAATCTGGGCGACACGGTGGTGGGAAATTTTCACAGGCAATTTCGGGGATTGCCGCAATACACGTGGGAAAGCTGGAACGATGCGGCCGACTACCTCGTGAAAAATAAGTTCGCTCTCGAGGAAGCGCTTAGCTACACGGAGAAATCGATCCGGATCGAAGAACGCTATGAGAGTGTGATGACGAAGTCCGAAGCGCTCGCGGCGCTGGGGCGCGCGGACGAATCGAAGAAATTCCGGGACCTCGCACTCGAGAAGGCGGGGGCGCAGCAGTTGTACGGGTACGGGCGGCAGCTTCAGGGCCAAGGAAAGAATGACGAGGCGTTCGCAACTTACCGCACCGCCGCGAAAAAGTATCCGGACAACTGGTTTTCGCACGTCGGAATGGCCCGGGTTTACAGCGCCGCGGGAGATTTCCCGAACGCGACCAAGGAAGCAAACGCTGCGCTCGCGGGCGCTCCCGATGGAGCAAAGCCACTCGTGCAGGGATTGATCAAGCGTCTCGAAGCGAAACAAGACATCAATAAGTAGAACATCGGCGGCGCCGGTTGGTGGGTCGCATGCAACGGGACCCACCACGGCGGCGCCGCCCCCTGTGCTTTGGACCATGTTGACTCCCGCTCCCACAGACGACTATAGTGGCGCGCGGGAGCGACGCACCCCGGTCGCGCCAAGCGTATGGACTCGCGACTCCTTCACGATCTGAAAAATCTTCTCGGGCCGGACAGCGTGCTGCACCGGCCGGAAGACCTCATTCTTTACGACAACGACGGCTCGGTGGAAGCCGGGCGCCCTACGTGCGTCGTGTTTCCAGGCTCGACATCGCATGTGGCGGGGATCGTGAAGCTCGCAAATCAATATCAAGTTCCGATGGTCGGGCGCGGCGCGGGGACAGGTCTTTCGGGTGGAGCCGTGGCGCGGCACGGCGGAATCCTCACGGTTTTTTCGCGGATGAATCGCATTCTCAGCGTGGACGTGGAGAACCTGCGGGCGGTGGTTCAGCCGGGCGTCGTGAACGCGGACTTGAGCCTGGCGGTGGCACACCTTGGGCTTTACTACGTTCCCGATCCGTCGAGCCAGAAGGCGTGCACGATCGGCGGAAATGTTTCCGAAAATTCCGGCGGACCGCACACGCTCGTTTATGGCGTGACGACGAATCATGTTTTGTCCATGGAGATTGTGCTTCCAACCGGCGAGGTGATGCGATTGGGCAGCCCGGCGATCGATCCGGCGGGCTACGACCTGATGGGACTTTTCGTCGGCTCCGAGGGAACGCTCGCGCTGGTGACGGAAATCACGGTGAAGCTCACGCGGTTGCCGGAGACTGTAAAAACCCTGCTGGCGATTTTCGATCGCGTGGACGACGCCACCGAGACAGTGGCTGGAATCACGGCGAGGGGAATCACGCCGGCGGCGTGCGAAATGCTCGACGGGTGGACGATTCGCGCAGTGGAGGATTACGTTCACGCAGGATTTCCGTACGATGCGGCGGCGGTGCTGTTATTCGATCTTGATGGCCTGCGCGAGGGAGTGGAAGTCGAGGCCAAGCACGTGGAGGAAGTCTGCAAAGAGCACCGCGCGCGCGAAGTCCGCGTGGCGCGGGACTCAAAAGAACGCGACTTGCTGTGGAAGGGACGCAAGAACGCATTCGGAGCGGTGGGACGTATCGCCCCGACGTATTACGTCCAGGACGGCGTGATTCCGCGGACCAAGTTGCCGGAGACGCTCCAGCGGATCCAGGAAATCGGGAAGAAACACGGCTTCGAGATCGGTAACATTTTTCATGCGGGCGACGGCAACCTGCATCCGATTATTCCCTTCGACGCGCGCGACGAGGCGCAGTTCCGGCGCGCGGTGACGAGCGCGGATGAAATCATTCAGTTCTGCGTCGAGATGGGCGGCACGATCACGGGCGAGCACGGTGTGGGGATGGAAAAAGACCGGCTGATGCCGCTGATGTTCAGCGAAGCGGATCTCGACATGATGCGGCACGTCCGCGATGCGTTCAATCCTTCGGGATTGCTGAATCCCGGGAAAATTTTCCCGACGTCGAAAGGCTGCGGCGAAATCCGCGTGCGGCCCGCGCCGGTTGAAGGTGCAACGCACGCATGAGCATGGCCGCCAAGACCGCCCCTTCGCGACTCGCCGACATTGTCGGCGCTCCGAACGTCAGCAACGATCCGGCACAAATCCGCGATTTTGCGGTGGACGGAAAGATTCCGGGGGCGGCCGTGCGGCCCGGCACGCCGGCGGAAGTTGCGGAGATCGTGAAATTCGCCGCGGCCGAGAATCTTGCGGTGGTGGCGACGAGCGCGCGGACGAAACTCGGGCTCGGATTGCCGCCGCGGAAATACGATCTGGCGATTGATATGTCGCGGCTCGACCGTGTGGTTGCGTTTGACCCGGGCGATTTGACTCTGGGCGTGGAGCCCGGGATTTTGCTTTCGAAACTCGCGACCGTGCTCGCCGAGCACAAACAATTTCTGCCGCTTGCAGTGCCGTATTCGAACCGCGCGTCGGCGGGCGGGACGATCGCTTCGGGCGTGGACAATCCGCTGCGGCAATACTACGGCACCGCGCGGGACTACCTTCTCGGAGTGGAGTACGTTACGGGCGAAGGCGTCGCGGTGAAGAGCGGCGGGCGCGTCGTCAAAAACGTGACGGGATACGATCTGCACAAATTGATGATTGGCTCGCTCGGGACGCTGGGGATCATGACGCGGATCAATTTCCGGACGTATCCGAAGCCGGAGGCCATCCGCGGCTTTGTGGCGTCGTTCGACCGCGCCGAGCAGGCGGTGGCGCTTCGCCATCGAATCGCACAATCGGCGCTCACGCCGCTGACGCTCGAAATTCTGAGCCCGCGCGTCGCCGAAATTTTTGCGGGCGAAGCCGCGGCTCGAGTCGAGTCGAATGTCCCGCGGCCGCAGATGCTTTCCTCGAAGCACTGGACTCTCGCGGCGTCTTACGCAGGAAACGACAAAGTGCTCGAACGATACGCCACCGAGCTGCGCGGGATGGCGGGACGCGCGGGAGCGGTAGTGGACGCAGTGCTCGGCGATGATCAAAGACCGTCCGTGTGGGGCCGGCTGAGAGAATTCATTCCAATCGCGCTCGAATCATCGCCGGCGACGACGATCATGAAGATCGGCGTCCTGCCGATGCGGATGAAAGAAATGCTGGAATCGGCCGCGCGAATCGCGGAGAGCAATTCGCTGCCGTGGGCCGCGGTGGCGCGCGGGTTGGGAATAATTTACGTTGCGCTGCTGCCGAACGAAAAAAATGAAGATACGCAGCGGCGCGTGAGGCAAGCCTCGGACCAAATCCTGGCGGCGTGCGGCACGCTCGAGGCCAATGCGACGATCCCGTGGTGCCCGAGCGAATGGAAGGGCGCCGTGAAGGTCTGGGGAAATGAGCGCGCGGATTTCGCGCAAATGGCGAAGCTCAAGAAAATCTTCGATCCGCCGGGAATTCTCAGCCCGGGCCGATTCATCGGAGGTCTCTAGAGTCATGGCCGCACATCCTCCCATCTCGCACGAAGAAGCGCAGCGCGAGTTCCAGCAGACTCTGAGCGGATTTTCCGCGAAGGACAATCCGAAATACGAAGACTACTCGCATTGCATCCACTGCGGGCTTTGCCTGAATCAATGTCCGACCTACCGGCTGTGGGGACGAGAAGCGGACTCGCCGCGCGGTCGAATCCGGCAAATGCTGCTTGTGGATCAAGGACGCCTCGAGCTGGGCGAAACCTTTGTCACGCACATCGATCGCTGCCTCGATTGCCGCGCCTGCGAGACGGCGTGCCCTGCGGGCGTGGAGTACGGCAAACTGGTAGAGATGGCGCGCGCGCAGATCGAGCAGAAGTACAAGCGGCCGTTTTTATCGCGCACACTGCGTAATCTCGTTTATCGCAGGCTGCTGCCGTATCCGCGGAGAATTGCGGCGGCGGCGCGCGTCATGCGCATCTACGAAGGCTCGGGAATGCGGGCGATCGCTCGCGGCATTGGAATTTTGAGCCTGCTGGGATTGCAGGAGCGCGAGCGGTTGATGCCGAAGATGGACTCGAAGTTTTTTTTCACCGAGCTGGGCAAGACGTTTCCAGCGCAGGGTGCGCGGCGCGCGCGCGTGGCATTTTTTGCAGGGTGCGTCGCGCAGGTGATGTTCGCGGAGCTGAATCGCGCGACGATCCGCGTCCTGCAGGCGAATGGCTGCGAAGTGGTGGTTCCGCGCGGACAGGTATGCTGCGGGGCGCTGGCGGCGCACGCCGGGGTGCGCGATGTGGCGCGTGATCTGGCGCAGACGAACATGGACGCGTTTCTGTCCGAGGAGTTCGACGCAATCCTCACGAATTCGGCCGGATGCGGCTCGACGCTGAAGGAATATACGCATCTGTTCCCCACGGAAGACCGATCGCATGGCCAGGCAAAGAAATTTGAAGGCAAGATGAAGGACGTAGCGGAATTCCTCGCGGACCTCGGCCTATCCGCCGCGCTGAAGCAAACGCCGCTGCGCGTGACGTATCAGGACTCCTGCCACCTGGCGCACGGGCAGAAAGTCCGCGAAGCGCCGCGAAAATTGATTCGCGCGGTTCCCGGAGTCGAACTGGTCGAGATGCCGCTCTCGGATATTTGCTGCGGGGCTGCGGGCGTTTACAACGTCACGCAAACCGAGGCATCGCTCGAATTGCTCGAGCGAAAAATGGATTCGGTCGCCCACACGAAATCGCAGGCCATCGTCACGGCGAATCCGGGTTGCATGATTCAACTTCGAGCCGGCGCAGCGAGGCGGGACACCGGCCAGGAAGTCCTCCACGTGGTTGAACTCCTCGATCGAGCCATCGCAAGCGCGTAATTTCCAACCAATTCAATGAACGTGATTTGTATGGGGAGGTGTGGGCTTGCGGGCGGAGCGTGGTGGGGTCCGCCCGCAAGTACTGCACTCGACAGGAGGGACAACTTTTTAACGCAAGCGTTTACTGTTCCAGCGATTTCATCTGCCGCCCGCGCATCCGGCCGCCTTGAACTACGGAGTAATCCGACGGCACCTGGAAGAGCGTCGCCGCAGGCTCTTGCCTCTGGATGTTGGTCAACTGGAATAGAGTCTCGCCCGAGCGGGGATCGCTGCGCTTGGTCATGACGACGGTCTGAAGCTCGTTCGAAAACCAGCGCTCGGTGACGATCTGGATGGGCTTCTCATTTCCGATTTCTCCCGCCGGAATCGTGCGCGTGTATCGAGTGCCCTCGGCCGACACGCCGTTGATCATTTGCGTGCCGAGCGATGTGGTCACGACCTCGGTCGAATCGCGACGCGGAAATTTCGGCGCGTTCGCATTGCCGCGCTTATGACCTTTGAATGAATGCCCCGGCATTTTTTCCGCGGTCTTCTGATCCGGATGGAGGAAAAAACGTGTTCCGGCAACCGGGTCGTTGATGAACGTAACCTGCGGCGCAGCTTTACCCGAGGCGGCCCATGGCCCAATCGCGGGCAGGGTCATGTCGCGACGAACGCGGCCCTGGCTGTCACGCGCAAGCGTGCCGGACGTGGTCCGCTGAATGTGATTTCCGTCGGAGAGCGCTTGCGTCGTCTGCGTTGAGAAACTCGCCGTGTACGGGGAGCCCGCCACCGTCTTGTCTTCTCCGAGCCCGGCTTCGAATCCGACGAAGTAAATCGCATCTTCGGGTCCAAACGGCCCCGGCTCCATCCGCTCGAAGGCCATTTGCGGGCCGTGGGGCGGTGGCGGAGGAGGCGCAGCGGGCGCGGACTGCGCCTGCGCGCTGCCGCTCGCGACGAGAAATGCGATCGCTAATGCGGCCGTTCCGATCCACTTGCTGCTCATTCTCATCTCCATTCCTCCCAAAAGCATTGTTTGACTGAATGCGAAGAATCTCATCAATCCTGCCGCTTAAAATTCCTGGCTCACGCTCACCGGAGAAACCAGGCGGATCGCCTGCGGCGTCCCGTCCTGGCTCACGACCAGGTCCGCTGAAACACGGTTTCCCGCTCCTGCATACGTGACGGGCAAACCCATCGAAGCGAGCGCCGAGCGCGGAAGAATTACGCGAATAATCGCGCCGCCATCCAGCGTCGCCGGATCGTCGGCATACGGCAGCGGAAGGAACGCCGAAGCGTATTCCGAATTGTCCATCTCGCTCGACGCGAAAGACTCTTCCATCGCTGCCTGGCCCGGATTCGCTGCTTCATTCCCGGACGCAGGATTGGCCGGCGCCGAGGAGGAAGCTTGTGCGGTCGTAGCGGGATCCGTTGCGGGCGGCGACACGCGGCGTTCGTGAACGGAAAGGCCCACAGCCAACAGCACCACTGCCGCAGCGCCGAGCGCCGAAAGCTGCCATTGGAGCCGGCGGCGCGATGCGATTCCCTTCTCCCGCCGAAAGCGCTGGAGGAGAGCCGCTTCCACCCGCGGCGGAGCCATGTGGCCCGCTTCATGTGCGGCAAGCGAATGCAGAGAAAAATCGAGGGACTCGGATTCCGTCAAAAGTCTTGCGCAGTCTGGGCACGATTCCGCGTGCGCGAGCGCGCTTTCGCGAAGCAGCGCACCCCGCGTGCCCGCGCGGTCGAGATCGGGAAGGGCCTCCTGAAATTCAATGCAGTCCATCGGGATCATCTCTTCGTTCATTCGCCCACCGCCGAAGCGCGGCGCAAAACCGGCTGCGCCTCACGCAGTCTTTCGAGCAGGAGCGCCCTCGCGCGGTGCAGGCGCGAGCGCACCGTTCCGACCGGGCAGCCAAGCGCCAAGGCCGCCTGCTCATAACTCAATTCTTCCAGTTCGCAGAGTACAACGACCTCGCGGTAATTCTCAGGCAGCGTCGCAATTGCGTGGCGGACACGGCTGGTGGTTTCAAGCGACGCAAATTCATCGCGGGCGTGCGCACCATTGCCGTTGCCATTTGCATTGCCGTAGGGACTGTGAGCGGATACGAGCGATGTAAGATCGTCCTCGTGCTCCGGTAGCGGCACCGAATGCCGGTCCTGCTCCCAGCGCTTGCGGAGGTGATTCCGCGCGACGCCGAAAAGAAACGCGCCGAGTGTGCCGCGTGCCGGATCGAATCGTTTTGCGTCGCGAATCAACGTCATGAAAGCCTCTTGCGTGACGTCCTCGGCCACCGCCGGATTCCCGCTCATGTGCAGGGCATACCGATAGATGGCCGGGTGAGTGCGGCGGTAAAGGAGCGCGAAAGCCTCCTCATCGCCAGCAGCCATCCGCCTTAACAGGCCGTGTTCCGTGAGATCCTTGGCTATCGTCATCTCTTCTTGAACGCTTGGACGGCCTGCCGTGGTTCTCGTTACATATTCCGGCAGCCGGGGTAAGAAGTTCCCGAATCTTGCGTGAAGGTCCTTTTTTCTAGCCATCACGATGAGAGTTCGACTGGAGAATCCGTGAGAATCGTCCAAAGAAGAGAGTCGGGGCGATCTCCAAGTTCGTTCCAAGACCAGCGGGCGACTCAGACGATCAGCGGGCAAGACGAATAGTTTGGACTGACGCATGGGCCTGTCCGAATTCGCGATATTGGAGTCCCACGGGTGGGCATCCGGGCGGCAAGGGCGAGCTGAGAAGTCGAGGTAAAGCTTGTTTTATCCTGCAGTTGAACGTTGGTTGGAGTTGGCTATGCACCTGCGACTCAAAAGCGAACGCTAGCCGGAGGTGAGGTCATGGGCGCGATCTGGCAGGACGTAAGATTCGGGTTCCGTATGCTGCTGAAGAACCCCGGATTCACGGCCCTGGCGGTCCTGGCGCTGGCACTGGGAATTGGCGCCAACACAGCCGTCTTCAGCGTCGCGATTGCCTTCCTTACGAAGCCCGTCTCGTTTCCCAACCTCGATCGACTCGTGGTGGTCCTCAATGTGACCCCCGGGCAGACCGACACGGATGCGGTGTCGCCCGCCGATTACCTCGACTGGAAACGCCAGAGCGTTTCGTTCGAAGACATGACCACCATGGAAAACGCCGGGCTGAACCTGACCGGGAACGGCGACCCTGAGAGAATGCGGGGCGAATTGGTCCCCTCAAACTTTTTCTCTGTTCTTGGCGCCTCGCCCGCTTTAGGCCGCCCATTTCTTCCCGAGGAAGAACAGCCCGGGCGCGACCAGGAAGCCATCCTCAGCAACGGCCTGTGGCGGCGCCGCTTTGCATCGGATCCAGGGATCATCGGGAAAGTTGTCACATTCAACGGCAAGACCTACACGGTCGTGGGAGTGATGGGTGACGATTTTAATTTTCCAGCGAGCGCGCAGGTTTGGCTGCCGCTGGCCATGAGCGACCAAAAACGAAGTGTCCGCGGCGATCACAGCCTTGCTCCCATCGCGCGATTGAAATCCGGGGTTTCGCTGCGCCAGGCGCAGGCTGAAATGTTCACAATCGAAGGCCGCCTGCAGCGGCAATTTCCGCAAACGGACCAAGGGTGGAGCGTGAAGGTGATGCCCGTGGGCGTTTTCGTTTCGGGTGAAATTTCAGTCGCATATTGCCGCATGTTGATCGGCGCGGTGATATTCGTGCTGCTGATCGCATGTGCCAACGTTGCGAACTTGCTCTTCGCGCGTTCAGCCGGGCGGCAACGGGAAATGGCGGTCCGCCGAGCCCTGGGAGCGACCCGGTTGCGAATCGTGCGGCAACTCTTGACGGAAAGTCTGTTGTTGGCGGGCGCCGGCGCGTGCGTAGGCCTCCTGGCCGGCGTGTGGAGCATCGGCGTAATCCGCTCGTATATGCCGCCGGAAGTCGAACGTTTCCTCCCAATGTGGAAACACGTTCGCCTCGAGAAGGATGTGTTCCTGTACACGGTTTTTGTCGCGGTGATGGCGGGAATCATTTCGGGGCTGGCCCCCGCCTTCCAGACGTCGAAGCCTGAAATCTATGAAGAGTTGAAAGAGGGAGGACGGAGCAGCACGTCCGGGCACGCGCGCCAGCGCCTGCGGAGCATTTTCGTTATAGCCGAAGTGGCCCTCTCGTTGATCCTGATGGTCGGCGCCGGACTGATGGCCAAGGGTGTGCGCGCTTTGCTCTCGGCAAATCCGAATTTGGAACCGGAAAAAGATTTGACGATGCGAATCAGCCTGCCCGAATCGAGATACAAGACTCCCCAGCAACAAAGTGCGTTCTACGAACAAGTGCTGCGCCGGTTCGAAACCATTCCGGGAGTGGAGTCCGCCGCGATTGCTTCCGTGGTGCCATTCGGCAACGGCGGCGAATCCGACGTCATTTCGATCCAGGGCCGCCCGGCACAGCCGAGCGAGTATCGAGTTGCCAACATTGAGAGCGTGAATCCCGACTATTTTCGGATGATGAAAATTCCTCTCCGCGAGGGCCGCCTGCTCGCCGGATCCGACTCGACCGAGCAACCGCTTGTGGCCGTGGTTGACCAGAATCTGGCGCGGCGATATTTCCCCGGTGAAAATCCAATCGGGAAATTCATCAAGCTCGGTGCGGAAGATTCGAAATCGCCCTGGGTGAAGATCGTGGGCATCGTGGGAGATATCAAGTACGAGCCCTACGAACGGCTGGATACGCCGGCGCTGTACCGTCCTTATCAGCAGTATCCCCAGAATCTGGCTTACCTGGCGATCCGCACCAAAAGCGATCCAACATCCTTCGGAGCGGCCGCCCGCAGCCAAATCGCGGGCGTCGATCCGGAGCAGCCGGTCTTCGACGTTACTCCACTCCAAGCGGTCATCTCGAACCGCGTGATCGGCGTTTCCTACGTGGCTGTGATTTTGGGCGTGATGGGAATTCTGGCGCTGGTGCTGGCTTCGATAGGCGTGTACGGCGTAATGGCTTATTCGGTGACCGAGCGGACGCATGAAATCGGCGTGCGCCTCACGCTCGGAGCGCAGCAGCGCGACATCCTGCGGCTCGTTTTGACGCGGGGCATCCTCCTGACCGGAATCGGGCTGCTGATCGGGCTCCCATCATCGATTGCTTTGGCTCAGTTGATGGCGAACCTGCTCTACGGTGTAAGCGCGGCGGACGTGATCACTTTTAGCGGCACAACGTTTCTCCTGTGCGGAATCACTCTGCTGGCATGCTACATCCCCGCGCGACACGCCATGCGCGTTGATCCGATGGTCGCGCTGCGGTACGAGTGAAATTTGCGGCTGCGGGATCAGATTCTAGGAAGTGGCCGGGCGCATCATTTTAGCGGCAGTCTTCGTCACAAAATGCCGCGGCGCGAGCCGCTGACTCTCCACCATCAGACGGTTTCTCGTTCCGGAAATCGCGTAGCTCTTTCCCCGTGCGAGCGCTTCCAGTCCCACGCGCGCCACTTTTTCCGGCGTCTCCGCATATCGGAAAGAGCGGTCGGGCTGTTGAGCCACTTGCTGAAACTCGGTTGTGGTTGATCCGGGGCACAGCGCGCACACACGAATGCCGAATTCGCGAACCTCCTCGGCCAATCCCTCGGCGAAGAGCAGATCGAACGCTTTCGTCGCCGCATACGCGGAAATGAAGGGCACCGCCTGAAACGCGGCAACTGAGGCGACAATCAGGATGTCGCCATGTTTTCTTTCGACCATCGCGGGCAGATACATCCGCGTCAAGTGCACCACGGCGGAGCAATTGACCTGGACCATTTCGAGCAGCCGCTCGGCCGGAATCTCATGCGTGTACCCGAACGCGCCAAAGCCGGCGTTGTTGATCAGCAACTCGACCTCAATTCCCTTCCGCGTCGTGAATGCGTGAATTTCTTCCGGCGCCTCTGGACGAACCAGGTCAGCGCTGAAGACTTCTGTTTGAATTTTGTGTTTGGCGGATAAATCTGCGGCGAGCTTTTGCAGGCGATCCGTGCGCCGGGCCGTGAGGATCAAGTGGGTGCCGCCCGCAGCCAACTGCTCTGCGAGCGCAAGGCCGATTCCGGCGCTCGCACCCGTGATCAACGCCCATTTGCCCGACCATTCACTGCGCGCGCGGTCTGCCACGAGAACCTCCATTCGATTTGCAGGTTACTGAAAAGCATGAAACCACAAATGGGAATGGTTCGGAAGCGCAAAACGGCAGAGACCGATTAAGCGCGATCGGCGGGCAGCCGAAGCAGGATGATATCGCGGATCCTTACCCCATGATGTTTGAGCCGGTCAAGAAGGCGGCGGGCCCAGACGAACTCCGCCGCGAGAAGGCCCAGCGCGAGAAGGATCGTGAGCCAGCCAGGCCCCGGCGTGACGAGCATGAAGATCCCCAGAGCAAGCAGAGTGAAGCCAAAGAGGATCTTGAGGAATCGCTTGGCTTGTTGGAGTGTTTTGATGAACATTTTGTACTCTAGCGGCGGGATTTGCGCACCACGCCGCGTTCAAACTTAGATGCGACTTCTCGCTCCCGCGCATGCACGTTGCACGCCGATTTCCATCGCTGCATCGGCTTGCCCGCGTACTACCTACTGCCGATAATGGACTTCGCAGCGGCCGCCGGGAATGGGTCCTGCGGTTCAGTTCAAGTGCGGAATTTTCTTTCCAATTGAGGGCGAAATGGAACGACTCCGTATCCGGTAGGAAACCAGGGAGGACGCCGCGCTTCGGCACAAATCTGTACGCGAGATTAGGTGCAAACTCGGAGTGAGCCCAAGCTTAGAATTTGAAAACAACGCCGACGGAGACTCTCGGGCTGTACTGGTAGGTGTTGAAGAAGTGAGATCCGACCATGTCGGCCTCCGCGCGATACGCGAGCCGGCGCTGGTGGATGTTGACGTCCATGCCGCCGCCGACTTCATAGGTGAATGCTCCCTGATCACCGAATGGCGTTTGCGGAAGGAAGTGCGAATGCCCCACGAGGGCGTGACCCCACAATTCCAATCCGCGCGGTCCGGACCAGCGGAACCGAGGCCCGCCGCTGGCGAACAAGTAGTGCGCGCCGAATCCCGACTGCGAAGCAAATGTCGCCATGAAATCGCCCTCAGCGGCAAACCAGTTCGTGAAATAGTATGCCCCGGATATATAGAAGCCATTCATGCTCAGCGTAATCCCGGGGGCTTCGTAGAACCGGAAAAACGTGTAGCCGCCTGAAATCTGCCAAGGATTTTCTTCAAAAACTCCGACGACATTTTGCGGAGCCGCGGGCTCAGCCGCCGCAGGCGCAGGAGCAAGAGACACGTTGCTGAAGTTCAAAGCAGGCGCAGAATTGACCGTAGTTGCGGCGGTCGTCGTGATTTCCGAGGAAGTCGTGACGAGCACCCCGTTTGCGGGAGTCACCTGCGCGCTCGTCCCCAGTGCGAAAAGAACCAGAATCCCCAACAAGGAAATTAAGTGTCGCATCGCCTATCGCCCCCAAGAGCGTCCTACTGCCTTGAACCCCCACTCATAATTTGACGTGGAAGCGGGTGGCTGTCCACTGGTTTCCTTCGATGAGGCGCTTGGATATCACCACCCGGCTCTCGCCCCCGGGTATGCCGCCCCTCGCATCCGTCACAGGTTGGAACACCGATCACGGCGATTGGTTGCGCGTTGAATTTCTTCTGGCCAAAAATTCATTCCACGCTTGACTCGGCAGATGCATTTGATATTCTTTTTGTGCTGCCTTACCAGCAGCGCTTATCCAGAGTGGCCGAGGGGACAGGCCCTGCGACGCCACAGCAACCTGGACCGTGATCCAAGGTGCTAATTCCTGCCCAATGGGGAGAGATAAGATCCTCGATTGACCGGAACCCCGGTCATTTGAAGATTCAACTCCCAAGCTGAAGTGGAAGCGGCGCGAGCAACCGCTCCTTGCGGTGGTGTTGCTCGTTACAAGCGGCGCGTGGCGCGTTCGCGAAGGCATTGCCACACCGGCAAGTCTTTCGCTCGCGTGCCGCGCGGATGCGGCGTGTATTTCATTTGGATTGGGAGGTGTGAGATGTCTCAAATTCGGCCGGCCGATGAACCCATTGCGGTTATCAAGATCGGCGGATCGATCCTGACGAGTGAGCGCGCATACGAGAGCGCTGCCGTTTTCGTTCGCAAGCTTCACCAGGCTTCGCCAAACGAACGCTTCGTCGTCGTGGTTTCCGCGCAGGAGGGCGCGACGGATTCGCTCGAGCGAACCTCGCGAAAAATTGCGCCCTCGCCGAATTCCGCTGCGCTCGATCTCCTGTGGTCCACGGGCGAGCTGCGTTCGGTCGCGCTCCTTGCTCTCCACTTGCAAGCGCTCGGCGTTTCTGCCGCTGCACTGAACGTCCATGAAGCGGGCTTGCGCAAAGACGAAGGCGGAAGAGTTCAACTGCATCCGCGGCGAATGCGCAGAGCGCTCGCCCGCCATTCCGTTGCCGTCGTGCCGGGATTCTTTGCAGTGGACGCGGCTGACGCCGTCGTGTCCCTCGGTCGCGGTGGATCGGATCTGACGGCCGTCCTCCTCGCCGTAGGCCTCGCGGCTTGTCGCTGCGAACTGGTGAAGGATGTTCACGGCTACTTTTCGAGCGACCCGAACCGCGACGCCTCCGCACGTCATCTTCCAAATCTGAATTTCGAGCAAGCGCTCGCTCTCGCCGACGACGGTTGCGACCTGGTGCAACGAAAAGCGATCGAAGCAGCGGCTCGATGCGGCCTTCCGCTCGTCGTTCGAAGTCTCGATGAGAATGCGCCGCTCAGCCGGATTTCAGCGGCCAAATCTGACGCTGCATGGACGGAGACGATTTCGTCCGGCGCCGCTATCACATGAAATTTGCAAATCAAGAAATTCCTGAGGAGAAAGGAGCAGCAAAATGAAATTCGCAACGAAAACGATTCACGCGGGACAGCCGTCGGAGCCGGAGACCGGTTCGCTGATCGCCCCTATTTTTCAGACTTCGACGTACGAGCAGGCCGCGCCGGGACAGGACAAGGGATTCAATTATTCGCGCACGAACAATCCCTCGCGCCAGCGGCTCGAAACCGTGCTGGCGGAACTCGAAGGCGTCGAACACTGCGCTCTCTTCGCATCGGGACTCGCGGCAGAAAATGCCGTGCTGCAAGCGTACCTCCGCCCCGGCGACGAGATCGTCATTCCGCTCGACGTTTACGGCGGGACCTATCGAATTCTGAATCAGGTTTATCGACCGATCGGCGTGGAAGTGCGCCAGATCGATACGACAGACCTCGTCACCGTGGAAGCGGCGCTCACGCCGCGGACGCGGCTCGTGTGGATCGAGTCGCCGACGAATCCGCGGCTTCTCGTGAGCGACATCGCCGCTATCTGCCGCCTCGCGCACGCGGCGGGCGCACTCGTCGCGGTGGACAACACTTTCGCGACGCCGTATTTCCAGCAGCCCTTTGAATTGGGCGCGGACATCGTCGTGCACAGCGTGACGAAATATCTCGCCGGCCACTCGGACCTGATTCAGGGCGCGGCTCTGGCGAAGGACGCGGCAATTTTTGCGCCCATCAAGTTCCTTCAAAACGCGACCGGCGCCGTTCCCGCGCCGTTCGACTGCTGGCTGACGCTGCGCGGGCTGCAAACGCTCGAGCTGCGAGTGGAGCGCCACGCCGAGAATGCTGCGGCGATCGCGGACGCTTTGAACGGGCATCCGCTCGTGCGCTGCGTCTATTTCCCCGGATTGCCCGATCATCCCGGCCACGAAATTGCGCGGCGGCAAATGACCGGATTTGCCGGAATGGTGTCGTTCGAACTCGACGGGACGATCGACGAGGTTATTTCGTTCGCGTCGTCGCGGCGATATTTCACGCTCGGCGAAAGCCTCGGTGGCGTGAAGGCGCTTCTCTGCCATCCGGCTACGATGACGCATGCTTCGATTCCTCCGGAGGCGCGGGCGCAACTCGGCCTTTCGGACACATTGATTCGTCTCTCACCCGGCTGTGAAAACGCGCAAGACCTGGTCGAGGATTTGCTCGAAGGCCTCGCCCATCTGGAATCGGAACGCGCGACGCGAAAGGCGGCAGCAGCCAGTGCAAAATAGTTCGGTCGAAACTAGCGCGGCGAAAGCGAATGAAACTGCGCGAGCGCCGCGGATGAAACTCGAAGTCGGAATTCTCGGCGCGACGGGAGCCGTCGGACAACAGTTCGTCGCGCTGCTGGGCGGCCAGCCGTGGTTCCGGGTGAACTGGCTCGCTGCGAGCGAGCGTTCAACCGGAAAACGGTATGGCAATTTGCCCTGGCGGCTTTCAGCGCCGCTGCCGGAACAAATTGCGCAGCTCTCCGTCGAGGCGCTCAAGCCCGGCATGGGACCACGGCTGCTATTTTCCGCGCTCGATTCCTCCGTCGCAGGCGATGTCGAACGGGAATTTGCGGCGGCGGGACATTGGGTGGTAAGCAACGCGCGAACCCATCGCATGGACCCGCTCGTGCCGCTGCTCGTCCCGGAAATCAATCCGGAGCATCTCGCGCTCATCCCACGCCAACAAAAATCAAATGGCTGGCGCGGGGCCATCGTCACAAATCCAAATTGCTCGACTGTTTTTTTGGCGCTTGCGCTCGCGGCTCTTCGTTCGTTTGAACCTGCGCGCGTCCTTGTGACGACACTGCAGGCTCTCTCCGGAGCCGGGTACCCCGGCATCGCTTCGCTCGATGCAGTGGGAAACGTGATTCCGCACATCGAAGGTGAAGAGGAAAAAATCGAAACGGAAACGAAGAGAATTTTGGGACGCCTTACGAACGATTCGGTTGAACCGCATCCGATGAAGATCAGCGCAACGACGACTCGCGTGCCTGTCGTTCACGGACATACGGAAACCGTGTCCGTCGAATTCGGGCGGCAAATTTCGCGCGACGAAATCCTCACGGCGTTTCGCGAATTTTCAGGCGAACCGCAAAAACTCGGCCTGCCCAGCGCGCCGCCGCAGCCGATTGTTTACGTGGACTCACCGGATCGCCCGCAGCCGAGGCTTGACGTGGAGAATTTTGGAGGGATGGCCGTACAGGTGGGACGCCTGCGCCCATGCCCCGTGCTCGGCCACAAATTCGTCCTCCTCGGCCACAACACGATTCGTGGAGCCGCCGGCGCGGCGATCTTGAATGCGGAGTTGATGTATGCACAGGGAATGCTCGACTGAGAGCAGCTTCGAGCGACCCGAAAGGTGGCGACAGCGAGCGCCAAATAGTTCGGCCGTCTTAAGGCAGGACCCGAACTCTGATTCCCGAATCCTGGCCCTTTGCGCGGTACACGCGCTCGGTGGCTTTCTGGAAGTCCGACGGTTTTGCTTCGGGAATGTTCACAAACGTTTGCGGATTGCGGTCCACCAGTGGGAACCAGGAACTTTGCACCTGCACCATGATGCGGTGCCCTCGACGAAACGTGTGATTCACGTCGGGCATGTTGAATTCGACGACTTCGACCTTTCCGGGCGTGAACGGCTCCGGCTTCTCGAAACACTTCCGGAATTTTCCGCGCATCGGCTCGCCGCGCACCAACTGCTCGTATCCCGACATTGTGATCGAAGGTGGCGGAACATCACTCGGAAGATTCTCCGGTGAAGGTACGGCGGGTTCTGAAAAATCGGACGGATACACGTCGATTAATTTGACGACCCAATCCGAGTCGGTGCCGGTGGTGGAGACGAAGAGGCGCGGCGAAACGGGGCCGACGACCGTGACATCGGATTCGAGCGGCTCGGTCTGGTAAACGAGCACATCGGGGCGCTTCGCGGCGAACCTTTGGTCGGAGAGCATGTATTCCTGCGGCACGGCTGTGGCGATGTAATTGATGAACGGCACGGGCTGGTTCGGATCGCTCACGTATTCG
This sequence comes from Candidatus Acidiferrales bacterium, assembly GCA_049592615.1. Classification (GTDB taxonomy): domain Bacteria; phylum Acidobacteriota; class Terriglobia; order Acidiferrales; family UBA7541; genus Palsa-295. Next base: position 27,361 of record JBAWGF010000020.1, read on the forward strand.
TCGAACGCCGGCGAATCGCCTGCAGGCGCATCGAACGATAATCCTCCCTTTTCGCGAAGATAAAGCGTCTTTGTCTGCGCGTTCGCCGGAGGCCAATTCGGATATTGCCGCCACACGTTCGTTCCCGTCTCGAAAACGTAGGCCTCGGGCAATTTGGCGTCGACGGCGTCCTTCAGGTACTGCTCGAAAAATGGGAAGAGTATGTGCGCACGGAAAAATTTCCCCGTATTTGACGCGAACGTCACGCTGCCAAGATGGTTTCCGTCATACCGCGCCCATCCTCCGTGCACCCACGGGCCGACGACAAGCGCATTGAAAATTCCGGGATTGCTGCGCTCAATCGCGTCGTAGGTCGAGAACGGGCCCTGCAAATCTTCGGCATCGAACCAGCCGCCGACCGTGAGCACGGCGCAGTGAACGTTTTTCATGTGCAACGCGAGGTTGCGGGCCTTCCAGTAGTCGTCGTACGTGTCGTGGCTCACCTGGTCATTCCAGAGCCAGTTTTCGTTATGGAGGTAAAGTGTATTCGCGTTGGAAAGCGAACCCATTTTCAGGAAGAAATCGTAGCCATCCGGTGTGCCGTAATCGAATCGCGGGAAAGTTTTGGGCGGGAGCGTGGGCCCGGTCTGCGGCATAAACCGCGAATAGAAACCGAAATTCGCGGCCAGCATGAACGCGCCGCCGTGGTAAGCGTCGTCGCCCATGAACAAATCCGTCATCGGAGCTTCGGGCGAAGCGGCTTTGATCGCGGGATGCGAATCGATGATGCTCGCGGAAGTGTAGAAGCCCGGATACGAAATTCCCCAGATTCCAACTCTTCCGTTGTTGTTGGGCACGTTTTTCAGCAGCCATTCGATCGTGTCGTATGTGTCGCTGCTGTCGTCCGCATCTTCCTTCGATTTCTTGTTGTCAATGTGCGGGTGCATTTCGACGAACGCGCCTTCGGACAAATACCGGCCGCGCACATCCTGATACACGAAGATGTAGCCCGCTTTCTGAAACTCGCCCGAAGGGCCGAGAGACTTTTTGTACTGGTCCACGCCGTAAGGCCCCACGCTGTAGGGCGTGCGGTCCATCAGGAAGGGATAACTGAGCGAAGAATCCTTCGGCACGTAAACCGAAGTGAAGAGCCGCTTGCCGTCGCGCATCGGAATTCGATATTCGTACTTCGTGTAATGCTCCTTGGTGCTGAATTCCGGAGCCTCCGTGCGCGTCTGAGTCCGCGCACCCGGTGCAAACATCAGAATGAAAGCGAGCAATATCCATGAAGAGCGACGCCGCATGATTGTTTTCTCCTGCCCGGAAGGGCAATGAACCGCTCGCACGCTACCTTTCCCACGATGTGACGTCAAGCGATGTTCGCGCGATTCAAAAAAAATGCGGTGGGACTTTTTTTGCGCCGGCGCGAGCGGCTAAAACCATGACAGGCAGAATTTGACAGTCTCGACGGGACGACATAGGATTCTCGACTACCCATGCCCGCCACCGAGACCCGTCAATCATGAATGAACTGAAATTCACCCGGCCCATATCTGTGATCCTGTTCCTCGCGATTTCCTCGGTCGTTGTGGCGTCCACCGCAGGCGTCCCGCAGGAGGCTGGGAGCGCGCAGAAGAATGGGTCCTCGCTCGTGCTTCCCGCGGAGAAGCACCTGCACAATGTCCGTCAGCTTACGTTTGGCGGGCAAAACGCCGAAGCGTACTTTTCATTCGACGACAAATATCTGATCTTCCAGCATCAGGATCTGCCCGGGCAAAAAATGGGCAACGGCGTTTCGTGCGATCAAATTTTTACGATGCCGGTTGAATCTCCGGCTGGCGACCCCCCGGCGCCAAAAATGGTGAGCAACGGCAAAGGGAGAACGACTTGCAGCTATTTCTTTCCGTCTGGCAAGCGCGTCCTTTATTCCTCCACATTTGCCGCGAGCGAGGAGTGTCCGCCGAGGCCGGATTATTCGCACGGATACGTCTGGCCGATCTACGACACATACGACATTTACACCGCAAACCCTGACGGCACGGACGTGAAACCGCTCCAGCGAAGCCCCGGCTACGACGCCGAGTCAACCATCAGCCGCGACGGCAAGAAAATTGTTTTCACCTCAACGCGCAACGGCGATATCGACATCTATACGATGAACGCCGACGGCAGCGACGTGCGCCAGTTGACGCACGAGCTTGGCTACGATGGCGGCGCTTTCTTCTCCTACGATGGAAAAAAGATTGTGTACCGCGCCGAGCATCCGAAGACGCCCGAGGAAATCGCGGACTACAAGGCCCTGCTCGCGCGCGGCCTGATTCGCCCGGGCAATCTTGAAATCTGGGTAATGGATGCCGACGGTGGGAACAAGCGCCAGGTGACACGCAACGGCGCCGCGAATTTCGCGCCATACTGGCATCCGGACGGCAAGCGCATCATCTTCGCGTCGAATCTGAACGATCCGAAGAGCGGCCGCGATTTCGATCTCTACATCATCAACGAAGATGGAACGGGCCTTGATCGAATCACGTACTATCCCGACTTCGACGCGTTCCCCATGTTTTCCTCCGACGGGAAAAAGCTGGTATGGGCCTCGAACCGCAACGGCACCGTGCCTCATGAGACAAACATCTTCATCGCCGATTGGGTGGAGTAGCAGCGTCTCAGGCGTGTGTCGTGTATTCTGAATGAGGCTCTCCCGACAATCATGCGACTCATTCCACTCACTCGCGCCGGCGTTTTCGTTGCGCTCGCGGCCGCTTGCCTGATATTGCAGGCCACGCCCAGCCGGGCGCAGCAATCGCACGATTGCGGGAATGGCGTTTCGCTTCGGCTCAGCGCTCCGGTGGCCGCGCAAGGCGGCTTGCTGCAAGCGGAAGTTCGAACCGGCTCAACTTTAGCCGAAGTAAGCGGCGAATGGTCCGGCCACGCGACTCATTTCTGGGCGGATGACAAGAATCCGAAGGTTCACCACGCGCTCATTGGTATTGATCTGGAGCGCGCCCCCGGGCGTTACGAACTCACACTTACAGCGCGATCAAGTAAAGACCAGACGACCCATTGCAGTGCCACTGTCGTCGTGAGGGCCGGCCAATTTGCCATCGAGAAACTTCAAGTCCCCGACAAATTCGTCGAATTGAGCAAAGAGGATCTGGAACGGTCCAATCAAGAGCGCCAGCGTTTGCGGGAAATTTTCGCGCGCGTGACGCCCGAACGGATGTGGACGGGCCGCTTTCGCGTGCCGCTCGACGGCGTCGAGACCGGAACCAATTTCGGACGGCGCAGAATCCTCAACGGCCAGCCACGTTCGCCGCACACCGGAGTGGATTTTCATGCTGCTGCCGGGACTCCCGTGCATGCGGCACAGCGCGGCCGGGTGATGGTGGCTGAAGAGATGTTCTTTTCAGGGAATACGGTCGTTCTCGACCACGGCTTTGGAATTTACACGTTTTATGGACACATGGAATCGCTTGCTGTTCGTGTGGGCGACATTGTCGATGACGGCGCAATTCTCGGAAAAGTGGGCGCGACCGGACGCGCCACCGGCCCGCACCTGCATTGGGCATTGACGGTCAGCGAGGCTAGGGTTAATCCTCTTAGCCTCATCGCGCTTCCGCATAACTGAGTTTGCCGGCTGCGTGACGAAGAAGCACTGGACTAAGCCGTGCTTGACAGTCCCCACCGCAGTGCAACAATGGCATCCGCTTTCATGACAGCCCATATGACGCTTACGCGAAGATTTGCCTTTTTGCTCGCCCGCTCGAGAGCGGCGGTCGCCGCGGTTTCTCTCTTGTGCCTCGCCTCGCCGCTGCGCGCGGCTCCCGCACCGCCCCAGGACCAACAAGCCTCCGCGAATCCGACACCTCAGAAAAGCACCGCCGTGAAACTCGAGCCGGGCATAGCCGTCGAGAAGGCTCTCGCAGGCGGCGAGACTGATTCCTACGAAATTGAAGTTGGCGCCGGGCAATTTCTTCACGTCGTTGTGGATCAGGAAGGCATCTCTGTAGTTTTGGCTCTCTATGGCCCGGATGGCGAGCAGATCGCCGGCGTGGACAGCCTGAGCGGGTCGTACGGATTGATAAAGGTCTCCACAATTTGCGACTCGGCGGGAGTGTACCGATTGGAGATCGCATCCCGCGAAATGAAAGGGCACAGCGGCCGCTACCGTGTCACGGTGAATCCGCTGCGCGCTCCCGCCGAACCCGACCGTGCGCGCATCGCTGCGGAACGAATCTTTCGGCAAGCAGCGCAATTGAGCAAAGCGGGACAACTGAAAGCCGTGCCTCTGTTCAAGGAGACGCTTCCACTGTGGAGAATTGCGGGGGATTCGTATGAGGAATCGCAGGCCTTGCGTGAAATCGGCAACCGGTACCACTCGATGGGAGATCGATCGAGCGCCCTCGACTTTTACAACCAGGCGCTCGTTCTTGCGCTCGCTGCCGGAGACCGCCACGGTCAAGCTTTACTGCTCGCCAATGTGGGCCTCATCTGTGGGGAAGCGGGAGAAAATCAGAAGGCTCTCGATTACTTGAACCAGGCGCTCGCTCTTCACCGCGCCGTTGGCGACCATGGCGGTGAAGGCGGGACGTTAACTAGCATCGGCCGCGTGTATTCCCGGCTCGGTGAAAAGAAAAAGGCGCTTGATTATTTCAACCAGGCTCTCTCCCTCGCACGTTCCTTCGGCAACCGCACCGCGGAAGGCGTAGTTCTGAATCACATGGGCCACGTCTATTGGACTCTCGGGGATAACCAGGAAGCTCTCAACTGCTACAACCAGGCGCTCGCTCTCGATCGCGCCGTGGGAAACCACGCCGGTGAAGCCGGGACGCTGAGCAGCATAGGTCAGGTTCATTCCACGCTCGGCGAGAACCAGAAGGCTCTGAACTTTTACAGCCAGGCGCTCGTTATTGACCGCGCTTCGAACAACCGTCAGGGTGAAGCCGGGACGCTCAGTCTGATGGGGTGGATCTATTTCCAGCTTGGTGAAAAACAAAAGGCTCTGGATCATTTCAACCACTCGCTCTCTCTACGCCGCGCTGGCGGAGACCGCCAGGGAGAAGCGTCAGCCCTGATGAACGTCGCCACGGCCAACGCGAGCCTCGGCGACCGGGAGAAAGCTCTCGAAAACTATCAGCAGGCGCTGGCCCTGATTCGCGCCGTCGGCGACCGTGATGAAGAAGGGAGGGTTTTGCACAACCTTGGTCTGCTCTACGCCGAGCTGGGAGAAAAGCAGAAAGCTCTGGATTGCTACGACCAGGCACTCGCTATCAAACGCGCTGTCGGCGACCTGGACGGCGAGGCCAGGACTTTGCTTGCTATCGGCAAAATTCAAATCCGTGACAGAGAATTCCAACAGGGGCGCGAAAATCTTGCCCGAGCCTTGGCTCTCGCGCGGGAGGCGCAAGACCCGAGTACGGAAGCTGCTGTGTTGACGAGTCTGATGAGAAGCTGGGCCAGGGCGAAACAGCCGGTGATCGCCGTCTTCTTCGGTAAGCAGGCAATCAATCGATTTCAGCAGCTCCGGGCCAACATCGGCGGGCTGCCACAGGAAGAGCAACAAAGCTACCTCCAGTCGAAGAAGTGGGCTTACCGCTTTCTTGCAGGATTGCTTATTCGGGAAGGCCACTTGCCCGAAGCGCAGCAGGTGCTCGATCTGCTGAAGAACCAGGAATACTTCGAATTCATCCGGCGCGACGGCAAGAGTGCTTCCTCGCTCACGGGTCCTGTGACCTTGACGAAGAGCGAGGAATCGCTCAATCAGGAATACGAAGAAAATGCCGGCCGCGTTACCGCCATTGGGAACGAATGGGCCGCGCTGCGCGCGAAGCCCAATCGCACTTCGGAGGAAGATAAGCATTTTGCGGAGCTAACAGAGCAACTGAAAGCGGCGAACGAGGCGTGGGAGAAATTCCTGAACGGACTCTACACCGAACTCGGCAAATCCAGGGAAGCGCAAAAGACGGTTGAGAGCGTGCAAGAGTACGCCAGCGGCATGCAACGAGTGGTGCGGCAGCTCGGCTCGGGCGTAGTGGCGCTCTACACTCTCGTTGGCGAGGATGAGTACCGCGTGATCGTGGTCACGCCCGCGGTAATGGTGGCGCGCGAATACCCGATCAAGGCGGAAGAACTTCGCAAAAAAGTTTTCGACTTTCGCCAGTCGCTCATGAATCCGAAGTCCGATCCCGTTCCGAAGGCGCAAGAGCTGTATCGGATTCTGGTTGGTCCGGCGGAGAAGGATCTGGCGGGTGCCAAGGCCGAAACCCTCATGTGGTCGTTGGATGACGTGCTGCGTTATATCCCGATGGCCGCGCTGCACGACGGCCACGGATATCTGGTCGAAAAATATCGCAATGAGGTGTTCACGCCCGCAAGCCTCGCGAGTCTCACGGAGCGCCCCGACGTGAGCGCCTGGCGCGGACTCGGCATGGGCGTCTCGACATCCTACGGCGATTTCAGCGCCTTGCCCTCGGTGCCCGAGGAATTGCATCGGGTCATCCGCGAAAAGGGCACGCTGGGCGTAGGCGGCGTGGTGCCGGGCCAAATGATGCTCGATGAATCCTTCACGGAAGCGAACATGAAGAAGGCGCTCGAGCAGAACTATCCGT
>JBAWGF010000021.1:0-2679 GCA_049592615.1 Candidatus Acidiferrales bacterium
GGAATATTTGCTCGATCTTCGTCCGGCGCAGAACATGCTCGTGCTGAAAACGCCCCCCAGCGGTGCGCAGCCGCTCGCGGCGGCGGTGGATGCCGAGCATTGGAAAGAAGTCGCGGGGACTCTTGCGAATCGACGAACCGGAAGCAATTCCTCGAGAGATCTCCTCGCGCTCACGCAGCGTAAGCGCGAGGAGCGAGCGCCGCCGGATCGCCGGAACAAACCCGCCGTGACGCGACACCAGACAACGAATGGACGAATGCTCCTTGCCGAAGGCCCGCCCGATCTTATGCAACGAGTCTCCCGCCTTCCAACGGCACCACACGTCGCTCTTCTGCGCCGCCGAAAGCCCAAACCGTTTCCCTTGGGTCATAAACACCACCTTTGAAAACAGCTTTATACCAGATGGTGTTGCACCGACCGGTTGAGCCCGCACGGCTAATCGGGAGTTAGCCGCGTGGTCCGACGATAAGTTCCGAGTAGCCGACGAAATGTCCATCTCGCTAATAAACCGGGTACAAGGAAGCATTCTTGTGCTATGGAACGCTCAGGTAGTACGATGTGGGAGCGTTCGAGTACAGCGAGTGTTCAGAGCTCACCGACGGAATTCTTGCCGGTTTCCAATCACCTGGAAAGTCGCGAAGGCCATCCGATTTGGGAGGTGTGTTAATGAAACGCACGATTCTATCCCTGATCCTCGCGGTGTTTTCGACCGCGTCCATCCTAACGGCTCAGGAGAAAATGGGAGATCATGAAAAGCTGGGAACGGTCCACTTTCCTGTGTCTTGCACGCCTGCCGCACAGCAGGAATTTGATCGCGCCCTCGCCATGCTGCACTCCTTCTGGTATCCCCAGGGTCTCAATGCATTCTCCGAGGTCACAAAAACAGACCCGAGCTGCGCGATGGGGTACTGGGGAATTGCAATGAGCCGGCGCACGAATCCGCTGGTGGGTGCCCCGGACCCTCAGGTTCTCAAAGATGGATTGGAGGCCATTGATAAGGCCAAGGCCGCACACGCTAAGACGCAACGAGAGCGGGACTACATCGCGGCTATAGAGACCTATTACAAAGACTGGGAAAAGCTCGATTACCGAACGCGTGTCCTGGCCTATGAAAACGCGATGCAACAGATGTACCTCCATTATCCCGAGGATTCAGAGGCCGCGATCTTCTATGCTCTCGCGGTCAATGAAGCCGTTACCGTCTTGCCCGCGGATAAGAACTACATCCGGCAGCTTCTGGCTGGTGCGATTCTGGAGAAAGTGCTGGTTGCGCAGCCGCAACATCCTGGCGCGCTCCATTACCTCATTCACAGTTATGACTTCCCGCCGCTGGCGGATCGTGGCCTTTCGGCGGCACGGGAATACGGCGATGTTGCTCCCTCGGCTCCTCATGCCCTCCATATGCCGTCTCATACTTATTCGATGCTTGGGATGTGGCAGGAGTCGATTAAGTCCAATCAGGCGTCCCTAGCGGTTGCCAAGGGTTACGCTCACGCGCGGGATTTCATGGTCTATGCCTATTTGCAAGGAGCGCAAGATGCCGAGGCGAAACGTGAAGTAGATCGAAATGCCGAACTCCGAAAAAACCAGGCTGCCGCGGCTGCGAACCCAACGGGAGCAGTCCTTGCTAGCTACACTGCCGTCGCAGCGATCCCGGCGCGCTACGCGATTGAGCGGGGAGCCTGGACCGAGGCTGCCGCGCTTCAGCCGGAACACACCACTCCCGTGGCCGATTCGATAACTTACTTCACTCGTGCTATGGGTTCTGCTCGCAGCGGTGACTTGGACAGTGCGCGAGCGAATATTGAGCAATTGAAGCAAATCGTGGGCGGACTGGTGCAGTCCAAGGATGAATACTGGGAGCAGCAGGTGGAGATCATGCGGACCGCGAGTACTGCCTGGGTTACGTACCGGGAGGGTAAGAAGGACATGGCTCTGAGTCTGATGCGGACTGCGGCAGACCTTGAGGATGGAAGCGAAAAGCACGTGGCGCTGGAGAACCGGCTTTGGCCTATGCGCGAATTACTCGGAGATATGCTTCTTGAGGCCAATGAACCGGCTCTGGCTCTGAAGGAGTACGAAGCCTCTTTACAATCGGCGCCCAACAGGTACCGTGGATTATACGGCGCGGCGAAAGCTGCCCAATTGTCAAGGGATCGGGAGAAGGCCAGAAGTTACTACGAGAAGCTTGTGGCGCTCTGCAGCCACGCCGATACGGAGCGGCCAGAGCTGGTGGAGGCAAAGGCATATCTTGCTCGAAAATAAGTATAGATTGAGTGCCCTCATACTGGAGTGTGAAGCTTCTACCTAGGAAGGGAAATTACCCATCCTTCCGACGGTCACAGGATGACAATCCTTGTCGGATTGTCAGCAAAACCCGCACCCTTTGCACGAGACGCAAAGAGTGCGGCACTCTCAAACTTCCAGATAAGACGCAGACGCGAAAGTTGCGCCGTGCGCCAAATTCGTTGACTCGAGGGCAGTGGAATCATACGATTTGCGAACTCAAAGTCCGAATCGCGAATCCCGGCTGGTATAGTATTCGCGACTTGAAGCGAAGGCGGTGCAGCTTGATCTTCAAGCAGTTGTATCTGAATTGCCTCGCCCACGCCTCGTATATGATCGGTGACGAGGTGACGCGCACGGCTGCGGTCGTCGATCCACAACGTGACATAGAGC
>JBAWGF010000022.1:0-1696 GCA_049592615.1 Candidatus Acidiferrales bacterium
GAACGATCGGCGAAGAGGCGGCGGTTTCGGCGCTCAAAGACGGCGCGCAGGACTACGTGATGAAGTCAAACCTGCAGCGGCTGGTTCCGTGTGTGCAGCGCGAGCTGCGCGACCGCCAGGAACGCCGCGAGCGCAAGGGGCTCGAACGGCAGGTCCAGACGTTGCAGAAATTCGAAGCCATCGGGCGGCTTGCCGGAGGAATCGCGCACGACTTCAACAACGTGATCGGCGCGATACTCGGCTGGGCAGAACTCTGTTACCAGGAAGCCGTTCCCGGCACGTCGCTCCAAGACCGGCTGAAGAAAATCATGAACCAGGCCGAGCGCGCCGGAGCGTTGACGTCTCAGCTCCTCGCCTTCGCACGATGCCAGGTGCTTCAACCCAAGCGCACCGACCTCAATGCGCTGGTCGCGCAAGGCACCACCCTGCTTCGCAGAGTGATCGGTGAGCATATCGAAATCAACATGGTTCCTTGCCCGGACTTGCACACCACATTGGTGGACCCGGTTCAGATCGATCAGGTAATCATGAACCTCTGCATCAACGCGCGCGACGCGATGCCAAAGGGCGGGCGGCTGACGTTGGAAACGAAGAACGTCGAGGTTAGCGAAGACTTTTGCCGCCGCGTTCCGTACGCGAATCCCGGAAGTTACGTCACGCTGGCAGTCTCGGACACCGGCACGGGAATCGCGCCGGAAGTGATGGAGCAGATCTTCGAGCCTTTTTTCACGACGAAAGAGCTGGGAAAAGGCACCGGTCTGGGATTGGCCACCGTCTATGGGATTGTAAAGCAGCACGGAGGATTTATCACGGTAGACAGCGAAGTTGGCATGGGGACCGTGTTTCTCGTCTACCTCGCTGCAGGTAGCGGCGCGGCCGAACCGCGTTCGAGCGAGCCGGAGGAAAAGCCGCCCATGGGAAGAGAACTCATCCTGCTTGCGGAGGATCACGAAGGGCTGCGGCAATCCGCGCAGGAAATGCTCGCCACACTCGGATATACGGTTGTCCTCGCTTCCAACGGCCTCGAAGCGGTCGAGCGCTTCAAAAAAAGCGTCCATCGAATCGAAGCCGTTGTCCTCGACGTTGTGATGCCGAATTTTTCGGGCGTGGAGGCGTACACGCAGATGGCTGCGATTCGGCCGGACTTGCCCGTCGTATTCACCACGGGGTACGCCAGCGAAACGGCTTCACTCACTGCACTGGTCGAACACGGAGCGCAATTGCTGCAGAAGCCTTTCGCGCAGCGCGGCATCGGCCAGGCCATTCGAGCAGTGCTGGACGGAAAGCCTGCTAGAAAATGAGTTCGCCCGCAAATTGCGCGCTGAAATCTAGTCGGGAAGCGTGGCCGCCGACGTAATCCTGAATTCGGTTTTCAAGCCGTTTGGCGCCGGCAGACCGGGAACATTCACCGGCTGGCCCCCTCCGATCCACACGTTGACCGTTCCGGGAACGATTTGCCGTTTTCCCGATTCGTCCACGACGCTCAAATCGCGGCCGCGCAAAACGAACTTTACAGCCTTCTGCTCCCGACCATTCAAGTGAATGCGCGTAAAGCCGGTCAGCGCGCGAATCGGCGCGCCGGGAACGTCCGGATGCGTCAAGTACAGCTCGACGACTTCGTCTCCGGCGACCGCGCCCGCATTTTTCACGTCGGCGGAGATGGTGACCTCATCGCTCGCCGCGATCAGTGAATGAT
>JBAWGF010000023.1:0-4662 GCA_049592615.1 Candidatus Acidiferrales bacterium
TTAAAGTCGGCCTCACCGGAGGAATCGCAAGCGGCAAGTCCACTGTCGCATCGTTGTTGCGCGACCACGACTGCCTCGTCCTCGCAGCCGATCCGCTCGGCCACGAGCTGCTCGAGCCCGGCCAATCGGCGTATGACGAAGTCGTCCGCGAGTTTGGAAACGCTATTCTTACCACCGGCGACAAAGTGGACCGCGAAAAACTCGGCGCCATTGTTTTCAGCGACGCCAAGAAACGCGAGCGCCTCAACCAGATCCTGCACCCTCGAATTCTCGACGTCGTGCGCAAGTGGTTCGTCGCGCTCGACCGGCCGGGCGGGCCTGAATTCGCCGTCGTCGAAGCAGCATTGATTATCGAGGCCGGGTACAACAAGGAGCTCGACAGCGTTGTTGTCTGCTGGTGCCGACCGGACCAGCAGCTCGAGCGTCTGAAGGCGCGCGGCCTTTCCCCGCAGCAGGCGGAGCAGCGCATCGCCGCGCAAATGCCGGTGGATCAGAAGCGAGCCCTGGCCAATGAGGTCATCGACTGCTCGGGCTCGTTCGAAGTCACCGAGCGTCAGGTTGAACAGCTTGTGACAAAACTGAAACAGCAATCCGCATCCGGTGGAAACAAATCCTGAAGCGGCCGCGTATTCACTGGCATGGACTGCCGCGCCGGGCGGAAGATACCCGTCAGCACCTGCGTAGGTAGATAAAGGACCCCGCCATGTTGCAAGAGAGAAGCGAAAGACGCGCGATTCGCCTGCTGGCACTGGGACTGATCATCGGACTCGGCGCCTACTGGGCCGGCTCGCGCTACGGACAAAAGAATCCCACGGCGGTCGATGCGCTTCGCCTGCAAACGCAGGACAATGAAGCAGGCCTCGATGCCACCGAAACTGAAAATGTCCGCATCTACCGGAAGGCTTCGCCGGCCGTTGCGAACATCGTCACGCGCACCGTCGAATACGATTTCTTCTTCAATCCGGTGCCGGTGGAAGGCGCTGGCTCCGGCTTCCTCATTGACACCGACGGCCACATCCTCACGAATTTCCATGTAGTGCAGGGCGCGCAAACGATCGAAGTCACGCTCGGGGACCAGTCGCGCTTCAAAGCCAAATTGATCGGCGCCGACTCGCGCAACGACATCGCACTGATTCAAATCGATCCCCAGGGCCGCAAACTCGTGCCGCTGCCGCTCGGCGATTCGCGCAATTTGCTCGTCGGCCAGCGCGTGCTCGCAATCGGCAACCCTTTCGGCTTTCAGAGCACGCTCACCACCGGCGTTGTCAGCTCGCTTGGCCGCACCGTGCAAACCAGCGAGACCACTTTCATTGACGAAGCGATTCAGACTGACGCCGCCATCAATCGAGGCAATTCGGGCGGCCCGCTGCTGAATTCACGCGGAGAAGTGATCGGAATCAACAGCGCGATTTACGCGCCCACAGGAACCACGGCCGGAATCGGCTTCGCCATTCCCATCAACACGGCGAAGCGTGTGGCGGAAGATCTCATCACGCAGGGCCGCGTTCGCCGCGCCACGCTCGGCGTCGAAGGACGCGCTCTCTGGCCCGGCCTCGCCGAAGCGCTCAATCTTTCCGTGCAGCAGGGCATTTTGATCGAACGCGTCAATGCCGGCGGGGCGGCGGCGCAGGCCGGAATTCGCGGCGGAAACAAATCGGTGCTCGCAGGCCTTCAGGAATTGCGCATCGGCGGAGACGTTCTCGTCGCATTCGACGGAAAGGCGATCGCAAGCCAGATGGAATTGAATCTTCTGTTGAACCGCGCGCGGCCCGGCGACGCGGTCACGCTCACAATCATCCGCGACGGCCAGAAAATGAATGTGCCGGTCAAGCTCGGCGAAAGCTGACGATTCTCGCGCGATCGCTTCTGGCGCTTCATCACGAAAAGAGAAAAACCTGATTTCGGATTTGACGCCCGAGTCGCTGTGCGCGGATTTTTCTACGCCTCTCCCGCCGGCTCTTTCTCGCTCCACTCCTCGCGCACGCGGTCGCGTTCCGCTTCGCTCATTTGAAACCACGATTCGGCAATGTCGCGCACTCTTTCGAGCGCGGCCTGCATCTCCGCCTGCTTTTTTTTCATCATCTCACTGTCCGCGTCGGTTGCCATGCGAATGGGCGGCGCGACAAACATCACCGCGCGCGAAAATGGATACGGCAATTGAAAAAGGTCCCACGATTTTTTGAAAGTGCGCGCCCGCTTGAGCCCGATGTGAAAAACGGATATCGGTTTCCCCGTTCGCCGCGCAAGAATGATGGGACCGGGTTTCGCGACATAACGGGGCCCGCGCGGCCCGTCAATCGTGAACGCAACATTGCGACCCTCTTCGAGCCGTTGCGCCATGATCGTAAGCCCTTCGATTCCTCCGCGCGTAGAGCTGCCCTGCGCCGTTCCAAATCCAAGGCGCTCGATGACGCGGCGCGTCCACTGCCCGTCGAAATTCACGGTGTTCAGCACCACAATTCCGCGATGGCGCCAGATCCAGATCGCCGAAAAAATGCAGCGGTGCCAGAACGCGCCGATGGCCGGCTTTCCGGCCTCGCGCAGCTGCGTTGCATTGTGAACGCCGATCACCTCCACTCGCAGCGTCGGCCCAATCAGCCGGACAACCCCGTACACCGCCCACGCAATCACAGGGATCTGCATCCTTCTCCAGCGTGAAAGATGCGGCATCCGCATATCGGCCTGGGGGTTGGTGGTTTGGGCGGCCTGCGTGCCGGCCGGTGTCGTAGGGTTGTCCACTGCGGTATAGTATAGGCGAACCTCGAGCCCGTCTCGATGCCCTCCCAAAACCAAATCGCGTCCACGGGAATCGCCGTCGTTCGGCGCTGGCGTTTCGTAACTGCATTCCTTCTGCCGGCGATCCTGCTTGCTTGCCCCGCGCTGCTTCGCGCGCAGCAGCCGCCGCCCGGAACTATCGCGTGGGTTGAGGGCGTGGACGTATCGGTTGAAGGCGGGTCGGCGGCGGGCAACGGTGCAACGGCTGCCACGCCGCGCATCTTCGTCATGAACGGCAGCGTCGTCACGGTTCATTCCGGCAACGCGCAGATGATGCTCCTCGCCGGAGGCAAAGTTGACATCTGCGGCCCGGCCAAACTGACGCTGCTGCAATCGGGCGGCGCGATCACGCTGGCGCTGAACTTCGGCCGCGTGCGCGTGCAACTCCCCGCTGCGACGGCGCTGCGCATCTTCACTCCGACGATCGTCGCAACGCCGCTCGGCATCGGCGGCGGGACTCGCGACATCACAATCGGTCTTGAACTCAACGACTCACTTTGCGTGCTGGCCGCAAGCGGCGCGCTTCGCCTCGAGTCTCAGTTCACGGGCGAGGGACTCATCGTGCCGCAGGCCGGCGAGTTCTTCCTTGCCAATGGAAAGCTCTCGCCCGTCGCGGGAACGCCGGGAACTTGCCGCTGCGATTCCCAGCAAGCGCGCGTCGCCCCAACTTCGCCTCCACCCGCGCTGCCACTGGCGGACGTTCCAATCGTCGTGAAGGCGCAGCCCGCGGCGCAACAGCCGCCACAAGCGGCGCCCGCAACGCCTGTGCAAGAGTCCGAGCCGAGCGTAGAGTACAGCGTGCTATCAAAGTCGAACGACACGCATCCGATGAAGACGACGCCGAAGGAGACCGCGCCGCCACCGCCGCCTCCGAGTTCGACTCCGGAGTACAAGGTTGTCGCACCGCCGCTGATGTTCTCCGCCTCGTCGCCAAATCCACCGCCCGATCCGACGCCCGACATGATTGTGCTGATCCGCTACGCGCGCGTGGAACACGAATGGAAGTTCAAAGGTCACGTGGATGCGCCGCACCTTGAAACGGTCGCGCAACATTCTTCCACGCGAAATCCGGCGCCGGTGAAAAAACAGCAGCAGAAAAAACAGGGATTCTGGGCGAGACTGCGACATGCATTCGGCGGTTCTTCGAGCGGCCCCAAACCGTGTGAAGGGACCGGCTGCGGCTAAAAAATTCCTCTACATTCCCTCGTAGTTCGGACCTCCACCGCCTTCGGGCGGAACCCAGTTGATAATCTGATACGGATCGGCGATGTCGCACGTCTTGCAATGCACGCAATTCGACGCGTTGATCTTCAGCTTCGCCGCTCCTTTCTCCGTCACCATTTCATAGACCGCCGCGGGACAAAAATACTGGCACGGATTCCCGTACTCGCGGACGCAGCGATCGCCGCAAATGTCCGGCTCGAGCACGACGAGATGGCACGGCTGATCTTCTTCGTGGCGCGTTCCGGAGTGATAGACATCCGTAAGCCGGTCGAACGTGAGCTTGCCGTCGCCCTTGAATCGCGTGGATTGATCGACAAGAGAGCCGTCGCGATGCAAATTGCTGTTCGCCTTGTGCCCTGCACCGCCGCGCATCGGGTCAACCAGCCCGCGCCCGCCGGTCACAAATTGCATGCCCGCCTGCACCAGGCCGCTCCACAGGCCACCGTGAAACGCCTGATGAAAATTCCGCACTTCCCACAATTCTTTCTTGATCCAGCTCTGCTCGAGCTTCGCCTGATACGCCGCTAGCTTTTTCTCGGAAGTGTCGCCCGCGCACAGCGCTTCGTAAATCGTCTCGGCGGCGAGCATCCCGCTTTTGATCGCCGTATGAATTCCCTTCAGGCGTTGCGAATTCAGCAGGCTCGCCGAATCGCCGATGATGAG
>JBAWGF010000024.1:0-6377 GCA_049592615.1 Candidatus Acidiferrales bacterium
GAACTGTTCGCGCACTCGTTGATCCAGCGGATCGCTGTCGTAGGCCTTGTCTCCGATCAGTCGTTCGGGCGTTTCGCGGAGGAATCGGCGCTCGATCGTGAGTTCGACGAGGGTTGCCTCATTTGGCGAAGCGCTGGCCACGTGCACGGCGACAGGAAGACCATGGCGGTCTGCAATCGCCATGATTTTACTGCCTTTTCCTCGGCGAGTCGGGCCGACAGCAGAGCCCCTTTTTTCGCCGAACTGAAGCTGGCATCAATAAACGACTCGCTCAAATCGAGCTTCCCGCGGTCGCGTAAGTCTTCGGCCAGTTTCTGCAGCAGCTGTGTCAGCAGCCCGGAACGCTGCCACTGTTGAAATCGGCGATGACAGGTTTGGTAGGGCGGATAGCGAGGAGGCAGATCGTGCCAAGGAGCGCCGGTGCGTAAAACCCAAAAAACACCGTTCAGCACCGCTCGCGTATCTTGCCACGGTCGACCTCGCCCGTCTTCCCGCCGCTTCGGACGGAAAAGCGGTTCGAGCACCGCCCACTGGGCGTCGGTAAGGTCCATGCACCGGATTTACGCCATTTCGCATAACTTACAACCGAGCAACGCCCTAAATGTGTTTATGAGATAACTTCTAATCATAATCGAGTTGGCTGGGGTTCGAATTTGTTCCGCTTCGCTCGCGCCGCTCCGCGTAGCATGCTTAATTGCTTTCGCGACTACCCACACGTGTCAAACCGCCTCTTCATTCCTCGCTAGGAGGAATGAATACTTTATGTTTAGGGAATAAGGTAGATGAGGAGAGGGCGAGGGGAGAAAATTGTCAAACGCGGTTAACGATGCGGCAGATGGTGCAGCGAGAGTTGCAGCGAAAGCAAGAGGTGAACCGAAATATGCAACGAGAGACGACTAGGCGGAGAGGGGGGACGTTGATCTTAGGAATGGATGCGCCGAGTGCAAAAGGTGAGTCGAAAAGCGGAGCGAGGAATACGACGCGAACGGGAGATGAGCACGTGGACGCGGCGACGATTGCCGCGGAAGAATCCGCCAGTGATGGATCGAAAGCGTGAATCGGAGTCATTTCGAAAGCGGCCTGCAAAGCGAGCAGAGGGCTTCACGCATAGCGACGAATCTGAAGGATCGGTGCACGCACAGGTCCGGCAGGGTGAAAAGCCGTTTTTCCGGGCGAAGTAGGTGGCGAATGCTTCTTGTTGCGATGAACATGAGAATTGTGATTCCGGAGAGAAAGTGTCGCAAGAGATGAATTGCAACCGTCCGTTAACGACTCGGGCGAGATCTGTGAATCGCCTGCGAAGGAATCGGCGAGAATCTCCAGAGATTCTGCGCTTGGCAAATCTTGGGGCACCCGCGAAGAATCGATGCCATGCGGCTGCACTGGTTGCGCAAGAGAGCCCGGACTGCCGAGAGAGAGTCTTGCAACGGGTGCGACGCACCCATCGAATAACGGCTTGTGCGAGATCTGCGAATCTGTGCCGAAGGAATCGAAAGAAAGTTGAAGTGCATGTGAACCCGGCAAGCCTTGAGGCGCCTTCGAAGGCGCAATGGAATGCGAAGCTGCTGTTTCCGATCGAACACTCTGACCGCGAACGGAGCAATTTGGCGCAGATGCGGTGCAGCCATCCTGAAGCGATTCTCGAGGGAGCTGGGGAGCGGTATCAAAGGAGAACAGAGAGGGCTGCAATGCTTCAAGTTGCGGCAGGGCATGCGGCGAAGTTGCAGACCCTGCGACTCTCGGTTGCTTTTTCCGGTGCTCATTTCTTTGGGATCTTGCGGGCGGATCGGCGGAACAGCGCCCGGCCACCTTGGCACGCCGGAGCGAAAGATATTCGAGCGAGTGCAATGCAGCGAGAGCAATTTCGTGGTTCATCGATCGGCAATGGGGAACGGATCCTTCGAATGAATTCGCGTTTATTTCCACGGCAGGAATTTCCGATGAAGGGTGAGATGCACGCGATTCCAGATGAAGAGCGAGCTGTGGTCCGAAATCAACCTGATCTCGGCGAACCTCAACGGAGAGGGAATTATTCGAGGCCGGCAAGCTGATTTCCGTCGATGAGGGAAGCGCAGAGTCCAGGGCTTCGTCGAGAATCGACTCGGTCAATTCCGAGGCAAGCGAATGTGGGTCGGCATCCTGGGCGCGGCGACAATCGAGGAACCAGCGAGCCAATCGCGCTTCGATTTCGGCTTCGATCCATTCGTCGAGAAGTCCGCGAAATTCTTTGCGGAGATTTGCGACCCGGTTCAGACGAGACAGCTCAAAGCTCTCGAGAGACGCTTTCGACGACGTGAGCATGTATTCGATTGGCGGCTGGGCTGAACTCATGGGGTCTTCTCCGTGCCTGTCGATCCCGAGAGGGAGGAGGAAAGAAAGGTCGCAGAGATATTACCATAGAGTATAGATAACTCAAGGGTAACCATACATCAATTCGTTTGCGTCGTGGGGGCGGGTGTGCCTGCCGGTCTTCGCTTGGATGCACCGGCGGGCCGAATCGCTGATCGATTGAGACATTTCCGTCTTGACGGGAGCGGTCGATAGCACAACCACGCATAAGAGATTCGGAGTCCGTAAAAGTACGAGGGTGACTTTCTGATCGCGAGGAGGCGCCGTGCACCAGGGGAGGACAGGGTCAAATTCATCGGAGAGATGTGCAGGAGACGAAGCGGAGCTGGCGAGGCGAAGGGCTAACAACTGCAGATACATGCGCCGGTGGCGCGCCGATCCAGTCAACCGAGAGCGGGAGCTAGCGAATAGGAAACGCTGGGGTTTCGCGCGAAAGGTCCGCGACGCGCAGGTGGGGCTTCAACCGTACCAGAACTTGAGGGGCGAGCCAGTGTGCGGGTTCTGCCAGGACCGGCGTCCCATTAGGCTGGTCACGAGGCTTGAAATTCGGGATGACGTGCCAGGCGGATACGTAGAAGTACGCATCCCCTACTGCGGAGCCTGCTGATGCGCGGGGCTGAATCTCCCTCCTGAACAGGCCGAATGCGAGGAAAAGACTATAACGCCGGACTGCGCGGGGTCCTCTTCGAAGCGCAGCACTACGCACGGATGGGGGCGGCCGTGTGGCTATACGGGTGGCTGGTGCTTCGCCAGACGCACCAGTCGGAGGGGATCGGCTGGGTGCTGGGCGGCAAGCCGGTCAGCTATCGTGAAATCGAGGAAGAGACGGGCTTCAATCGGCGGACGCTCGAGGCCTGGATGCGGACGCTTCGCCGCGGCGGTTACATCCAGACCGACGCTTTGCCGGGCGGAATCGCAATTCGCATCATGAAGGCAAAAAAATTTGCACAGGGCCTCCGCAAGTCCGCGGAGCGCGTACGCGAAAATGCGTGGGGGCTACCGCAAAACCGCGTAGCGAATGCGAGCTATCATATTTCGCGCGAGCAAGTTGCGGGCCGGATATGTAGTTCATCTTTAGCCGATAAAAAAGAAAGAGCAACATCCACCCCTGCCGGTTCAGTGCAAGGTCAAATTCCAACCCAACCGCAACGCCCCAAACAAAATCCTCAACAAATAAATTCCATCGACCCGCGAGCGCCGTCGAGCGGGGCTTCGTATGCGGAATACATTCGCCGCGCACTGCTTCGCATGGATCGTGACGAAGCCGTCAAGCGCGAACTCGCCGTGGGCGCCGGCCCGGAGGTGCGACGCTGATGAAAACGCTTTCAACATTTCGCAGGGAAGTGGGCCACGGCGGAATCGTTCCGCGCGGATATCAAATGGCGTGGTACGAGCCGCGCCGGCGAGTGGGCGTTTATTTTCCGGCGCCACTGCATTGGATACTGCGAGCTCTGCGTGACTTCGGTTACCGCTTGCGCGTCGCGTTACGCGCACCCGGGATGGAGTGCGCGGAAGTTTTCGAGATGCAGCGCACGCAACGCGAGCGCCAGCGCCTGGCCGAAGAGTACGCCCGCGGCTACATGGCCGGATGGCGCGAATGTTTCGAGGCGTGCCTCGACGCGGTGGAAGACGAAATCTCGCGCGTGGACGACGTGTGGGAAATCGGCGCGTGGCTCACGGGGGCGGACACTCCGCGGGAGAAGAATTGATGGCGGCTCGCGCAATGTGGTCCGATTCGCGCGCTGCGCTCCCGCGATGAAAGCTTCCGAAATATTCGACGCCTGCCACGCGCGCTATCGCGGACTTAAGGAGTGGCTCACGGATGCGACCGGCCAGGTCCGCGCGCTCGATCTCGAGACGCCGTCGTCGGGATATCAGTGGCGGCCGGACCGCGCGCGGGCGTGCGAGTACATCGCGGACTTCGAGCGCGTCGGGCGCCGCGCGTTGCGGCGCGCCGAATGGAAGGGCCGCCTGAAATTGTTCAACATTTATTTTTTGCGTGGCGTGGAATACCGCCGCGCGATTTCGCTGGTCGGCGTTTCCGAAGGTACGTTCGATTACTGGTTCGCGGAGGTGAAGCGCGCCGCCGGCAGGGAATTCAGCCGCGCGGGATTGTATCCGCCCGGGCAGTATTTCCGGTGCTCGAATCGGAAGTTGAAATAGCGCCGGCGGGAGCGCGATGAATTACTTTTTGCTTTCGCCGTGGACGAAGAAATAGCGAATCAGCGAGAGGCCGCCGGTGATGGGTACCCACAGGATGCTCTTGATGAGCCGCGAGCGCTCTTCGATTTTGTCGTGGATGATGTCGGACTCGGCCTGTTTCGCGGTGACGACGGCGGTGACGTATTTCAGGAAATCAACGCCGCACTTTTCGCACGTGCCGCCCTGGCGCTGCTCGTGGGCGCACGACGGGCATTGATAACGCAGCGTCGCGTGGCAGCGCGGGCAGAATCGCGCGATGTCGCGCGCCTCGCTCCCGCACTTCGGGCACTTGATCATGGGGCGCGCGCCGGTGACGTTCAGGTCGGCGGATGCGCCCGCAGGCTTATCTGGAATCGTGCCGCTCATGCTCTGATTTTACCGGGAAGAGATGCGCGGGCGCGGCGCGGCGAGTGCCACATGCGCCTTCGGCGTTAACACTGGCTGGAAGGACAGGTTGCGGGCGCGCGCGATTCAGGAGAAGCGAAATCGCCAGCGTTTCGTCGAAGCGGAATCGCCGCCGTTGCGGCATTTCGCGGCATTCGCCCCGCCATTCGTGCATGCAGAGGCGCGCGGCGCGGGCGCGGGTTCGAGCTTCCACTGCGGTTGGGGCGCGAGCAGGCGCACGACGTGGCCGAGGCGTTCCTGTTTATACGGCTTCGCCATGCAGACGACCGCGCCGAGCGAATGCGCGTTCGAGTAATCGCTCGGATATCCGGAGCTGGTCGTGAGCACGACAGGGATCCGCCGCAGGCCCGGCGTCTCTTTCACGTGCGCGCAAAGCGCGAATCCCGGCAAGCCTTCGCCCTCGACTTCGGCGATCACCAGTGCGGGCGTGTACATTTTCAGGACTTCATACGCGTCGGGGCAGTTATTCAGCGCGATGACGTCGTAGCCTTCATTCGTCAGAAAGATTTTCAGCGAGTTGCGGACCATGTCGTCCGCATCCACAGCCAGCACGAGCGGCCGCACCGTGCCCAGCGCGGGCCCCGCCGCAGCTGGCGCGGATTCCACGGCGAGCTGGCGCCCGCCTGCATCCACCAAATCGCGCCCGTCGGCGTCCACGATCTCGCGACCGCCTGCGTCCACCATCAAGTCTTCGGTAATTCCTGCGCCCAGCGCGATCGCGACGGCGCGTCGCCCATCGGGCAGTTCGACAATTCGCGCCACTCGGCCGGGCTGCTCGGCGTGAATCGCAGTCGGCGCGTTGCTGTAGGGAAATGTGACGACCACTTCCATGCCGCGCTTGTAATCGGCGAACTGCGTGAGGAAGAGCACGCCGATGCGCGAGACGTCAATCGTGGTCGAGATTTCGTCCGGGCCGCCGTCGGTGCAGTGCAGTCCGCGGACGCGCACCGGCGCTGAGATCAGCGCGCGACGCTTGCGCCGACGGTCCACGCCCGATTCGCGCGGCGACGCTTTTGCGCAGGCCGATTGTTCGGCCGAGGGCGCTGCATCGTTCGTTGCGCGCGGTTCGGATTCCGGTGAATTTTCCGGAGTGTGTGATTTTTCGGAAGCGGCGGCTGCGGCCGCGTCAAAGTCGGCTGGAAGATTCTGCCCCTGGTTAGCGCCAGGGAGCGGGAAGCTCGTCGAATCGCTCACTTTAGATGGACCCCTTACGTCGCCACGCGACGCCCGTCAGTTTAGATCAGGAGCCTCGCCCGGAATTTGCCCGGTGCCGGGGGCTCCGCCTAGGTATTTAGACTAGCCGTGCCGTCTTCGGCGCGCAGTAGAGTAAAAGTCACATTCGCGCAGTACCCGTCCTTAAACGCCACCGGTACCGACGTACTGCCTGCTAAGGTATTGATAGCAAGCCATATAGATAACAC
>JBAWGF010000025.1:0-1553 GCA_049592615.1 Candidatus Acidiferrales bacterium
CCTTGCGACCGACGTTCGCGGCGAGCTGGACGCCCCGTACGATTTTCGCAGCGACTTGACGCCGTACGCCCGCTTCGGTGATTGGTTCTGCTGGCTGTGCGTCATCATGTCGATCGTGATGGTTGCGTTCGCGGTTAGCCGCAATGCGCGATCCGCCTGATCCCCCGTTGAAATTCGAATTGCGCTTCTCGGAGAACACGACTGGACTGTTTGCTTACAAACAAGCTCAAAGAACAAGGCTATGAGTGTTCATTGGCCGACAAACTCTGTAGTCTTGCGCGAGCGTTCTCTTTCTGGACAGGCGTCAATGGCGGTTCGGATTTTGCGAGGGCCGTGCGATAGTCTGACAACGCCCTATTGTCGTCTCGGATGCGATCGTAAACCTGCGCCCTGCTGTAGTAGACCCACGCGTTCTCAGGGCTCAGGGCAATCGAGGCGTCAAATTCGTTTATAGCTTGTCGAATTTGCGTCCACCCGCCATATGCGACGCCCCGTCCCCTGCGGATAAACGCCTCCGTATGTTTGCTCCATTCACGCCACCTCTCATCGGATTTCGGAATTGCCCCTAAAAGCTCCAACGCGACATCGAGGTCCCTCAAAGCTTGTTGACTATCACCGATTTCTGCAAGTACCTGCCCTCGACCGGAAAGCGACTCCACATCACTTGGCTTCAGTTCAAGCGCACGAGAATAATCGCGAATGGATTCCTGAAGTTTCCCCAGGTACCAGAGCGCTGTCGCGCGTTCGTGGTACGCCGCCATATCGCTAGGATGACGCCTCAAGTATTCGGTGAAGAATGCGATCTGCTCCACAAATAGTCCCTGAAAAAGCCATGTCGAGCCTAGCGTCCGCAAGATCCAGTCGATCGCCACTGGATCGTTAATCTGATCGCGGAATTTTATCGCAGTAGTGAGGATTTGCTGTGCCTGCGCGTATTCCTTGGCGGCGATTCGAGTGGAGGCTTCACGCATCATGGCGTACAAATCCGGAATGGGCTCGGACCTCTGTCTCCAAGCGAGCTTTTCCGTTATCCAGCGCAACACGTTCATATGTGATTAGATTATGCGAGAAATCAAGGCGAACCAATAAGTGAAAGTTTTGTCGAATTTCCATTTTCTCTTTTCCATTTTCGCCTGTAGAATTCAAGCATGGCCGAACACATCGAAGATCTCCAGCAGCGCTACGACGAGTTGAACAAACGCATGCAGCTCGTGCGGAGCTATCTTTGACGCACCCGCGGCCCGGAATCAGCTCGCCTCGCTCGAAGAAAAAATAAACGCTCCCGATTTTTGGCAGGACCAGCAAAAGGCGCAGGCGCTCCTGCAAGAGCGCAAACGTCTCGAAGCCCGCGTGGGCGGCGAGGAGACGCTCGACCGCAGGATGAGCGACGTCGAAACGTATTTCCACCTCGCGCAGGAAGAATCGGACGACGCGCAGCGCGCCTCGATCCTTGAAGATCTCGCGAAAGAGCTGGTATCCGCCGACGCATACGTCGCCGACCTCGAGACGAAGACTCTCCTCGCGGGCGACAACGATCATCTCAATGCCATCGT
>JBAWGF010000026.1:0-2568 GCA_049592615.1 Candidatus Acidiferrales bacterium
CCGCCATCCCAAGCCACAATGTTCCAGGACGAACGTTTCGGGAGCTTTTCACCACCAAAAGGTGCGCATATTGTAGGTCGAATTTTGTGACGGGCTGGAAGGGCGCCGGTCGAGTGTTTTGTGAGAGTTACGCCCGATTCAGTCTGACATTGACTGACGGGCTGAAATGACTCCTGCCGAGCACGCGCTGCGGCGGTCGCGCGCGCAACGTCACGCTGCGTCCCTGGCCTAGAGCCACTCTTTTCGGTGGTGCGCATAACCCGCAATCTACCGTATTAGAAGTGGCAACCAATTTCAAGGGATCGTGTGTGTGGATTTTGGGTCCGTTTCCGAGTCGCCGACCGCCTGTCCGGAATCTCGTTTGTCACTCGCCACGCGCTGGTTTCTGGACCAGAGACAACTTGTCCGGCAATACGACTAATCGGGAGTTAGGCGGAGGCTCTTGCACGAGAGGTGCCTTTGCGTCTAGGGACTCAAATCGTTGGACTACTCAACGCCAGAATCTTGGAGCCTTGCTGTGGAGCCCTCGGCTGAATTAACCTTTCGGCGGCTTCGAACACGGGAGCAGGGCGATCTTTTCCGCACTGATTTTCAAATGCATGCCTGACGCTGCGCGGGGTCTTTTCGGACGCCGCGGCGCCGCTCTGGCCTTCGTACTTCTTTCATTGAGCTTCTTCGCAACCTCCGCACGCGCCCAGGACAACTATGAGATTCAGGTTTACGGCTCAGAATTGGTCGAACCCGGTCACACCATGGTCGAGCTGCACAGCAACTTCACCATTCATGGCTTCAAAGCGGTTGTGGACGGCGTGTATCCCGACAACCACGCGGAGCACGAAACCATCGAGATCACCCATGGATTCACTCCCTGGTTTGAATGCGGCTTTTATATTTTCACCTCGTCGCATTCCGGCCAGGGCTGGGATTGGGTCGGCGACCACGTCCGTCCACGCTTCGCCGTTCCCGAGCAGTGGCACTGGCCGGTCGGCCTCAGTATCTCCAACGAGATCGGTTATCAGCGCCGCGTCTATTCGGTGGACACATGGACGTGGGAGATTCGGCCTATCGTGGATAAGAAGCTGCGCCGATGGTATCTATCGTTCAATCCGACGATGGACTTGTCGATCCACGGCGCAAACCACGGCCACGGCCTAGAGTTTTCGCCGAATTTCAAAGTCAGTTACGACCTCACGCCAAAGGTCGCCATTGGAGCGGAGTATTACGGTGCGCTCGGTCCTATAGGCGGCTTCGATCCCTTGAGACAGCAGCAACACCAGCTTTTCCCCACCATTGATTTGAACCTGGCGCCGCAGTGGGAGATCAATCTCAGTCTGGGCTGGGGCTTCACGCCCACGACCGAGGGCCTGATCGCCAAGATGATCCTCGGTTACCGCTTCAATTTCTAATTCCAGCGCTTTCGCCCCGACTGCCGCTGCACCAATTTTGCGAAAGCTGACGTGGGTTGTCGCCATGCACCAGGATGCCAATTATTTCGCTTCATGCCTCCAGGCGAGGATCGGGAACAGCGTGGCCGATTGCGAAATGATAGACGACTTGTCCCTGTGCTGGTGCGAGGCCTAGATACTCGTGCACGGGATCGTCGAAAAATGCGCCGATGCCCGTGGCGCGAAGACCCAGAGCCTCGGCCGCAAGATACATGCGCTGACCGATCGCGCCCGACTCGAAATGAACGTAGCGGTAGCCACGATCGCCGTACACGCGGGTGGCGTTCTCAAAATCGCCGATCATCGAGAACGCTACGCAAGCGTTCCCTGCGAGATCTTGCCCGAGACTCAGCGCGGCGGCGACAAGGCGCTGGTCTCCCTGCTTGAGCATTTCCAATTCCGCGTGCTCCGGCCAGTAGCGGTACGCGCCGGACGCCAGGCCTTCGACGCGGTGAACGTACAAATACAATTGGACGAAGCGGCGCGCGGCGAAATCGGCGAAGAGCGGTTCCGCTGTCGCTGCAAGGATCGTCGCGAGTTGCGCGAGGGACATTGATTCAATCCCGCCCTTGAAGTCGAGAGCGGAGCGCCGGGTGCGAACGACATCGCCGAAGCTGCGATCTGTGGACACCGGAGCCGGCAGCTTGATTTCGCCGCGAATGATTGGCTTGGGCTGAGCAAGCGAGGGCGAGATTGTTTCAGAGAGGGTTTTTGTAGCGGCGTGGATTGTGTCGATCGGCGGATAGGATATTTGCTCATCGGAAAGTGTGTTCGGCTGACCACCAAAAAACTGCGTCTCGGCTGCATCCTGCGCGCTCACAGGAATGGATTGGCCGCGAAGCGCGACAATCAACATCGGCCATTCATCTTCATTCAAGTGGCAGCATTCCGACACTTCGTCATCTGAGAAACGGCCGAGCGCGAAGCTTTCGCATCCCATCGCCCGGGCCGCAAGCGCGAGCGACTCCCAGGCGTGTCCCATGTCGTGCAGGCAATACCGATACGCTCGATCCTGATATTTCCATGCCTCGCGCCAGACGATGCTCGTGAGAACAAACACCAGCGGGGCAGAGGCACCGGCCAGCCTCGCGTCGAAATTCCCGAGAGCGCGTTGTTCGGCCAT
>JBAWGF010000027.1:0-10054 GCA_049592615.1 Candidatus Acidiferrales bacterium
GCAAGTACGACGAGTCGATCGCAGCATACCAAAAAGCAGTGGAACTCAAGCCGCAGGCGAATTACTACACGGGCCTGAGCACGAGTCTTGCAAAGGCTGCGACCGCGCAGAAAGATCCGAAAGTAGCGGAAGCTAAACTTGCGGAGGCAAATTCGGATTGCGAGAAAGCCATCGCGTTGGATGCGGCGGGCGGCGCCGGTTGCTGGAAGAATCTCGGGATCGTCCTCACGAACAAGAGCCCCAAAGATGCCGTTGTGCCGCTTCAAAAGGCGTCCCAGGCGGATCCGAAAGATGCGCAGACCTGGTATCTGCTCGGCGGAGCGTATGCAGCCAATATCGATTCGAAGCAGCAGGGCGAGAAGCTGATTTACATCATTCCGGACGGCGCGAAGGAAGCGTATCAAAAGTGCATCGATGTGGACCCGAACGGCCCGTACGCCAAGATGTGCAAAGAGACGCTCGATGGGCTGAACGCCCTCGCGGGCGGCCAAGAAACGACCGTCGGTAAGAAAAAGAAGAAGTAGTTTAATTTCTGCGGGCGCCACTCTTGACCCTCCGGGGGCCGCGGATGGCGCCATATCTCCTCCGCTCGGTTTTCGACGCATTCGCGTCACCTCTCGACCCGCAGGCGCGACAGTGTTATCCTCTGCCCAGCAATTGCGAGGAATACGGTGCCGGAAGTGGATTCGACCCAGCCCAGCACACAGCGCCGACGCAGTGAACGAGTTTCCGAATCCCTGCCTTTGATCGTGCGCGGTGTGGACCTGCTCGGCCAGCCGTTTGAGGAACGCACCTCGACGCTGGCTTTCAATCTCCACGGATGCCGCTACGCTTCCAAACGCCACCTTCCAAAGAATACGTGGGTCACGCTCGAGCTGCCGCAAACCTCGGACAGGCATAACGTGCGCGCGCGGGTCGCCTGGATTCAACGGCCGCACTCGGTCCGCGAACTCTTCCAGATCGGCGTAGAACTGGAAAGCCCGTCGAATATCTGGGGGGTCGTCTCCCCGCCCGCCGATTGGACTCCGGCGGATGCTTCGCTTTCTTCACCCGCGAGCTATGCCGCTCGACGGGAATTGCGGATCGCGGAAAGTTCCGAAGCCGGCACGATTCCAGCGACTCTTGCTCAATTCATGGAAAAACTGATGACCGACATGTCGAATCCATCTCCGGAGTCGCCGTCGACTCCGGAGGCGCCATTTTCTTTTGAATTTACGCCGGCGGCCGACAGCCCGCTCCTTCGCGAATTGCGCGCGGAGCTCGAACGGCATGCGAGGCAGGCCGTCGAGACGGCGGCTTCCCGCGCCCACGAGGAGATTCGGCGAGCCGCGGAGGAAATCGAGCAGAAGCGCTCGGCGACCGCCGATGAGTTTTTCCGCCGATGGAAAGAGGAATTCGAGCGGGTGCAAAGCGGCGCGCGGGAACAGTTCACTGCTCAATTAGGCGCACGGCAGGAGGAATTCCTCGCGGGGCTGAAGTCCGAGTTCGAGGAGAATTTCGGGCGGGCGCGCGCTTTAATGGCAGAGCTGGACCACAAGGCTCTGGCGCTGCGCGCAGAAAATGAGGCCGTGCACGAATCTGTAAACCGCATCGCCCAGGCGCGACTGCAGATGGAGGCAGCCGGAGTGGCACACGCCTCCAAACATCCGGTCGAGATTTCCAAGGAAGATATCGCGGCCGCGGAAAGCGCAGCAACAAGCTGGCGACAGCGCCTTGCGTCCGAGATGACTGTGGCGCAGGCGCAGTGGAATGAGCTTTTGCAGTCGTCGCTCGACAGCAACCTGCAGAGATTGGCCGAACAATTGTCCGAACGCTCGCGGGATATTCTGCGCAGCGCCGAACAGAAGATGACCGAGCGGTTCGCCGAGCTGCGCCAACCCTTCGCAAAATCTTCTGAGGAAGCGCGCGAGACGCTGGCCGAGATTAAATCGTCGCTCGATCAGGAAGTGGCGCGAGGCTGGTCATCGCTCGCCGAGATCGAGCACGCGGCGGGCCGGATGAAGGATTATTCCGGACAATTAGAGGCCGCCACCCACGACACGCTGAATGAATTGCACCGGCGTCTCGAAAAAATTCTCGATGCACATACGGCGGAGATGAATCATCGCGCGGCAGGCATCGTTGCTGACATTTCGCAACGGGTGACGCCGTCGCTCGAAACGCTCGGCCGGCAGTTCGTCGATCGGACCGTCGCGGAGGTAGAATCGAAACTTGCGCCGCACGTCGAGCACGTCCCCGAACTGCTTCGAGAGCTCGCGGCGCGCGAAGTGCAAGTAGAAGAGAGTCTGCGGCTGCACCGTGAGCGGCTGCGCCAGGTTTCGGAAAATAACCAGCGCGAAGTGGCATCGCAAATATCCGCGACGCTCGCTGGCCTTCATACGGATTTCGAGGCGGCGCGGGTGGAAGCCCTGGCGAAGTGGAGCGAAGAATTGGACGCAAGCGGAGTGCGCGCATCGCATGCGACCGCGGAATCCATCAGCCGTGCTTCGGAATGGTTTCAGCAGGAGGCGCGTGCGCGATTGCAGGTTCAGGTGGAACAGGCGCTGGCGGCGGCAGGAAGCGGCTTCGACTCAAAGACGGCCGAAGCGGCCGAAAAGTACGAGGCGCAGCTCGCGGGACAGTCCTCCGTGCACGTCGCGCAGATTCAGCAACAGCTCGACGGCATCTCCGGCGAACTCGTCGGCCGCACGCGCTCGCAGTTCGAAGAGGCTGCCGTAGTTGCGGCCGCGTCGTTCGGCCACGTTCTGCGCGGAGTCTCCGAGGAGGAGACGCAGCTGTTCACGAATGCGAGCCGGCACGCGCTGAAGGAGCGCGCGGAGGAACTCGAGCGTTCTGCGAATCATCTTCTGCGCAACCTCGAAGCGAGTGCGGGAAGTTCACTCGAGTGGTTCCGGGCCCAGATGGCTTCGCAACTCGAAGCGAGCATGGCCGAAGGCCGGAGCGCTCTCGCGGCCGAATTCGCAACTGCTCTGAACGGATACCATGCCGAGCGCGAAACTCACCAGAACGAATGGCTCGCGAGCCTCGAACGAATGAGCGCGGACGCCGCGGAGAAATACCAGGAACGCCTGCAAACCTCCGGCGATTCATGGATGGTTTCCTCAGTCCGCCGGCTCAACGAACACGGTCAAAACACGATCGAGTCGCTGACCCGTTCCGCCGAACAGTCACTTCGCGATTCCTGCTCAAAGGTATTCGACGGGTTGTCCGAGTTGTTGCGCGATCGCACGACGAATCCTGCCGGGGTTCCGGGTTTCACACCCGGTCCGGCTCGCGATGTCACGGAGACGCCGACGCCGCGGAACAAGGCAATCTCGAACACCTCGGGCACTTAGGCACTCGCACAAGAAAAATTTCCCCCTCCGTTTACCTGAATCGGCCGACTACCGATCGCTCCCTACTTTTTTCCTACAATTTCGACAACGGAATTTGCAACGAAGTTGAATTGTTCCGATGCGAGTCCCGGGAAGAGGGGCAGGCTCAGCGCACGCTCGCAGGCGCTTTCCGTGTGCGGAAAAGTTCCCGGAGGATAGCCGAGCGAAGAATAGGCGGGTTGGAGGTGGAGTGGCGTTGGGTAATGCACTGCCGTTTCGATGCCGCGAGCAGCGAGTTGCGCGGCAACCGCGCCGCGATTGCTCACGTAGATCACGAACTGGTGATAGACAGACTCGTCGCGGGGATCATCCATCGGCATTTCCAGGCGAGCGCCGGAGAGCATGCGTTGATATTCGCGCGCAATCTCTCGGCGTTTCGCGGTCCAGGCTTCCAGACGGCGCAGCTTGACGCGCAGGACAGCGCCCTGAAACCCGTGCATGCGGTAGTTGTATCCGACGAATTCGTGTTCGTAACGCGCCGTCTGACCGTGCGTTCGTGCAGCGCGAACATAGCGAACGATTTGATCGTCGTCGGTTGTCAGAGCGCCTGCTTCGCCGTACGCGCCCAGGTTTTTCGTAGGATAAAAGCTGAACGCTGCCGCGCGGGCAAGACCACCAACCCGGCGTCCGCGGTAGCGCCCCCCATGGGCCTGAGCCGCATCTTCGAGGACGCGGATGTTGTGCCGGTCTGCAATCGAATGGATCGCATCCATATCCGCCGGGCGGCCATAGAGATGAACCGGGAGAATGGCGCGAGTGCGCGGCGTGATGGCGCGGTCGATCTGCTTCGGATCGAGGTTTGCCGTCGCGGGGTCGATATCCACCAGGACTGGCCGCGCGCCACAGTACGTGATCGCTTCGGCCGTAGCAAGAAAAGTGTTCGGGCTCGTGATGACTTCATCGCCGGGTTGAACGCCCAGCGCCAGCAAACCGAGATGAAGCGCGGCGGTGCCATTGCTGAGAGCGATGCAATGCTTCGTGCCGCAATAAGAAGCAAATTCCCTCTCGAACGCTTCAACCTCTTCACCCAGAATGAAGGCGGCCTTCCGGCAGACGCGGTCGAGCGCCGGTAGAATCTCATCCCGCAAATCTTCGTATTCCGCTTTCAGGTCGAGTAAAGGGACTTTCATTTCGCGGCGTCCTGACAGCCGGGCAAAAACTTTACTGTACGGCGGCCCGGTCCACAAGTGCGGCATCGACGGAGAAGGAATTCCCTCGACCCGCGGCCCATGCTATCTTCGTGCTTGTTGTGATAGTCGCGCGCGCACAATCCGGCGACGTAGAGAGGGACAGCGCGGTGGAACTTACGTCTGGCCAAGCTGCGAAGAAATTGCGGCTGTCCATAATCATTCCAGTCTACAACGAGTTCGCGTTTATCGAGGAAGTGCTACGGCGCGTGCAGGATTCCGGCTACGCCGACGAAGTCATTGTCGTTGACGATGCCTCAACCGACGGGACGCGCCAGCTTCTCCAGGAATTTCAGACACGACAATCGGCTGGACAGCATGATACGGGAACCGCGCAAAGCCGGGGGAAACTCCGTCTCGACAAGATAAACTTCTTCTTCCAGGAGCAGAATCAGGGCAAAGGCGCGGCTCTGCGCCGCGGGTTCAAGCAAGCGTCCGGGGACATCCTGCTCGTGCAGGACGCCGACCTGGAGTATGACCCGAAAGACTATCCGAAACTTCTCGAGCCGATCCTCGATGGACGCGCCGACGTTGTATATGGCTCACGGTTCCTGGGCGGGCCGCAGCGCGTACATTTTTTCTGGCACTACGTCGGCAATAAATTCCTCACGCTGCTTTCGGACATGATCACGAACCTGAAGCTCACGGACATGGAGACATGTTACAAGGTGTTCCGCCGCGAAGTGATCGAGGGCATCCACCTGCGGTCGAATCGCTTTGGATTCGAGCCTGAAGTGACGGCGAAAATTGCCAAAGGCAAATGGCGCGTTTATGAAGTGCCCATCTCCTATTCGGGCCGGACCTATGATGAGGGAAAAAAAATCACCTGGCGCGACGGCGTCGTGGCGCTCTACTGCATTCTCCGCTACTGCTTGTTTGATTGACTCACGAGCGATTCTCTCCTGAATGCCCTTCAAATATGCGTAAGCGTGCCGGTGATCTTCGTCCGGCGGAGGGCCCACGCAAAAATGCCAAACGAAAGCGGAAGCAGAATCGCAGCAAAGATAAGCAACGCAACGAGCGAAGGCCAGAGCTCGCTCCAGCCGGCGCCGCTCAAAAGAGCTGCGCGCATTCCTTCGAGCGAATACGTGACTGGAACTAGCCGCGCAAGCATTTGTAACGGCTGAGGAAGGATCGTGACGGGATACATCATCCCGCCGACGAGGCCCGAAACTCCGAGCACGACCCACTTTGCAGGATTTCCACGCTTGAAGAGGACCGAGTAGCTCGCCGACAGTATTCCCAGCCCGGCGAACGCTAGGATGGATGCGAGGAGAATGAGCAAGGCGCCTGGCCAATTCGCTCCGCGGGGCGCGAAGCCGAAGAGCAGCGCCCCCCACGCAAGGTAGACACAAGTTCGCAATGCCAGCGCCACAAAGGGATAGATGGCCGAGCCCGCAAGAATCACGGGAAGCGGCGTCTGAGTGACAAGCAGCGCCTCAAGCGTGCGGTTTTGGCGCGCTTCCTCGAGGCTCAAGTCGAACGCGCTGAGAGACACGCTCAAATAATCGAAGAACGCAAAACCCACGAGCGCGAACGCAAAGTAATTGCTGCCGGGCGGCAATTCGCGCGCCAGTTCCGGGCTTTGTACGAACCGCGAAAGATAATAAAACGTCGCAACGCCGAAGAGTGATTCGAGCGTTTCGAGCACCAGCGCGCCGCGGTATCCGCGGGCAATGGCGAGATCGCGCCAGAAAAAGGCGGCAATCTTCCGCAGCGTGTGCGCGATGGTCACGGCAGCGCCTCTGCCGCGACAGGGTGGCGCGTAAGCCGTGCGATCGCGCCTTCGAGCGTCGCCGCGCCGGTCGAAGCGCGCAGGCCGCGCGGCGAATCGCAGGCGATCATGCGGCCTTCCTCGAGAAGGACCACGCGGTCGGCAATTTCCTCGATCTCGGTCAGCGTGTGTGACGCGAAGAGCAGCGTCGTGCCGCGCCCACGGACAAGATCCTCTTTCAGCAGGCGGCGAAAATCGGCGGCGGCAAGCGGGTCAAGACTCCGCGTTGGCTCGTCGAGAAGAAGCACGGCCGGACCGTGGAGCAGTGCGCGGGCGAGGCCGAGACGATGGGAAACTCCGGACGAGAATGTGCGCACCTGGCGTTCGAGCTCGCCTCCGATGCCCATCCATCCGGCCACGCGTGATATGCGCTCGCTGGCCTCGGGTCCCGTGATGTTGTTCATCGCGGCAAAAAATACGAGATTGTCCCGCGCCGTGAGCCGTCCATAAAATCCTTCATCCCCTCCGGTGTGATAGCCGAATTGCCGCCGCACGCGAGCGGCGTCGTGCTCCACATCGAATCCACCGAGGGTCGCCCGGCCTCGCGTGGGAAGAATCAGAGTGGCGAGAATTCGCAGGAGCGTGGATTTTCCGGCGCCGTTGGGTCCTACGAGCGCCACCGCTTCGCCGCGATCTACCGTAAATGATACGCCCGCCAGGGCACGCTGCGTGGGCCTCGCAACTGGCTGAAGCAGCGCACGCCAGCCGGAAAGTGCCGGGGGAAAATACTTTTCAAGGGCTTCGACGGAAAGTGTGTGCTCCGGCATCTAAGGCCCTTATAACCGAATTTGACAATGCGAATCCAGTTCCGTCATTGCCGGACGCGAGAAGTCCCGGTAGAATGTTCCCGGGCGCGTGGTGAATCACTGAGGGGCTCGCAGATTCCCGCGGCTCGAACTCGCCGGAACAACGGCGCGTGATCCTACGCTGCCCTGAAGGTTGTGCGCGGCTAAATGGACGCAACTCTCTCAGTGCATTCGATTGTCGTGGCGACCCGGGAGCAGGTATCGTGTCCGCTCGGTGAAGAGTCAGCCATCCTAAATCTCAAAAACAGCGTCTATTACGGAATGAATCCGGTTGGGGCGCGGGTGTGGAATCTGTTGCAGCAGCCCAAGAGCATCACTGAGCTTCGCGACGCTTTGATCGATGAGTACGAAGTGGAAACGAAGCGTTGCGAGATGGATCTCCTTGAGTTGCTCGAGAAGATGCGGGCCGAAGGACTGATCGAGGTGCAAGACGTATCGGTTCAATAAATTTGAATAATGTTCCTACCGGACGTTCCTTTTCGGCCCTCAAGGACACGCCAACCCCAGCCCAAGGGCCTTCACGACTGAGTCGTACGACTTTCTACGAGGTTTCGGGTTGAAAGCGACGATGGAGACCTTACGCAGGTTTCGGCGCCTGAGCCGATCCGAGCAAAGAGTCGTTCTGGAGTCTGCTGCGGCGCTCGCGGCAACATGGGTGGGTCTGCGCGCTGCCGGATTTCGCCGGTGGGAAGCGGTGCTGGATTCTCTGGCGCCTTCGAAAGCCTCTTCCAACACGGCCGCGGCGGATTCATCGATGATCGATTCTGCTCGCATGATTGGGCGGATGGAGAGCGCTGCGGCGCGGCATCTTTTTTTTCGTGTGAATTGTCTCGAGCAATCCCTGGTGCTGCGATGGCTACTTCGCCGGCGCGGAATAGCCGCCGAATTGCGCTTCGGCGCTCGAAAGGAAGCAAACTCTTTTGAGGCGCACGCGTGGGTCGAGTTTGGGGGCACGGTATTGAACGACACAGGCGACACGCATCTTCACTTCGTGCCGTTCGATGGCGCAATCACATCCATGGAGACGCAAATCCGTTGAGCGGCATCGTTGGCATTTTCAATCGGGACGGAGCGCCTGCCGATCGCGCGCTGCTTCAATTTCTCGCTCAATTCCTCTCCTTTCGAGGCCCGGACGCGCGCGAGGTTTGGTCGGACGGTCCCGTCGGCTTCGGTCACACATTGTTGCGGACGACGCGCGAATCCCTGAATGAACGCCAACCCGCCGGCCTCGAAGGGCGGTTCTGGATCACAGCCGATATCCGTCTCGATTGCCGGACGGAACTGCTCTCAGAGCTCGAGACGCAGGGCCGAAAGGTTCACCGCCCCATAACGGATCCCGAATTAATTCTGCACGCCTACGCCGCCTGGGGTGAGGAATGCGTTCAACACCTGCGCGGCGATTTTGCGTTTGCGATTTGGGACGTGCGGCAACGGCAGCTCTTCTGCGCGCGCGACCATTTCGGAATTAAGCCGTTCTACTACGCGGAGCTCAGCGAGCTTTTCCTCTTCAGCAACACTCTCAAATGCGTGAGGCTGCATCCGGGTATTTCCGGCGAGTTGAATGAGGCGGCCATCGCGGATTTCCTGCTGTTTGGCTTGAACTGTGACGCGGCGACGACGACGTTTCGCGATATTCATCGCCTGCCTCCGGCGCATTGCATGACAGTTTCGAGAGAAGGAACTCGCATCCGCCGCTACTGGACGGCGCCGATCGACGGCCGGATTCGGTATCGCCACGCGGACGAATACGTTGAACATTTCCAGGTTCTGATGCAGGCCGCGGTGGCCGATCGCCTCCGCACAGACCGGGCCGGACTCCTTTTGAGCGGCGGACTGGACTCCGGCGCCATTGCAGCAACCGCTCAGGAGCTTTCGACAAGCCCAGGCGGGGCGGCGGACTTGCGCGCCTACACAATTACTTACGAATCGCTGA
Organism: Candidatus Acidiferrales bacterium; assembly: GCA_049592615.1. Classification (GTDB taxonomy): domain Bacteria; phylum Acidobacteriota; class Terriglobia; order Acidiferrales; family UBA7541; genus Palsa-295. Next base: position 9,075 of record JBAWGF010000027.1, read on the forward strand.
TTCCCGATACTGACGCCCATCACGCACGTTTGACCGCGGAATTCCTTCGAATTCCGATTCAGTGCCTTGCGTTCGATGGACTGAGCCTATTCGACCGGTGGGATGACGAGGAGTTGGCTTGGCCCGAGCCCGTTGACGATCCGCTTCTGTCCGGATTGTTCGACCAATTCGGAATGATTGCGAAAGACTGCCGCGTCGTGCTGACAGGCGATGGCGGCGACAACCTGATGCACTTTCAAATGTTGCCTTACGTCAAGGACTTGGTACAGCGGCGCGAGTGGAAACGGTTGATTTGCGAATTGCCCAGGTATCTCCGGGTTCGCCCGTCGCCCGCGCCGGGAGTTCGCCGCCGGATCAAAGGGCTGTTCGGAAGAGACGCCAGCGCAGCTGTCTTCCCCAATTGGTTGGCGCCAGACTTCGCGCGACGCATGAATCTAGCCGATCGCTGGAGGGAATGGATCGAAGTCTCGGCGCCTTTGGCACATCCGATTGTTCCGAAGGCGCACGCGTCACTGTATGTGCCGCAATGGGCGTACCTTTTCGAGCTCCAAGATCCCGGGGTGACGCATTGCGCCGTCGAAGTGCGCAACCCGTTTCTCGATTTGCGGGTGGTGGAATATATTCTCGCGCTTCCCCCCTTCCCCTGGTTTTTCGAGAAGACGCTTTTGCGCGAGGCGATGGTCGGGCGGATGGCGGAAGCAGTTCGCGTTCGGCGGAAGACGCCGCTCGAAGGCGATCCCCTTGTTGCAAATCTTCGAATGGGGGAAACGGCCTGGCTGGAACAGGTTCAATGGACCGAAGAATTTGACAGGTACGTTGACCGACGGGCCCTGGATCCAAGCTTGGGAAAGAAAGCAGCCGAGGAGGCAACCGTTAACATCCGCCCATATTGCCTTAACTTTTGGTTGCAGTCAGCGCGTCGAGTCCGGTATAACTTGCGTGCGGAGACTTGGCATGGATAAACCCGTCAAACGGGCTGC
>JBAWGF010000028.1:0-19805 GCA_049592615.1 Candidatus Acidiferrales bacterium
CGAACTACGCGTGGGCGGCGCCGCCGCGAAAGGCGGCGACAGCCTTGGCTTCGTCCGTGTACGTGGGAATGGAACTGATCAAGCGCGTAAGCTCGAGCACTTCGCGGACGTGGCCCGTGGGATTGAGAATTTTCAGGCCGCCGCCCAATCGCTCGAGCGTGACGAAGGAACGCACAACCGTGCTGATGCCCGAGCTGTCCATCTGTGTTACTCCCACGAGATTCAGCAGGACATCGGAGGGACCCGCTTCGGCAAGCTTGCGCAGCTCGGTACCAAGCGCATCGTTGCTGGCTCCTATCGTGATGCGACCTTGGAGATCGAGGATTGTTACCGACCCGGATTTTCGTGCCGTAATTTGCAGGCCCATGATTGTCTCCTTTGCCGCCCGCAACGCGGTCCCGCCGCGCCCGGAACATCCCGGGACACCAGGGGGCGCATTATACCGCTGTCCGCCTTCCATCAAGAAGGAATCCGCCAAAAAGGCCCAGCAGCAAGCCAAACGGCGCAGCCGCTAAAGAAACGAAAACAAAACGGGAGGTGAAGGCCTGGCGGCATCCACCTCCCGGGGTGGGTGGGTCTGTTGCTGGGACGCAATGTAGGTACTGGTAGTGCCGCGCCTTCCGTTCCCAGCAACCCGGCTGAAAGCCGGAGTCCACGAATGGTTCCAATTACCATACCGAAAGAAAGGGTGTCAACTTCATTCATGGGGTGTCGCGCGGCCGCGCTTGTCAAGCGTCTCGCGAACCTTGCGCGCCAGATCGCGCGGCGAATAGGGCTTCTGCAAAACGGGCAATCCGCGTTGAGTGACTTTGTGGAGCAGATCGGTGTCCGCGCTGTAGCCGGTGGCGAAAATAACGGGAACGTTTGGCTCTTCCGCCGATATCCGCACGTAAGCCTCGGGGCCGCTCAACTTCGGGAGCATGACATCCAGGAGTACCAAATCAATTCGGTCGTGTTTGGCGTGAAACTCTTCGACGGCCTGCTCGCCATCAACCGCAAGGAGGACGTTGTAACCCTGAATGGCGAGCGCTTCGCGCGCGATCTCGCGCAGGCCCTCGTGGTCCTCGGCAATGAGGATGGTTTCCGTTCCTCCGAGGACTGGCTGGGAATCCTTCGCGAGCACGGCCGACGCGATTGCGGATGAGCTCGACGGGAAATAGATACGAAAGGTGGTCCCCGTTCCCGGCTCGCTATTTACATCCACAAAGCCACCGTGCTGACGCACAACGCCATAAACGGTGGCGAGGCCGAGACCGGTTCCCTTGCCCAATTCCTTCGTGGTGAAAAACGGTTCAAATATGTGGTCGAGCGTGGCAGCGTCCATTCCGGAGCCTGTGTCGGTGACGCAAAGGACGGCGTAATGGCCGGGGCGCGCAAAGGGATGCACGGTGCAGTATTTTTCATCGAACAGAGTGTTGTTCGTTTCGATCACCAGGGTCCCCCCGTTGGGCATGGCGTCGCGTGCATTGATGCAGAGATTCATCAGCACTTGCTCGATCTGCGTGGGGTCGGCGCGCACAACGGAAACGTCTGCTGCCAGGTTCGTCCGGACTTCGATGTTGCTGGCGATCACTTTTTCGAGAAGGCTTAAGGTCTCGGTGATCGTGTGGTTCAGATCCATGTCCCTCGGCTCAAGAATCTGCCTGCGGGCGAAGGCGAGCAGTTGCTTGGTTAGTGCGGCGGCGCGGTCGGCCTGGAGCCGGATTTTGTCGAAGTAACGATGCAGGCGCGACCCGGCCTCCGTTTCCTCCATGCCCAGGTCGGCCCAGCCAATCATCGCGCCGATCATGTTGTTGAAGTCATGAGCGATGCCGCCCGCGAGTTGGCCGATGCCCTCAAACTTCTGGGCCTGTACGAGTTGTTTTTCGAGCGCGACACGCTCGGTGACATCCTCGACCATCACTTCGACGCAATCCACACTCCACTCCGAGTCGCGGACTCGGCGGCCATTCAGACGAACTGTGATCACCTTCCCGTCCTTGCGTACCCATTCCACCGTTGCGTCCACGCGCCCGCTCGTTTCGTAAGCTGCCAGAAGATCTTTCCGCACAGCGGGGTCTCGATAAAAACGTTCGCTGTACTTCAGTTCGAGGAGATCCGCTTCCGATTCGTAGCCGAGCATGTGGACGAGAGCGGGGTTTACGTGGAGGATTTCTCCAGGTGGGGTGACCCAATAAATTCCGTAGGTGGCGTTATTGACCAACCCGCGATAGCGCGCTTCACTTTCGCGCAAGGCCTTCTCGGCCCGCTTGCGATCCGTGATATCGACGATGCTGCCGCGGATCAGTTGACGCGTAACAGAAGGAAGACGGACGAGATGCACTTCGGCGGGAAATTCTTCCCCGTTCGAATTGCGGTACATCCATTCAAAACAGGGCTTGGCGCCGCTTAGAACCTCGTCGTTCGCTTCGCGTATGCCGACTGCCGAAGAACGTCCGTCCGGCTGAACTGGCGCGCTGATGGCGGCGGGTCTCGCGCACAAAAGTTGCTCGCGGGTCATGCGAAACAACCGCATGGCATTCTCATTGCAGTCTATAAATGTCCCTCTCTTGACGTCGAAAAGGACAATCGCATCAGGCGCGTTCTCGACCAACGTGTGGTAAAGCTCCTCGCTCTCCCGAACGGCTTCGAGCGCTCGCTTTTCTGCTTGCCGTAGCGATTTTGCTTCTTGCGCGCGCTGGATGGCAAACGGAAGCCGGGCGAGTTGATCTTTCAAAACGTAATCCGCGACACCAAGCTTGATGCATTCCACCGCCTGCCAGTCGCCCAGAGCGCCCGTAACGAGGATAAGCGGGAGATCCAGCCCGAGCTCCTTGATCTGCGCGAGGGCATCCATGCCCGTCCAGCCGGGCAATCGGTAGTCCGAGAGCGCAACGTCGTATTCCTGCTCGCTCAACTTACGGGCGAGTTCCTCTTGTGTCGCGACCGCATCCGTCTCGACAGCGAGCCCTGACTTTTTGAGTTCCTGAAAGCAAAGCTCGAGGTCGTTGCGATCGTGCTCGATGTGGAGAATTCGCAACGGTCTTGTTGCCGCTCGAGCCTCTGTGGAAACGATTCGATTCATTGAATGGACGGCAGCTCCTATGTTTGGATGAATGCGCCGACGGGAGGCTTGCAGTTCACGAGCAGCCAATAGAGACCGAGTTGCCGAACCACTTCCTGGAATTCGGCAAAGTTCATCGGCTTCTGTATATAGCTGTTCACTCCAAGTTTGTAACTGATCATCAGATCCCGTTCTTCTTTCGAGGATGTCAGAATGATGACGGGAATCGCTTTCGTGCGCGGATCAGCCTTGACCGCTTGCAGCACTTGCAGGCCATCCACTTTTGGCAACTTCAAGTCCAGCAGAACCAGATTAGGAGGGGTTTCAAAATGACGATCGGAAAACGGGCCGCGGCAGAAAAGGAAATCCAGCGCTTCTTCGCCGTCGCGCACCACATGGACTCGGTTCGCGAGATTGTGTTTCTTGAAAGCGTGGATCGTCAATTCCGAATCCAGAGGATTGTCATCCACGAGAAGAATTTCAATTGAATCAGAATCCGGCATGTTCCACCTTTCCCGTGCTATCTGCGGCCTCGAAGTCGTGCTGTGGCCCGAGTGTAAATAGAAATGTTGCGCCGCGATCGAGCTGGGATTCCGCCCAGACCTTTCCACCGTGCTTTTGAATGACGCGTTGTACGATGGCCAACCCCACTCCGGTTCCTTCAAAGTCCTCCTGCCGGTGGAGGCGCTGGAAGACTCCGAAGAGCTTATCGGCATACTTCGGGTCGAAACCCACTCCGTTATCGCGCACAGAATACGTGGTAACGCCATCAGCCTGGCGTGCACCAATCTCGATTACAGCGTGTTCACGGGAACGCGTAAATTTCACCGCGTTCGAAAGAAGATTAACAAAAACTAGTTTCAAGAGCCCCGGGTCACAATCGGCTTCGGGAAGAGGCTCGATCCTCCATGCAATGTCGCGGTGTTCCGCTTCTGCGGTCAATTCCTCCCGGACTTCGCGTACCAGCTCATCCAATTTCGTGCACCGCAGCGCCAAATCTTTGCGGCCGATGCGCGAGAGATTGAGCATATCGTCCACGAGGTGGCCCATGTTGTTTGCTGCTTCCAAAACGCGGTCGAGGTAGCGAAGACTATCCGGAGAGAGACCCGCCGCGTGCTCTTCCTTCAAAATGCGCGCGAAGCCGTCAATGTGGCGGAGCGGCGCACGCAAGTCGTGCGAGACGGAATAGCTAAATGCTTCCAGTTCCTTGTTGAGTGCGCCGAGGTCGCTGACCTTCCGGCTGAGTTCGCTATTGAGTTTTCGAATCTGCTCTTCTGTTTGCCGGCGTTCGGTGACGTCGCGTATGGAGCTTAAAATGAGAATGCCTTCTTCGGTCTCGAGCGGACTTAGACTGATCTCAACGGGAACCTCCGTTCCGTCCCTCCGTCGGCCGTACAACCCCGGCCGCGCACCCATCGGCCGCCTGCGTGAAGCATCAAAAAAACGTTCTCGATGATCCGGATGATTTCGCCGGAATCGCTCCGGTACGAGGATTTCAACGGATTGGCCGAGCAATTCATTCCGCAAATATCCAAAGAGCTTCTCCGTTTGCGAATTGACAATCTGAATCCGGCCTTTCTGGTCCACGATGACCATCGCGTCCGGCGCCGATTCCAGGACGTTGCGGAATTTATCTTCTTCGTGCTTGAGACTCGTAATATCGCGGTTGCTTTCCAGAATTGAGACCGGCTTGTCGGCACTGTTCCTCAGCGCCCAGCGGCTGGATACGGTGATCTCGCGACCGTCCTTTCGCCGGTGTACAAGTTCACCCTCCCAGTAACCCTTTTCAATGAGCTCAGCTTCGATTTCTTCCAGCGGCCTTGGATAGCGTGGCTGAAGAAGTTCGTGCACGACCCTGCCGCGTACCTCTTCTCTGGGCCAGCCGTACATTCGTTCGGCGCCGCGATTCCAGTAGAGGAGCTTGCCATCGAGGCTGCGAATAAAAATTGCGTCATAGGATAGGTCCAGAAGTTCGGCTTGTTCGCGGAAGTTGGATTCGCTGGTGCGAAGGCCCAGCTCCAGCGCGCGCCGCTCGCGCACTTCCGCTTCGAGGGCTGCGTTTGCCTTAATCCACTGGCTCGAGCTGGGAAGGTCGAGAGCCTGAGGAATGAGGCGAGCGAGCAAGATCGCAGTGGGTACGCATGCCGCCGCCGTAATGGCTTTGAGGATGCCGGCGAGCCAGTAATTCGCATGCCAGAGATTCCAGACCTCCATGAGGTGCGTCGAACCGCAGGCCACGATAAATGTTCCGAACAGTCCGAACATCCAACTGAAGGGCAGGTCGCGGCGTTTGCGGACAAACCAAATGAGCATGACCGGAATGGTGAAATAGGCGAGTGCGATCAACAGATCGGATACGACGTGCAACCATACCAGCCCCGGGTTCCAGAGGTAACAATAGCCATGCGGACGGAAATCGCCCGAACTGAACAGTTGCCTCAGGAATTCCATGGCTCACCTCTCTCGAGCCGCCGCATCGCATGGCCGCTCCAATTTTCTGCCGGGAAGAAGGAGAGGGCTTCTTCGGTGCCGTCAACGGACAATCGAAATGGAAGGGATGCCGAGCCCAGTGAGAGCGGCTCTTAGGAAGGGAACTCTATTTTGAGTGAACGCAAAACAAAGTCAAGGCACGGGGAACTTACAATTTCCTCGTAGTCAATGGATGCGCCGGAGAAGCCTGAAATTAGTGAGCGGCTTCCGTCTGCGGCGGATGACTTGCGAAGTACTGAGCCAGACCTGTCGTGAACTGCTGCATTCCTGCGTGGACATTCTTGTCCATCGCTTCGACCACCGCCGCGACCGTCTTGCTGCTGACCGGCTCATCGTGAGAGTAAGAATCAGTCCAGATCGTCGCGCCGGCCTTCGGATCGAACAGCTCGATGTGCATCGAAAACCGCGCCAGCAGATTCGGACGGTCGGCTTCATACAGTGAAATAAGCTGGCTGCGGAGGATGTATTCCCCGCGCGCGCTACTGCCGACGCGAGAGACCGATCGATACTGTCCTGTCGCCCGCAACGAGGAAATCAAAGCGTCCTGAATCATGTTGACGGGAGTTTCCGCCCATCGGTGGTCGTCATAAACCCCTAGCTGCACTTGGCCGGAGCCATATACGATCCGATCGTCTCTGTAAAGATGAGACGAAGTGACGTGGCTGACGAGGATCGAGACGGCATTGGGAGAGGTCGAAGGAGCGGCAGGGGTCGCAGCCACGTCGAGCGTGTAGTACTTGGTGGGGCGGACGGCGCCACACCCGGCGCAAATCCACGCCAGCGCGGCAGCAGCTGCAGCCAGTCGAACGTGATGTTTCAACACTCCTTGCTCCTCCCCGCCTTATTCCGGCGGCTTTTGGCCCGGAACATGCGGCTTTGGTGCGGCCGATCGGATTAACGTATAAGGCCGTTGCTTGATCGTGTCCGTAAACTGCTTCATGTTTTCCGTGACCTCCCGCAGGTTATCAATAATCTCGTCGAGATTTTCCGCATTGGAGTCGAGCGTTCGATCGAGCTGGCTGGCAAGCGAATCCGCCGAAGCCAGAGCGCGCCGCAGAGTGATGATCGACTCACGGAGATCGGGGCGATTCTCCGTAATCACGGAGTCAATGTGCGCGAGCGCATCACTTAACTGCTTCGAAGTCTTCCGGAAGTCGTCGATGAGCGGTGTAAGCTTGGCGGATGATTCGTTTACGTGTCCGAGAGTGGAATGCACGAGCGGACGATCCTCTTGGAGCATCCCTCGAATGTTGGCGAGGCTCGAGGCGATGTTGGCGCGGTTTTCCTTGTCGAGCAAATCGTTCACACGGTCGAGAGTTTCCTTGAGCTCCACCACGCGTTCGTTCAGATGGTTGATGAGATCCTGCGCCGTTGGGGTGAGCGACGAGATCATGGCACCGATATCTGCAAAGCTTGTGTATTCCTTCGACTTCAGAGCCGTGTCGGGATGAGCCAGCGCAGCCTTGGGAGTGCCCGCGGTAATACCGAGGAAGTTTTCGCCAAGCGGGCTCGTGCTCGTGATTCCCACCTCGCTGTCCGTTCTGACCGGAGTGTTAGGGCGGACGGCAAAATCGACGCGCATCTTGGTCGTGTCCTGCGGGTCCGGACCGACCTTCGTCACACGCCCAATCGGCGGACCGCCGGCGTAGCGGACTTCATGCCCAGGCTGCAAGCCTCCGGCATTCTTGAAAAACGCATGAAAGGGAACGTCGCCCTTGCCCACCGCCCCCGACAGAAGGAACACGGTGGTTACGAGCAGACCGGCGGCGACAAGTACGAACAACCCGACGAGAGCTTGCTCTCGCTTTGCTTCCATCTGCTTCCTCGATTGGGCCGGCGGCGCGAGCCTGAACGCCGCCCACAGGCCGGGGAGTATAACACGAGCCTCAATTTTGGCCAGACTCAACGCCGCTGTGGCGGAGTTTCTCCGGTCAGCATCTGCAAGTAATCCAGTTCCTCGGAAAGCTCGGGCTCGGGAACGCGATCGAGGAATTGCCGCACGCGCGGGTGAGTGCTGGAACGCAGCTCCTCGGCGGTTCCGTTGGCGACCACGTTGCCCTTGTCGAGCAGAACCATGCGGTCGGCAATCAGGAACGCGCTGGCCAGCTCGTGCGTCACCACGACGATCGTCATGCGGAATGCCTTCTTCAATTTCAAAATCAGCTCGTCGAGCCCGGCAGCGACGATAGGATCCAGCCCCGCCGAAGGCTCGTCAAAAAACAAAATCGCGGGGTCCATGGCGAGCGCGCGGGCAATCGCGGCGCGTTTTTTCATTCCGCCGCTCAATTGCGCGGGCATGTAGTTCTCGAAGCCGGAAAGCCCCACCTGGTCGAGCTTGAGGCGCACGATGATTTCGATGGTCGATTCATCGAGCCGCGTGTGCTCGCGGAGCGGAAGCGAAACGTTTTCACCCACGGTCATCGAACCGAAAAGCGCTCCCTGCTGAAAAGACATCCCCATTTTCTTTTTCAGCTCGTTGCGTTCGGCGTCCGACATAGCCGCAAAATTCCTTCCGTTAATCCAGATTTCGCCGCTGCTCGGCCTCTCGAGTCCCACCAGCGTCCGCAGCAAAGTGCTCTTGCCGCAGCCTGACCCGCCGAGGATTACCAGCGTGTGGCCTTCTGGAATGTCGAAGCTGATGCCGTGCAGGATTTCGCGTTCGCCGTACTTCACGCGCAAATCCCGGACGCTCACCGCGGCGGTGGTTGAATTTGCCGGAGGATCGTTATGGGGGCTGGAAGGCGTGGTCATTTTCTCCTTACTGCGGCGCCGTGAAATAGAAAATCGCAGTGAACACCAGATCCACCATCACCACCAGGAATATCGACTTCACCACTGCGGAAGTGGTCGAGCGCCCGACTTGTTCGGAGCCGAGCCCGGTCGAAAAGCCTTCCTGGCATCCCACCGCCGTGATCACGAGCCCGAACATTACGCTCTTGATCAATCCGGTGGTGATGTCGCGGGTATGGAGATTGTCGAGGGTCGCCTGCAAGTAGGTGCCCAGCGTGAACCCGGCGTTCGATACGCCGAAAAGCGCGCCGCCCATTACGCCCATAAAATCAGCCCAGGTGGTCAGGCACGGCATCATCAGAAGCATTGCTAGAAATTTCGGTGCCACCAGAAAATGGACCGGCTGGAGCGCCATGGTTTCGAGCGCGTCGATTTCTTCGTTCACTTTCATCGTTCCGATTTCAGCGGCGAACGCCGAACCGGAACGCCCGATCACCACGATCGCCGTCATCAACGGCCCGAGTTCGCGCGACATCGAAATCGCCACGGCGCCCGCCACCAATTGCAGCGCGCCCAGCCGCCGGAGTTCGTAAGCGCCTTGCAACGCGAGGATGAGCCCGACGAAGAAAGAAATCAGGGAGACAATGGGTAGAGCTTCGATGCCGACCGCCATCGCTTGGTGCATGGCGCGGCCCAGTCGCAGTTTGCCGCCCCGAAAGGGTTCGACGAAAACTGCTTTCCCGGCGCCAAAAGTGAGTTTCGCAAGGCCGCCAACGTAGGCCAGAGTGTTGATGGTGCCGGCGCCGATGGTTTCCGTTAGTGCCATATTTGAATCCGGATGGCTGCGATCTCCGGAGGGACTCCGCGCCAGGTATGCGAGCGCTTTACCGCGCGGGAGCGGCGGTGTTGCTGCCTCCGCTCAGAGCTTCCTCTTCGTTGTTGTAAACCTCAAAAACCTTGATGAGACGCGTGAGTTCGAGGACTTCTCGAGCGGTTCGGCTCAGCCCGAACAGGGCAAAGCTGCTTTTCAGGTCGCGAGAAATTTTCAGGCCCTCGACCAGCGAGGCCACTCCGGCGCTGTCAATGTATCTCACGCTCAACATGTTGACGATGACACGCCCGACACGTTTTTCCCTCAGCAGTTCGATCAGGACCCTGCGGACATCGGGAGAATTATAGAGTGTGATATCGCCGACAACATCCACAACCGTGGCACTGCCGGCTTGCCGCGTAGATATATCCATTAGCTTGGCCCCCCGCGGGACGTGGAGAGTGTTTTGCCAGAGAATCCCTTCGGATGCAATCACTTTTCCCAATCAGGCCGCGCGAAGGGGCTCGACGGCCGGAGGGAGCTGTTCCCTTTCGGCGAAACAGGCGAAGCTTTCCCGGTGGAAGCCGAGGCCTTTCCAACTGTTCCAATTCGCGCACACCGATGGAATCGCGCGGCAGCGATGCGGTTCATTTGGAAAAGCAGCTAACTGCGGCGCTCAAGAGGAATGTAACTGCGAAGATCTTCGCCCAGATAGAGCTGCCGGGGCCGCGAGATTTTTTGCTCTGGATCGAGCAGCATCTCTTCCCACTGCGCGATCCACCCCGAGGTCCGCGGAATCGCGAAAAGCACTGGGAACATCGTGACTGGAAAACCCATCGATTGATAAATGAGACCGGTGTAGAAATCCACATTGGGATAGAGCCGACGCTTGACGAAATAATCGTCTTCGAGCGCGATGCGTTCACATTCGAGTGCGATATCGATCAGTGGGTTTCGCCCCATTACGTCGAACACTTCGTAGGCGATGTGCTTTACAATCCGGGCGCGCGGGTCGTAATTCTTGTACACACGGTGGCCGAAGCCCATCAGCAGTTTTTCGCCCGCCTTCACGCTCTTGATGTAAGCCGGCACGTTGTTCACGGAGCCGATCTCGACCAACATGCGCAGCACTGCTTCATTCGCACCGCCATGAAGCGGGCCGTACAGAGCCGCCGTGGCGGCCGCCGTAGCCGAATAGGGATCCACATGAGAACTGCCGACGCCGCGCATGGCGCTCGATGAACAGTTTTGCTCATGATCTGCGTGCAGGATGAAGAGAATGTCGAGCGCGCGCTCGAGGGTCGGATTCGGCCGGTATTTCAATTCCGTGGTGCGAAACAGCATGTTAAGAAAATTTCCGCTGTAACTCAGATCATTATCCGGATACGCGAACGGCATCCCGAGGCTGTGCCGGTAGGCAAACGCAGCGAGCGTAGGCATCTTGCCGATCAAGCGGTAGGTCTGTTTGCGCCGCGAATCAGGATTGAAGATGTCCTTCGCGTCGGGATAGAAAGTGGAGAGCGCGGCGACCGTCGAAATCAACATGCCCATCGGGTGCGCGTCGTAATGAAAGCCGTCCAAAAATTTCTTGATGCTCTCGTGGATGAACGTGTGATGCGTTACGTGATATGACCAGTCGGCAAGCTGCGATTTTGTGGGGAGCTCCCCGTACAGAATCAGGTAAGCGGTCTCAAGATAAGAACTCTTCTCAGACAGTTCTTCGATCGAATACCCGCGGTAGCGCAGAATCCCTTTGTCTCCGTCGATAAATGTAATCCGGCTGCTGCATGAAGCCGTGTTCGAGTACGACGGGTCGTAGCTCATCATCCCGAAGTCAGATTCTTGAATCTTGATCTGGCGCAGGGCGATCGCATGGATTGTGTCGTGCTTGACGGGGATCTCGTACTGCCGCCCGTTGCGGTTATCAATGATCGTGAGCGTGTCCCGCGGCGTTGTTACAGTAGATCCGCTATTCACTACCGCTGCTGGCTTTGTGGGATTCATCGGCTAACCCTCTCAAACTTTCGCGGAGGCGCTCAATTCGCTTTCATAATGTACACTAAATCGAGTTCGTTGCGGAATGCGTTTTCAGATTGTCGCTGTATGCCGCCGTGTCGCCCGCCATACGTTACCGTATGGGATCGCCCCGGAATACCCAGAATGCAAAGATGACTCGCGCTAATGGGACCCGGATTCCAGCGGCGCACTTTGCCCGGCCGACGGATTCGAATCGGCAAGCCCCGGCGGGGTGGCAATCTCCGAGCGATTGCGACCCAGATCCTTTGCCCGATAGAGGGCGAGATCAACGGAATTGAGTAAAGCCTTAGGTTCGAGCGGATTCGATTCGCTGCTTACAGCAACGCCCAAGCTCGCGGTCACACTGACTTCCCCCGCCGGCGTGACCACCGGCTTTGACTCGATCGCCTTGCGAATTCTCTCCGCGAGCCCCAGAGTGCCCAGAGAATCGGAGGAGGGCACGACGATCAAGAACTCTTCTCCACCGTAGCGGCCCACCAAGTCGTACGGACGGACGGAGGAAGTCATTCGCCGCGCCACTTCCTGCAGCACAACGTCGCCGATGAGGTGACCGTGTTTATCGTTGACCCATTTGAAGTGATCGATGTCGAGAAGAACGACGCCAAATGAGCCGCCCTCGCGGGCCTGGCGGGATCGTTCACGGTGCAACGCATCGATAATAACGCCGCGATTGAAGATGGCAGTGAGAGAGTCATGAGTGGCCTGAAAGTGCAGATCGTCTCGCGCCGCGATCAGTGCATCCTGCAAATCAACAATGCGCTGGCCCACGAGAAGCCTGGCGCGAAGTTCCTGGGCGTCGAAAGGTTTCGTTAAGTAATCGTCTGCGCCCATCTGGAGACCTTTCAACAAATCTTCATGCTGGCTGCGCGCGGTCAACAGAAGAATGTAGACGTAGGGCCGATTCGTCCACCCGCGTACCCGCTGGCAAACTTGCGTGCCCTCCATCCCCGGCATCATCCAGTCCAACACGGCTAGACGCGGAGCATCGTGTCTCTCCAGCAGTTCCAGTGCATCGGTTCCACTTGTGGCGACGATCACGTCGTATCCCCACTTGACGAGAAAGACTTCGAGGACGCGGCGGGAGACCGGGTCATCTTCGGCAATCAAAATTTTCTTTTTGACATTTTGAACATCGTTCATTTCACGCTCCCTGGAAGAAATTGAAGTGTTGCGCCCGGCGCTTCGGGCTGGGAAATTTCACCACTGGCCGCTGCTTCGCCGCCCGATGGAGAAAAAGATTCAACGCGTCACCTTTCGCAGAAAAGAATCGAGTTCTGATTGCAGGCAGTCGAGTTCGACTGACAGGAGCTTGAATTGCACCTGTGCGCCCGCGAGGTCACCGGAGTGCGCTTGCTGCTCGAGCTTTTCCGCCATTTGAGTCACGGCGCGGGCGCACAGGTTGGCGGAAGATCCCTTCAAAGTGTGAGCAAAGCGTTCGAGCGAAGCGCTTTCGCGTGCGTCAAGCGCTCCGCGAATCTGGTCCAGTAATTTCGGGCATTCTTCCTGAAAGAGGCGCGCCAACTCCTCCAACAGATCGCGGTCTCCCTCCACGCGATCGAGAGCCGCCGCGTGATCCATTACCTCTGAGGGAGGAATGCTCGGTGGAGCTTCCTGGGTGACACCGGTCAAATGGGTCCGGACACGATCGATCGCGGCGAACAGACTCGGAGTGTGAATGGGCTTGGTCAAATAATCGTCCGCGCCGGCCTCGAGGCAAATTTCCCGATCCCCTTTCATGGCGTGCGCAGTCAGAGCAATGATCGGCAAATGCCCGCCGGCGCGTTTTTCCTTTTCGCGAATCGCGCGAATGGCCTCGAGGCCGTCCATTTCCGGCATCTGCAGGTCCATCAGCACGAGATCGATGTTTTCCCGTTCGAGGGCTTCCAGAGCCTCGCGCCCGTTTCCTGCAGTGACCACTGTGTTCCCGTGCTTCTCGAGCAGCCGGGTGGCGAGAGTTCGATTGACGTCGTTGTCTTCCGCCAGGAGAATTTTCATTCGTTGTCCTTCTGCCACGAATGAATCTTCTGTCTGTGGAAGTTTCTGGGGAATTTCCTGTGATTTGGCCACGGCATTCAGCATCGCGTCAAGAAGCTCGGATGGCTTTACAGGTTTCAACAGATAGGCGGAAATTCCCGTCGCGACGCTGCGCGCTCTTTCACCCTCGTGCGGACCCGAGCTCAGCATCAAGATGGGGATGGCCCTGAACGCAGGATTCTTCCTGATTTCACCAGCGAGGGTGAACCCGTCGATGTCCGGCATGTGCATGTCGGTAATCAAGATCTTAAATGGAAGCCCCTGCGCACTCGCACGAGAGAGGTCCGCAAGCGCGAGATTCGCTCCTTCCACGGCTGTGGGGCGCATCCCCCATCCTTTCAGCATTTCCGTCAGGATGACGCGGTTTGTCTTGTTGTCATCCACAACGAGAACAGGCGAATCCCGAAGCGCCGACGGATCGATGGTTGGGAGCGCAGCCTCCAGTAAGTTTGAAACGCCGAATCGGACTGTGAAATGGAATGTGCTCCCGTGGCCCAACTCGCTCTCCACCCAAATTTTTCCGCCCATGATCTCGACCAACCGCCTCGTAATCGCAAGACCCAAGCCTGTGCCGCCATACTTTCTCGTCGTCGAGCTGTCCGCCTGTGTGAACGCCCCGAAGATGTAATCCTGCTTCTCTTTCGAAATGCCGACTCCGGTATCCCGCACTCGGAAATGCAATTCCACCATTCCGTCCGATTCGTTTTCCTTCTCCACTTCCAGGACGACTTCACCTTTCTCGGTGAACTTGATGGCATTCCCAACCAGATTCGTGACCATCTGACGCATACGCCCCAGATCTCCCATCAAGTGCTCCGGAACCTCCGGTCCAACGCGCCATGCCAGCTCGAGTCCCTTCTGTTGCGCGCGGAATCCCAATGTCTTGAGCGTTTCCCCCAAGTTTTCCCGCAACGCAAAGTCGATGGCCTCCAACTCCATCATCCTTGCCTCGATCTTTGAAAAGTCCAGGATGTCGTTTAGCAACGAAAGAAGCGATTCCGCCGACGTCTTCACCATTTCCAGGTATTCGCGTTGTTCGTCGTTCAGGCTCGTGTCCAACGCCAACTCCGTCATCCCCAAGATCCCATTCATCGGGGTGCGAATTTCGTGGCTCATGTTGGCCAGAAACTCGCTTTTCGCCTGGCTCGCGGCTTCGGCAGCTTCCTTGGCGTGCCGCAGCACTTCCTCGGCCTGCTTGCGTCCGGTGATGTTGCGCGATGTCATGCAGACGGCTTTGTATCCGCCCTCGGGTAAAGGGATCGGAGTCAGCCGTGCCAAGAACCACTGCTCGCCCACTGCAACGGGCAGCGAATACTCGATGCTTTCGCCCCGGCCGGTTTCAAGCACGCGCCGAAAGACTTCAAGAAACGGACGAGCCTTTTCCTCGCCGAGAACCTCACCAATGCGGTGGCCAAGGAGTTCCTTTTTGGGACGAGGAAGAAGTGCTTCGTTAGTGGTCCAGATATTCCGGTACGTCCCATCGGCATCAAATTCGAAGACAACTTCATCAATCGAAGAGACCAGTGCTTGGAGTCGCGCTTCACTTTCGCGCAACTCTTGTTCGGCGCGTTTGCGCTCGGAAATGTCCTGATACAGCGCGAGTGCACCAATAATTTCTCCGCCATTCATCAGCGGTACGGCATGAGCCTCTACTTCCACGAAACTTCCGTCGCTCCGTCGCCGTTGCGCAGTCCTATGGATGTGATGTCCCTGCATGAGGCTTTCCGCCACGATGTCCAACTTTCCTTCCGTGAAAAGGTCAGCCAGGCGACGTCCGAGAATTTCCTGCTGACGGTAGAGAAAGAGAGCTTCAAAGGCGGGGTTGCACAATTGCACTCCGTATTTCAAATCAACCACCACGATGGCCATCGGGCTGTTTTCAATGAGCGAATTCAGAAAAGTGGTTCGCTTTGCCAACTCCAGTTCAGCCTGCGTTCGCTCGATGACTTCTTTTTGCAATTCGCTTGTGCGTTCTTTCACGCGAGATTCGAGCTCGTCGTGTGCGGTTTGAAGTAACGTTTCGTGCTGCTGGATTTGAGCCAACATTTCATTGAAGCGGTCGAAGAGGTACCCGATCTCATCCGAGTTGGTCTTCGTGACGCGCACCGAGTAGTCCTTGTCAACGGATACGTTGAAGGCGGTGCGCGCCAGCTCCAGGATCGGTTCAGAAATGACACGCTGCAGGCGAAACGCGAGGAAATACGCGGCAATAATAGAGACGAGAATCGCAAAGGCCATGATTCCGAACAAACGCCAGATTCGAGAATGCAGCTCTTCGAGATCAGACTTCACGTAGATCGTCCCGATGATTTCGCCGTCCAACCGGATTTGCCGAAACACAATGATGCGGTTGGATAAGATCGAAATCTGGTCCGCGCGCGTGCTGGGGATGGGAGCTGTGAAGTCGGGGTTCACTCCGTGTCGTGTATATCTTGCGAATACCGTGCCGTCTGGCCGGTAAATGCAGGACTCGAGAATATGAGATTGAGCGCTCAACGAACTCAGGGTTTCACGCGCCGATTCCGCGTCGCCAAACGTCAGCGCTGCCGTGCTGTTCGATCCTGTGATCTCGGCGACGGTACCCAGATCGTTGGTTAGCTTTCGACAAAACGTGGCCGCGTCATAAACCGCAAAAACGGTGCAAGCCAGCAGAATGGCTCCACTGCAGGTCAAGAGGATGATCCCGGTGAGCTTTTGCCGGAGGGAAAGATCCGCGAGCCGCTTCATTTCAGTTCAATCCTCCGGCGTGGACATCGCGCACAACCGTGGCCAATGCGAGCAACTTGGAACTCAATTTCAGCCCGGCCCGGCTCGCTGCATCCGGGTTGATAACAAAACGGACTCGATTGTCCTGAAGAAAAAATTGGATGGTGCCGCCGGACCCGGCGAATTCTTCTGCCTCGCCGACGAGCAGGACGTTGCGCCCCCGCAGGCTTGCGACGAGCTCTGAAACGTGGGCACTCTCGGACGCATTGACGAAAACGACCTGGCATCGATCCAATTCCTGAATCTTGCGGGTGCGAATCAGCTCGACCGGGTGTTCGGCGATCTTCTTGCCCAGCAGGGCATTGTCCAAATCCTTGCCGAAAGGGTCCTGACCTAGGACGCAGAACTTGAATGTGCTCGAGGCGCTTGCGAAGCTGCTGTCCGGCCATTCGACGAATTTGGCAAAATTGAATAGAAACGCCGCTTTGACCTGGTATTCGTTCGGTGCCCTCTGCTGAGCGAAACTCGGCGGGGCCGACAGCAGCGCGAGGATAACTGAAGCTGCCGGGACCAGGAGAGCGCGAGGCCGTCGCACCCGCAGCCGCGATGGGGCGCACTCGATTTGCTCGTTGCGAATCGTTGGCGCTTTCGCCAGTGCGCTCAATGCGATCATCTTCGCGCCTAGAATCGCCACGTCAATTTCGCGTAAGCGCTTCGCTTGATCAGGCTCGAAAGCGAGGTCTGGTTTGGGTTGTTCGACTCGAGATGGAGGTCTTTCAGCAGGTTTTGTCCGACCAGACTGATCGAAAACCGCTCCAGCGGCTGCCACGTGAGGTTCGTGTCGAGGCGTGTGTAAGACGGAACTGGATCAGACGCAATGCGTTCAACGAAGTACGCCGAAGTATTCCATTGCCAGCGCCGGGACAAGTCCACGTGCGACCGCAATTGGGCCTGATGGTTTGGGTTTCTTGCTTCAAGGGCCGAGGGCGTCCCCGGGTCGAGGCTATTTGCATCCGGATGCATGTGCAATGCAAAGAAGGAATAACCCGGACTGACGATCCATCGACCGGTAACTTTCCAATTGAGGACAAATTCGACGCCGTGAGTTTCCCCGTGCGCCAGGTTGTTGAATACGAGAGGGCTGACCAGGTGCGGAGGCGGCGGATTTGACTCGGGAAACAACTCCATCCGTTCCGAAGTACGTATCTGGTCGTAATGGTTGAAGAATGCAGCCAAATCCAGCGACAAACGTGACGCCACCTCAGTGCGATATCCAATTTCCGTGGCGACCAAATTCTCATTCTTCTCGTTCGGATTCCCAAAGACGCTCACGAGGATCGGAAGACTGCCGGGATTGGGCACGACGACCTCGTTGAATCGGACATCTTCATCACTTCTTGCGGGCGTTCGCAGGGCTCTCGAAACAGCTCCCCACACCATATTCTTCTCATTCACGATCCAGGCGAACCGAATGCTGGGCTCGATTCCAAATCCGCTGAAAGCGTTGTGCTCGAACTTTGCCCCCAGCGTCAGCAACAGGCGATCGGGCCGGATGGCAATCTCGTCCTGAACAAAGGCGCTGAAAAGTTGAGTTGCACGATCCGCGGGATTGAAGGACACCCGCAAATTGGCCGAGGTATCATCCGATGTCAGGCGGTATCCCAAACCCCAGACAAAATCATTTCGGTTGCCCCATCCGATATGGTGCTGAAAATCCACGTCGAACATGTTCACGGCGGTTGCGAAGGTCGGGTCAACACGGCTGCTTCGATCAAAATAAACTTGCAGGTTTGTCTCCGAACGCGGCGAGATGACATGGTTCCATCGCGAAAGAACGTCCCAGCCGGAGAAATATTCGCGATCACGGAAGACCTGATTCACTGGCGGGGAAATCGAGGCGATTGTGCTGACCATTTCTCCTTCGCTACCGAGGTATGTGTCGCCCTCGAAATTCAATGAGTCCTTCGCGGAAACCGTGGCGTCAAGCCGAAAACCGGCGTGGAATGCATCCCATCCGTCTCCGCCACCTCCTCCGGACAAGCTTTGGAAATGGTTCTGTCTGGAATCATTCACAAACGCGCGGTAGGCGGCATCGCTGCCAAGTTTTCCTCCGTAACGAACAGTTCCAAAACCCTGCTCGTAGTTCCCACTGCCTGCCGCAATCAAGCCGCCTTGCGTATCGGACGCTTTCTTGGTGATGATGCTGATCACGCCGTTCACCGCGTTCGCTCCCCAGACTGTGGCACCCGGGCCCCGAATCACCTCAATTCGATCAATATTTTCGAGCGGTACGTTCTCTGCGTCCCAGTACACACCGGAAAAAATCGGCGAGTACACTGTGCGGCCATCAATCAGGACCAGCAACTTGTTAGAGAATTCTTCATTAAAGCCGCGGGCAGAGACGGCCCAGTTGGCGCCGTTGATTTGCGCGACGTTCAATCCTGGGACCATCCGTAACAGATCCGGAATGTTAGTGGCGCCCGAGCGACGGATGTCTTCCGCGGTAATGACGAAAATCGCCGAAGCCGTCCGCGACAACTTCTGTCCCTTCTTTGAGACCGACGTCACTTCGATATTCATCAGATCTTCGAGGCTTCTGTCGGCAAGGTCCGAAGCATTCTGCTGCGGCCAAGCGGGCGTGGCCATCGCCGCGAGAACCGCCACGCGCACGATTGCGCCGACGAATCGCCAACGCGCTTCCTCGGCGCGAGCACTCTCACAATTGGCTATGGACTCGCCCGCAAAAGGAATTGCGTTTGTCATTTCGATACTTCCCCCGAGGCCGACGTTTCGAGCCTCCGATCTTTCTTGCCTTTGCTCATCTCAGCGCGTCGGGCGAACCGGCAGCCGCTCCGCGGTTGCTCCGGTTGCAGTGACGGAAATCGCGCGGCCATCGGAGCTGGCGGCCGCGGCTTTTTTTATCGGCTCGGGCACCGGTGAAGTCATCGGCACCAGCGCCCCTTCGGCTTCCTTCGAGAACGTCAACCCGTTCTCGCCGCCGTCCCAGTCGATCGAAATCACATCCCCCAGCGATACCTGCTCGGTTGCCAGCAAACTTGCCAGCGGATACACCACGTGCCGCTCGATCGCCCGCTTCAGGTGACGCGCCCCGTACTTCATGTCCGTCCCTTCGCGCAGCAGAAAATCCCGCGCCGCGGGCGTCACACGAAACAGAAAGCGTCCCTTCGCCGTCTCGAGCACCCGCTGCTGCACCATCCCGAGTTCGATCTCCAAGATCTGCTCGAGTTGCCCCGAACGCAGCGGATGGAACACCACCACTTTGTCGATCCGGTTCATGAACTCCGGCGCGAACTTCCGCTTCGCCGCTTCCGCCGCCGTCCGCTCCACCTTCTCGTCCAATCCCGTCTGCGTTTCCGGACGCAGCAACGGCGCAAATCCCAATCCGCCCGTCATCAACTCCGTGATCTCCCCGCCGCCCAGGTTCGACGTCATGAAGATCATCGTCTGCGAGAGATCCACGCGCCGGTTGTCGCCCAGCGTCAAAGTCGCTTTGTCCAGAATCCCCAGCAGCAACTGCCACAGCGCATCGCTCGCTTTCTCGATTTCGTCGAACAGCAGAAAGCTGATCTTCAGCTTCTCGGTGTGATATTGCGCGAGCGCTTCCTGCGTGATCAGCGGGTGCGTCTCCCGGTGACCCAGATATCCCGGAGGCGAGCCGATCAGTTTCGCAATCTCGTGCGAGTGCTGAAACTCGGCGCAGTCCACCTTGATCACCGCGCGCGGATCGCCGAACAACACTTCGGCCGTGGCTTCCACCACCCGCGTCTTTCCCGCCCCGGTCGGCCCGAGGAACAGCAGGTTCCCCACCGGCCGCCCCGGTGAATTCAGGCCGGCGCGAAACACCTAGTACAGGTCCACCACCGCCTGCACCGCTTCGTCCTGCCCCACAATCTTCCGCCGCAGCCCTGCCTCGAAATCTCGCGACTCCACGCT
>JBAWGF010000029.1:0-11357 GCA_049592615.1 Candidatus Acidiferrales bacterium
ATCCAACCGCTGCCCTAGCCGCGCGCGTTTCCTTTCTTCCTCCGCTTTCTTGTTTCCCCCTCAATTGGATATGATAGGCGCCCCGGTGGCGAAGTCCCCGTCCCGGAAATTCTCTCGCATCTCAGGAGCGGCTATGGAGAAAGCACTCAGCCTGGAGTTCTTGCGCGTCGTGGAGCGCGCCGCGATAGCATCGGCGCGCACGATGGGTCTGGGCGACCGGCACAAGTCCGACCACGTAGCCGTCGAAGCCATGCGCGCTGAGATGGACACGGTCGACATGGACGGCACGATCGTGATCGGCGAGGGCGAGCGCGATGAAGCTCCCATGCTTTACATCGGCGAGAAGGTCGGCCTGGCCGCGCACGACAAGACCCGCAAGCACGCAGCAGTGGACATCGCTGTGGACCCGCTCGAGGGCACGAACCTATGCGCCACCGGCGAGCCCAACGCCATCACGGTCCTCGCCGCCAGCGAGCGCGGCGGATTGCTCCACGCACCTGATCTCTACATGGAAAAAATTATCGTCGGCCCGTCGTGCAAGGGCGCGGTGGAATTGGACGCACCCGTCGCGGATAATCTCCGTGCGATTGCGAATCGACTGAGCCGCGCCGTCGAAGATCTCGTCGTGATTGTGCTCGACCGCCCGCGCCACGAAAAACTCATCGCCGACATTCGCGCGACCGGCGCGCGCATTCGATTGATTTCCGATGGCGATCTCTCCGCCGGAATCAGCGCCGCGGTCATCGGGACCGGCGTCCACGCCGTGATGGGAACCGGCGGCGCGCCCGAAGGAGTTCTGACGGCGGCCGCGCTGCGCTGCCTGAACGGGCAAATCCTGGCGCGCCTCGTGGCGTCGAAACCGGAACACCACGAGCGCCTCGCGCAAATGGGGATCAAGGACGCAAAGCGCATTTACGCCACGGAAGATCTCGCGCCCGGAAAAAAACTTATCTTCGCATGCACGGGCGTCACCGGCGGCGGACTCCTGCGCGGTGTGCGATTCTTCGGCGAAGGAACGCGAACGCATTCGCTGGTCCTGACTTACGATGACCGCCAGGTTCGTTTCATCGACACCGTGCACCTCTCGAAGCGCCCGGACGTGAAAGTTGTCTTCTACTAGCGCTGGGGCGCGCAAGAGCGTGTTCCCGCTCTCAAAAGAAGGAAACAATTCGCCGTGATCTTGCGTATGTGGATTCAGGAAGCGTGCAGGGGGTGAACCATGTCTAGCGCACCAGTGCCGCCGAAGGGCGGCAACAACGCTCTCTGGTGGATCCTCGGGATTGTCGCAGGCGGAATCGTCGTCCTCGTTTTCCTCGGCCTTTTGCTCGCCGGGGTGATGATCCGTCACATCAATGTCAGCGAATCGGGAAACAAAGTCGCAATCGAAACGCCGGTCGGCGCGATCAAAGTGAATACAGGAGACGCGCACACGACCGGCTTGCCCGTGTATCCCGGCGCGACTGCGAAAGACGACCAGAACACCAATGTCGAGATTAGCGCAGCGGACGCCGCTGTTGGAATTGCAACGGAAGAGTATCAATCCAAAGATTCGATCGACAAAGTTCAGGAGTGGTACCGCAAGCGCCTCGGCCCTGATTTTCGCCTGGAAAGCTCGAACGACAAGAGCAACGATTCTTGGAAAATCACGACCCACGCGGGCGAGCATGATATCGCATTCGTGAACGACCGCGGTGATGGAGCCCGCGTCGTCGCACTCGAAAAATCATTCGCGGGGACGAAGATTAAACTCGTGCGCGTGGGAAAACGCGAGACGCAGTAGGCAGGGTTGAAGAATCCTCAGTAAGATAGCCGCAGGGGAAAAAAGAAAGGCAGCCCGCATCGAATCCGGGCCGCCTCGACGAATCGGGATCGTGTCCCGACGTCCATTCGCCCGCCCCGAAAGGCTGAAGCCCGGCTCCGATTTCTCGGGGCCGGGCCCTCGCCATCTCATCCCGCGAGACTTCGTCCGCTTGCCTGTGTTGATGAATTAGCGGTGAATGGCTGCCGCGGAGTGGGTAGGGTTCTGTTGTCGGCGCGGCAAGGCGTGCGGCAACCGCTCCGTGGCCTGCGCAGGCAGCGGACGCACAGCATGATTCGTGCTGACGTGCTCGCTGATCGCCTGCAGCCTCTTCAGGATGCCCTGCCATTGCGCCCAATCAAGTTGCCGCAAGTACGGCCGCAGCCCTTGAATGAACGGGTCCTCGAGGACCGTTTCGCCGTTTGTCTCCGGCACGAAGAATCGGTTCAGACCGACGCCCAGCGCTTCAGCGATCTTTTCGAGCGTGCCGAGGCTGGGAGTCATCTGCCCGCTCTCGATCCGGGACAAATACGAGCGGGAGACGCGCGAGCGTGCCTGTAGCTGGCTCTGCGTCATGCCGCGCGATTCGCGCAACTGCCGGATACGCTGGCCGATATTCTCGACGGTTTCCCGGTTCGGCCAGTTCTCAAACAATTGGCGGTCGTCCCCCGGCAAATCTTGCGGCGACGGCGTCGGAATGACGAACGTCACCTTCGGGGGGAGCAGACGCAAGCAGCGACGGCAATTGCCCGTCCGCGTGCGATACTGCACTAACCCGCATACTTGACAGCGGATCACTTCTCTGTCTAATTCCATACTCGCTGCTATCGCATCTTTTTCCGACACCGGTTCTCCTCGCAGACTAGTCCGGCGATGCGAAGGGGAGGAACGTCACAACGGGGAAGGCAGAAGCTGGCGCGCCAGCGATTCTCCACAGGGTGCCAATTCTTGTCAAGTCTTTTCTGCATCCTCCGGGCCGGCGCATTGTAGCGCCTTCTCCTAGGACGTTACTCCTCAAATAGTTGGACGCTCACGATGCGAAGCAATGTTGCTTTCGCCTTCCAAACGACAATGTTCGTCTGGTGACTTTGATCTCGCGGCCGTCGAAAGTGACATTTTCCGCGCCTGTGTTAGATTGGCGATGCGACGAGCATCGTCTGTTGTTATGGCACAGACAATCTTGTCTGTGCTGGGTGGACGCGTGCTTTAGTCCGTGCAACGAGAATCGACTGCGACGCTTGCCACGGAGGATGAATGCCTGATCGAAATGATGCATGGACCCTGCTGTGCGAATACACAAAAAGCGAAAGTTTGAGAAAGCATGCGCTCGCCGTCGAAGCCTGTGTCCGCGCCTACGCGCGAAAACTTGGCGGCGACGAAAACGTTTGGGCTCTCGCCGGTCTGCTCCACGACTTCGACTACGAGCGCTGGCCTAACGCCGGGCATCATCCTACCGAGGAGCATCCCTACGAAGGCTCGAAGATTTTGCGCGAGCGCGGCTACTCCGAAGAAATCATCCACGCCATTCTCGGCCACGCAAA
Source organism: Candidatus Acidiferrales bacterium (assembly GCA_049592615.1). Lineage (GTDB taxonomy): Bacteria > Acidobacteriota > Terriglobia > Acidiferrales > UBA7541 > Palsa-295. Next base: position 3,340 of record JBAWGF010000029.1, read on the forward strand.
TTATTCCGACGTCGCGCGTACCGCGCCGCTCGATCGCGTCCTCTTTGCTTGCGACGAGCTGGCCGGATTCCTTACGGCCTGCGCGCTCATCAAGCCTTCGAAAAGTATTCATGAAGTCGAAGCCGCGTCCGTGAAGAAGAAACTGAAGGACAAAGCGTTTGCCCGCGGTGTCAGCCGCGAAGACGTGTACAAAGGCGCGGAAGAATTGGGTGTTCCACTCGACGATCACATCGCGTCATGCATTGAAGCGATGCGCGGCGCCGCTGTCGAGCTTGGCCTCAACGGCAACGCGTAAATCTTTTTCTCGAAAAGCATCCTGCAACCCTCTTATGTTAGAATCGCGGCCCCATGCAGAAGGCCGGCGAAATTCTTGGAAAGGCCCTCAAGGGACTCAAGCGAAGCGATGCGGCGTTCGCCTGGCTTGCGGCTCGCTGGCCGAGCATCGTCGGCAAAATGCTCGCCGCTCACACGCGGCCGATCCGTTGCGAATCCGGCCGCCTTGAAATCGCCGTGGATGGGAAAGCCTGGCAGAAACAGCTCGAAGCCATCGAGCGCGAATTCTGCGCCCGCGTCAATCAGGCCTGGGGCGGAAATCTTGTCCGCCAGGTGAAATTCATCACCAAGCCCGGCCCGAAGCGCGTCCCTCGCGAATTGGATAACGACCACACACCCTTCGTTCGCCGCTCCCGTACCTGAGCGCTGGGAAACCGCCCCTCCCTGTCCACAGCAGCACATCCTTGCATCACTCCCTCATCGTGCTAACCTAATTCCGTGAAAATGACGGCCCCTATCAACTCGAAAACGGAGCGCCGAATCGGGCGCAACGGACAGATTTCTAATCGACACTGCCTCCGATTAGAAACGGTCCTAAGTCATAGAGAACATTGGTTCGGTATGCGTTTTAATCGACACCAGATTGAGGGGCAAAAAGGCGTTATGGAGACTCAGAAAGAAGGACCGAGCCGGAAATGAAGATCAGCCGCGAAGACGTGGTCCGCGTAGCCGAGCTGGCGCACCTCGAACTTTCGTCCGAGGAGGTCGAGACCTACCGCGGACAGCTCGACGAAATCCTGACCTATGTCGGCAAGCTCGAGGAGCTTGACGTCACAAACGTCGAGCCGATGGCGCAGGTGCTGTTCAGCGCCGCCGGGGATGCGCATCCGGAATTGCGCGACGACGCATTGAGGCCGTGCGATGTCGGAGGCGCTGTCCTCTCCGGCGCGCCGGGCGCGGCGAAGCCCTTCTTCCGCGTGCCGAAGGTGATCGAGCGATGAGCGCCACGACCGTCTGGACGATTGCCGGAGTTCGCGCCGCGCTTCAGACGAAGAAAATTTCCGCTCGCGAGCTTGCAAAGGAATTCTTCGGCCGCATCGAAAAGCGAAATCCAGAATTGAACGCCTTTCTCACGCTTTCGCAGGAGCGCGCGTTCGCCCAGGCCGATGCCGTGGACGCAGCGATCGCCGGCGGCAAGGCAATGCCGCCGCTCGCGGGCGTGCCCGTCGCCGTCAAGGACGTCATCAGCACTCGCGGCGTGCGCACTACGTGCGGCTCGAAGATTCTCGAGGCGTACGTTCCGCCCTATGACGCGACGGCGGTCGAGCGGCTTGAGCGCGCCGGCGCCGTCGTTCTCGGAAAAACCAATTGCGACGAATTCGCCATGGGCAGCTCGAACGAAAATTCAGCGTATGGCCCGGTGCGGAATCCGGTAGCGCTCGATCGCGTTCCGGGAGGCTCGAGCGGGGGTTCGGCTGCTGCTGTCGCCGCCGAACTGGCGGTTGTGGCTCTCGGAACCGATACGGGAGGTTCCATTCGGCAGCCGGGTGCTTGCTGCGGAATTCCGGGAATGATGCCGACCTACGGGCGAGTTTCGCGCTACGGACTGATCGCGTTTGCGTCTTCGCTCGATCGCATCGGGCCGTTCTCACGCAACATCGAGGGCGCCGCTGCCGTGATGGCGGTCATCGCCGGGCATGACGCGAACGATTCAACTTCGGCCGATGTTCCCGTTTCGGGCTACGCGGAGGAGATTGAGAAGCCCGTTCAGGGACTTCGCATCGGCGTCCCAGAAGATTATTTTGGCGAAGGTCTCGATACCGAGGTGAAGGAAAAGGTCCAGGCGGGAATTGCGCTGCTCGAGCGGCTGGGCTGCCGCCGCATTCCGCTCAAGATGCCGCACACGGACTATGCGATCGCCACCTATTACATCATCGCGACGGCGGAGGCGAGCTCGAACCTCGCTCGCTACGACGGCGTGCGATACGGATTGCGCGTTCCCGGCGCCACGCTGGTGGAAATGTATCGCAAGACGCGCGAGCGCGGATTTGGTCCCGAAGTGAAACGCCGGATCATGCTTGGCACGTACGCGCTTTCGGCCGGCTACTACGACGCCTATTATTTGCGCGCGCAAAAAGTGCGGGCGCTGATCGCGCGAGATTTTGCCGATGCCTTTCAGAAAGTTGACGCCATCATCACGCCCACGGCGCCGACACCCGCGTTTCGCCTCGGCGAGAAAACCGCCGATCCTCTACAGATGTATCTTGCTGATATCTATACGGTTACAGGATCTCTCGCGGGAGTTCCAGGCATTTCAATTCCGTGCGGAAAGACTCGTGCGGGCCTGCCCGTGGGCTTGCAAATCTTCGGAAAGCACTTCGCCGAGGGCCGCGTCCTGCAACTCGCGCGAGCGTTTGAAAAAGCAGGCGGGTTTTTGATCTGACGTTCCTGAGCCGGTGGACGAATGGAAGAGCTGACTGCAATTCTTGACCAGATGAAGAAATTGAGGGCGAGGCTTCTTGCAGTTTCGGAAGCGTTCCCGGAACAACGCTGGCTTGAAACGCCCGCTGGTGGGGGCTGGTCCGCGAGCGAAGTTTTCGTCCATCTGGGAATGGTCGAGGCTGTGGTCGTTGGCAAGGCCGGGGAAATGATGCGGACCCCGCCAAAACCGACGCCCTTCCTGAAGCGCCTGCACGCACCCGTTTCTGTCACTGGCTTGCGCTTCCGCCGCGTAATATCGCCGATTCCGCTCGATCCCAAACTCATTTCGGAGAAGCCGATTTCGATCGACCGGCTTGCGGCCCGGCGCAGGGAAACAATCGAGTTCATCGAGTCCACGCGCGGGAAAAATATGAGCGCGTACCGCTTCCCGCACCCATTCATCGGCAGCCTGAATCTCTACGATTGGTTCCGTTTCCTGGGCTATCACGAACTGCGTCATGCAAAGCAACTCCGCGAAATAGTAGAAAAATTCCAACGATAGACTTTCGATTCCATTATGACGCAAAAAATGCGCGCTTTTCGCCTCTGGCGAAAACACCGATTTTTCGAGTCAAGTCATAGACCCGAAGCGGTTTCGCCTGTACTTCTAGCCCTCTGGTTTGAGCGGTCTAGAACGGAAGGACTATTGCACGGGACATTTACAGCTCTTAGGCTGGACGTAGCATCTAAAGCAGTGAGAGGCGGGGATGGTCCGAATCAAGTCGAGCCAGAAGTTCTTTACCGAAGACGAGGTAACCAGTCTTACAGGCATTTGCCGGGACCACCTTCGGGGCCTCGCGCGGAACAAGCATCTCGGCACACTGGCGCGCGCTGCGGAAGCTGCCGGCGCCGAAGCCGAGAAGTGGCTATTCACGAATTCGGACCTGATGATTCTCACGGTCCTTCATCCGCGCTGCCAACACTAAGGTTTATTCCCTCGAAGACAGGCACTCATAAAGCGGCCTCCCGGGCAACCGGGAGGCCGCTTTTGTTGTTGGTGGCCCTTCGGAAGCCGGGCTATCCTGAAATTCGCTTAACGCAATCGAAGCAGATTGCATCCTATTTGCAGCGAAAGCGCAATCCGGTATGAGTTTGAAACGACATTCTGGAAATCGGCTATCCAGTTGGCTCATTCGAGTCCTATGCCTCGGGTTCGCTTTGGCTTCGCTCGTTCCGGGACAGTGGGCGCAGGAGGCGGCGAATCAGCGAAAATCTGCAACTCCGCAGCAGAACCAAAGCGGGCCCGCGAATGCGGCTCCTTCCTTGCCGCGCGGCAAGAAATTGATTCTGAAGGATGGCAGCTTCCATCTGGTTCGTGAGTACGAGATCCAAGGAGATCGTGTTCGTTACTACAGCGTTGAACGCTCGCAGTGGGAGGAAATCCCAGCCGCTCTGGTGGATTGGGACGTGACGCGCAAAGTGGAGGCCGAAGAATCCAGGCGGGATGCCGCCGTCGTCGCCAAGGTGCACAAACAAGAAGAAGTGAAGCACATTGAGCCGCTCGACATTGACGCGAGCCTTGAAGCCGCACCCGGCGTGTTTATCCCGCCCGGTGAAGGTCTCTTCGCGTTCGACGGCAAGACGGTCTCGCCGCTTTCGCAGGCGGAAACGGGAACCAAGACCAGCAAGAAGCGAGTGCTGGAGCAGGTGCTGATCCCGGTTCATGTGGTTCCATCCCGCCGAACCGTTTCCATCGAAAAAGGTCATGCGAAGTTCCGGATCAGGACAGGCCAGCCGGAGTTTTACATGCGAACCGCGGATTCCCGCGAGCCGCAGATGGACTTGATCCGCGCAAAGGTCCACGGCGATTCGCGAGTGATCGAAAACCTCGATACGCTGTTCAAGCAGGAAATCGTGCAGCAGGACACCGTGCTCTTGCAGCGCTGGCAGGTTGCGATCGGCGTCTATCGTTTCACGCTCGGCCAATCGCTCGAGCCGGGGGAATACGCTTTCGTTGAAGTCGTGAAGGACGGAGGAATGAATCTGTACGTTTGGGATTTCGGAGTGGATGCTGCGAAGTGACGCGCTACAATTTGACGGGCTGCGGTTGCAGCAGCTCCGTCAAGAGCGATGCGAGCGCGGAAACGTGAAATGGCTTCTGCAACACCCATGCGCCTCTCTCAACGATGGCCGAGATGGTCGAAGGATCGAGCAGGTCTCCGGTCATAAAAACAAAGCGCGGCGCGGACGAACCCGCCTTCGAACGCAGGCGTTCGAAGAGCTCGTCGCCATTCAGTCCCGGCAAATTGAAATCGCAGAGTACGACTTCGTACGATGCGCCTTCGAGCTGCGTGAGCGCTTCTTCGGAACTCGAGACTCCATCCACTATCATTCCGCGAGCCGCAAGCCCCTCCTGCACGATCTCGCGGATGCTATCTTCGTCGTCCACCACGAGCACAGAATGCCCGCGCAACGCCGATGACTGAACCGCAGCGGAGTCAGCAACGGCCGGAGAAATGTCGCGCAGAGAACGCGGCTCAGGGGGCATTTCGCCGACGGCGACGGGCAACACGACCCGGAATGTCGCCCCGCTCCCTGGCGTGGATTGCACCTCGATCGTTCCGCCATGCTCCCGCGCGAGAGCGAGCGAAATCGTCAGGCCGAGCCCGGTTCCCCCTCCGGGACGCTTCGTCGTAAAAAAGGGATCGAAAATTCTGCTCGTGTTTTCCGGGGTGATGCCGGGGCCGTCGTCGGCAAACGTCGCGCTCACTTTTCCATCGGTATTGGAAATCGAAATCCGCAGAGTGCCGTGGTCGCGAGCGGCCGAAATCGCCTGCTCGGCGTTGGCGATGAGATTTGTGAAAACCTGCGTAAGCAATTTTGCGTCGCCGTCGATCGCGGGGAGATCCGCGGGAGACGCAAATTCGACTTTGATGTTCTTTTTCTCGAGTGAAGCGTGCTGGAGTTGCAAAGCTCCCTGAACGATCGCATCCAACCGGACTTTCGCGCGCCCCAGAGTCGCCGGGCGAGAAAAAGAGAGAAGGTTTTGGATGATGCCCGCAGCGCGCCGGGCCTGCTGCAGAACGATTTCAACCTGGCGGCGCGTGGTGTCATCCGTGGCGCGTTCGCGGAGGAGATCGCTGACGCCCAGAATCGCGGTAAGCGGGTTATTCAACTCATGCGCGACGCCGGCCATCATCTGTCCCATCGCTGCGAGTTTTTCCTTCTGCATCATTTGTTGTTCGGTCTGATTGGATTCTGTAACGTCGCGAGCGGAGGTGACGACGCCGCTGATTTTCCCGGCCTCATCGAAGAGCGGCGCGGAGCTGGCCCGCAAAGTGCGCCAGGATCCGTCGGCATGGCGCGTCCGGAACTCGGTCTGCGCACAGTCATCCCGGCCCGTCATCACGCTCTCAAACATTTCGGTCAGCTTCGACTGATCCTCCGGGTGCGATCGGGCTCCCAACGTCTGACCGATGTAATCCTTCGGCGGCCCCCCGAGGACGTCCTGAATGCGCTGGCTTACAAATGTGAAACGAGCTTCGCCGTCCAAAACGGCGATGATATCGGGAAAGCTCGCCACAAGACGCCGGACGAATTCCTGCTCCCGGTGCAACCGCTTTTCAATTTCGAGGCGTTCGGTGACGTCGACGAGGGTGCCCTGCGCCCGGACGAATTTTCCGAACATATCGTGAATCGCAAATCCAGATCCGAGACAATGAATCTGCTTGCCATCCTTCCGGCGGAAGAGGATCTCGCGATCCTGCAGGGAACCTGTTTCGCCCATCTCGCGGATGAGTTGATCGCGGTGGGAAGGATCGACATACAAGTCGCGGAAATTGTGTTTCTGCAATTCTTCTTTGCTGTCGTAACCGAGCATGCGGACCAGCGCCGGGTTGGCATCGAGAAGCTGCCCATCGGGAGTTGTAAAGAAAATCCCCTCGCGGAGAGCCTCGAAGAGTTCGGTGAAACGGATTTCGGATTGGTGCTGCGCGGTGACGTCGTGCGCCCAGCCGCTCACAGCGACCACCTTGCCTTCCGAGTGGACGGTCTGAAATCGGGAATCGAAGTAGCGAAGTTCGCCGGATTTCTTGAGCCGCAGGGAGATTCGCCCATCCCAGTTGCCGCGTTCGAGGAGATGCGCAAACGCCTGCTCTGCGTCCGCACGGCTCGGCTCGGCGAAAAATTCATCGAGCCGATGCCCGATCAACTCCACAAACGGGACGCCGATCATTTGCGACATGTAACGGTTTGCGACGCGCAATTTGCCGTCCGGTGAAAGCGTGAAAACGGCATGATCGAGGCTGTCGATCAAGTCGCGGTAGCCGCGCTGGGAGCTCGAAATAACCTCCAGGAGTTTGTCGACTTGCGCTCCGGTCGGCGGATGAGAAGAAGCTTCATGCAACCCGCGAAGCAGGCCACGAAGCTCGTTGATCTCGCTTTTTCTCCGCCAAACGTAGATGCCAAAGAGCACCACCAGAATGACAAGCCCCGCGGGCAAAGCATTCGACCAGGGCGGCGCCATGTGCAGAGTGCTCCACGAGCCCGCCGCTAAACCGACGGCGAGCGCGAGAAGCAGAAAAATGCTGTTGCGCCAGAGGTTGTGCTCCGCGCGTTCGAGCCGCTCCCATTCGAGCGAAGCTCGCTCCTGCGGCTTTTCGATTGTCTCCGTGGGCGTCAAAACGCCATACCTCTGCTCGCTTGATGAGAGAATTCGCCAGAGCGAAAATCTCCTCCTAAAATTCTACCGGGGGCATGAACCTGGCGGAGAAAGAATCAAGAAGATGATTCCAAGTTGCATAACAGGGCGAGGCAGATGAGCGGAGCAATGCAAAAGGGGCGCCCCGATGCGGCGGGACGCCCCTTTTTGGATCGGTGAGGCAGGTGAAAAACTAGCTTTCGGCGACGGCGTCGGTATCCTTGCGCAGGAAATCGAGCGCCGCGGCTTCTTCCGGCGTGAGCTCGGGCTCCATCGCTTGCGGCTCCTCCTTCGGAACTTCCGTGAGGAGCTGGATATTGCGATAGCGCTCGAGGCCCGTGCCCGCAGGAATCAGCCGGCCCATGATGACGTTTTCCTTCAAGCCGCGGAGGTAATCAACCTTCCCGGAGATGGCCGCTTCAGTAAGAACACGGGTTGTCTCCTGGAAGCTCGCCGCAGAGATAAAGGAATCGGTCGAGAGTGAAGCTTTAGTGATGCCGAGGAGCAACGGACGGCCGGTAGCCGGTCGCCCGCCATCGTGGATGATGCGGTCGTTTTCCTCGCGGAAGCGGAACTTGTCCACCTGCTCCTCGAGGAGGAACGACGTGTCGCCCACGTCTTCGAC
>JBAWGF010000030.1:0-2174 GCA_049592615.1 Candidatus Acidiferrales bacterium
GATGCGGACTTCTCAAAGTACTTGACCAGAGCCTCGACGATACCCTCGGCGCTCGATTTCGCGGCTTCCACGGCAACAGGAATGCCAGCATCGCGAATCGCCGCGGCAGTCGTCGGGCCGATGGTGGCAAAGACAGTGGTGCGAGCGAAGCGCTTCAATTCATCGCCGGCAACGACCTTCGCAAAGTTATGAAACGCTGAAGGGCTTGCGAAAATAAATACGTCGGCACCTTCCCGGCGCACGTTTTCCAATTCCTCGCTTTGAAACGTGCTCGGCATGCAAGTCCTGTAGGCCTCCGCGACCGTAACTTCGGCTCCCGCCTCCGTCAATCCCTCGGCCATATGATCCGTGGCGCGGTCGCTCCGGGGCAAGAGAATTTTTTTACCCCTGGCTTCGCGCCACAATTCGAGAACAAATTCGCGGCCGGTACGTCCACCGGCTACGACCAGGGCGGCACCTAGTCCTTCCTTTGCCGCGGCCTCGGAGGTCGCCGGACCGAAAGTAACGTAATGCGGAGGAGGCCCTGCTATGGATTTAGGATCGCGCCCCAATTCCCGCAGGCGCCGACAAAAAAAGCGCACGGCATTCTGGCTCGTAAAAACGACCCAGTCGAATTCTCGAAGCTTTGCGAGATTTCTGTCGAGCGCACCCCAATCTTCCGGCTCGCGAAATTCGACAAAAGCGAGGGGGATGACGTGCGCTCCCCTGCTCTTCAAACTCGCTGAGAGCGGACCCGCCTGCTCCGGCGAGCGAGTCACTACGATGCGCTTTCCTGACAGCGGATTCTCCACAACCTTCAAGCGGACCTCCCGGCAAGCCGAAGCAGGCGATCCGCGCCCGCATCAAGAAGTTGTTTGGCAACACGTCTGCCAAGCCTTTCCGCTTCGGCGGATGCGGCGCAGTCCTCGGTTCCTGTCCGGTGCATGGATTCTGCGCCATCGGCGGAAAGAACGCATGCGTCAAGAGTCATGTTTCCGTTCACAAACCGCGCCCAGGCTCCGAGCGGCAACCGGCAACCGCCCTGAAGCTCCGCGAGGAGCGCCCGCTCGGCTCGCACGGAAAGCATCGTCTCACGGTCCACGAGACGATCGAAAAACCGAAACTCGTCGCTTCGCGGTTCGAAGTATTCAACGCAAAGAGCGCCCTGGCCCACGGCCGGGAGGATCACCGCCGGCGAAATCACTTCCGTTATGCGAGAAGAGATTCCCAGACGGTCGACGCCCGCCTTGGCCAACACAAGAGCATCGCATTCGCCTGCATCCAGTTTCCGCAGCCGCGTATCGACATTGCCGCGCAGCTCGACGATTCGAAGATCTTTGCGAAATTGGCGAAGCTGAGAGGCTCGGCGCAGGCTGCTTGTCCCAATGCGCGCTCCTTGCGGCAAATTGCTCAATGATTCTCCGCCGCGCGAAACGAGCGCATCTCGCGGATCGTCGCGGCTGAAAATCGGGACGATGCGGCACAAGTCCGAAAAATCCGTCGGAACGTCCTTCATGCTATGCACGGCGAAATCGGCGCGTCCGTCGAAGAGCGCTTCTTCCAGCTCCTTCGTGAAAACACCGCGTATACCGATATCTTCGAACGAGGCGCCGGCAAAATGGTCTCCCGAAGTCTTGATGATGACGATTTCAGACGACGCACCACAGGATTGCTCGATCGCTTCGCGAACGCGATTCGCCTGCCACAGAGCGAGTTGGCTGCCGCGCGTGCCGATTCGCAGAGGCTTCAATCTTTTTCCTCGTCGAGGCCGAAGATATGACGGAGAGTGTCGATTCCGGCGAGACGGCCACGCATCCCGCGGCCCACGCGGAGACGACGAGAGGGCTGCTCGAGGAGACGCTCGATCAATTCTTCGGTGATATGCGCGATGCGTTGGCGTTCTTCGGGCGAAACATCCTTTATCTCCGCGAGCTTTTCGCGAATCACGTTTTCGCGGTCCTTGTGAAATCGGTCGCGGAGGTCGTCCACAATCGAGCGCACCTCGAGCGCCGAGCGCCACGCTTCGAATTTCGAAATGTGCTCGTTGATGATCGATTCCGCGCGAGGGATTTCCGCTTCGCGAGCCTTTTTGTTCTGTTCCACGATCTCGCCGAGGTCGTCGATGTTGTAGAGGTAGAGGTTGTAGAGGCCGGCGGCCTCCGCGTCCACGTTGCGCGGAACGCCGAGATCTACTA
>JBAWGF010000031.1:0-4776 GCA_049592615.1 Candidatus Acidiferrales bacterium
TCCAGTCGGACATTCTCGATCGGCCCGTCGTCCGCCCCGCGATTCGGGAAACAACTGCGCTCGGCGCCGCCTACGCCGCCGGACTCGCTGTCGGTTTTTTCAAAGATACCGACGAACTCCGCGCCAATTGGGCTGTGGATCACACATGGAAGCCGCACATGGATCGCTCGACCCGCGACGGCCTTTACCGAATGTGGAAAAAGGCTGTCACGCGATCATTCGATTGGGTGGATTGAAATGAGCCCGGAAAAATTTGTCTGTGCGCGATTCGAATTACTTGACGGCGCCCACGGTGAACCCGGCGATGAAGCGATCGAGGAAAAGATTGTAGAGCAGCGCGATTGGCACGCTCGTGATGAGGCAGGACGCCATCAGCGATCCCCAGAAGTACACGTCTCCGCGAACCAGAAAAATGGGAATCCCCACTCCGACCATCTGCTGCGATTCCGGCGAAATAAACGTCAGCGCGTACACGAATTCCTGAGTCACCAGCGTGAATGTGAAAATCACGACGGTAAGAATTCCGGAGACGGAAATCGGGATCACCAGTTTCACGAACGCGCCGAATTGCGACAGCCCGTCCACCATGGCGGCGTCCTCAAGCTCTTTGGGGATCGATTTGAAAAAGCTCATCAGCAGCCAGATGGAGAAGGGAATTGTAAAGCTCGGATACACCAGTACGACCGACCAGATCGTGTCCTGCAATCCGAGTACAGCCACCACGCGAGAGAGCGGTATGAACAGAAGCGTTGGTGGAACGAGGTAGGTGAGAAAGATGGCGACACCCATCCGCTGGCCCCACCGCCCGGTAAGGCGAGCCAGCGCATACGCAGCGGGCAAGGACAGAAGCAGCGTAATGGCGACCACAATCACTCCCACCAGAGCCGTATTGCCGAGCCAACGCACGTAGCGCGTTTCGAAGAACAGCAGCTTCAGGTGGTCGAGCGTGGGCCTCATGTTGAAGATGAATGGATTGTTTTCGACCGTGTACAGGTCAATGTTTTGTTTGAACGCGGCAATCAACATCCAATAGAAGGGAAATGCCAGCAGGACGACGAACACGGCCAGCACTGCGACGTGAAGTGCGCGAGGCCCGACTTTTCGCCAAACCCTGGACGCCATCACGTCACCTCGGCGCGATACGCCGCGCGCAACATGAAGTACGCAATCAAGACCAGCACGGGAACGAGGAAGAGAGAAGTGGCGGCGCCCGCTGCGAGGTCGCTGCCTTGAATGCCGGTCGCGAACGCGAGCGACGGCAGGACCTGCGTGGAATCGAACGGCCCGCCCGCCGTCAGGATGTAAACCACGGTCATGTCCGTGAACGTGAAAATTGTTCCGAACAAAACGGCCACATTGATGATGGGCGCCATCATCGGGATATTGATTTGAAAAAGAGTGCGCCAGAAGCCGGCGCCGTCAATCGCGGCGGCCTCCGGGATGTCTTTCGGGATGGACGTCATTCCCGCAAGCATGATGACAGTGGAAAACGGAATCAGCCGCCAGCAGTGGACGAGAATCACGGAAGCCATTGCCAGATGCGGCTCGCCGAGCCACATGGGCGCGGCGTAGGGCTTATAGATATGGAGCCAGACGAGCACCCACGTGATGACGCTATAAATCGAATCGAGGATCCATTTCCATCCGATCGCGCCGAGAGAGATGGGCGCGACCCACGGCAGCAGAATGAGGAAGCGCAAGAATTTGCGGCCGCGAAATCCTTTTTCGAGCGCGGTGGAAAGGATCGTGGAAGAAGCAATGACGATCACCTGCGCGCAAACCGTGAATACGATGGAATTTCTCAACGCGGCCTGAAAACTGGGGCTCTTCAGAATGCTGCGGAAATTCTCGAGGCCCACGTAGTGAAATCCGACGCTTCCGATGCGCGCGTCGCTGAACGCATACATCACGGCCAAAATAAAGGGGCCGCCGATGAGAAGCACGATAAAAGCCGCCGCGGGAAAAAACATCGCGGCGCCGAGTTTGCGGTTTTCTACTGCCACGGGTAGGGTTTCGGATGCGTGCGCTTTTCGCTTTTGCGATCGAAAAAGCGCAGGTCCGACTCCGCAATCGCAAAGTCGTGCACCGTGCCCACGTTATAGCCAGAGGGCATCGTCCAGGAAAGCCGCGAGACGATTTCCTTGGATTCGAAGCGGCTGTCCTCGATTGCGCCGTAGAGGACGCGCTCCGCTCCCAGATATTCCACGTAGTGCACTTTGTAGCGGAACTTCACCTGCCGCCCGGCGGCGACCAGCTCGAACGGCAGGAAACTTTCCGGGCGGAATCCCAGGATCATGTCGGAGAATTCGAGCAGGTTCATCGGCGGTGAGCCGAGGAATGTGGCGACGAATGTGTCCGCGGGCTCGTCGTAAACTTCCTTCGGTGTTCCGATCTGTCGCACCTGCCCCTGATGGAGGACTACGATCCGGTCGCCGAGGGCCATTGCTTCCACCTGGTCGTGCGTGACGTAGATCGTCGTCGTCTTGATCCGGTCGTGAAACTCCTCGAGCTCCTCGCGTGCGGAAGCCCGCAGTTTCGCGTCAAGGTTTGACAGCGGCTCGTCGAGCAGGAAAACGCGAGGCTCGCGCACGATGGCGCGCGCGAGGGCTACGCGCTGCCGCTCGCCGCCCGAAAGCTGGCGCGGCTTGCGGTCAAGCAGCGCATTGATTCCGAGCAAGCCCGCCGCCCATTCCACTTTCTGCCGGTGCTGGTCTTTCGGTACTTTCTGCGCTTTCAGTGGGAAGGCGATGTTGCCGTACACGGTCAGGTGAGGATAGAGAGCGTAGCTCTGAAACACCATCGCGATGCGGCGCTCGCGCGGTGTCCTGTCGTTAACCACCTCGCCGCCGATCAGGATTTCGCCCGAGGTGGGAGTTTCGAGCCCCGCGATCATGCGCAGGAGAGTGGTCTTGCCGGAGCCCGAAGGTCCCAGCAAGACCAGGAACTCTCCCTCGCGGGTTTCCAGATTTACGTTGTTGACTGCCCCCAGGTCCCCTTGCTTGAAAACCTTGACCAGGTTTCGCGTTTCAACGACTGCCATCGAGCCCCCGGGCTATTTCCACCTGGCGAAGATGCGCTGATATTCCGCCTCAGCTGCTTTGGCGGCATTTTCAGGAGTCTCATCACCGCGCGCAACTTTTGCGAACATCGTGGGAATGACCCAGGTCTTGAAGGACTCGTCAATCGCGGCCGTGGCGTAACCCGGATAGCCGACATTCGTGGCCCACTCGAGAACGTTGCCGAGGACCTTGTACTTGTCAGTCGGGGTTGCCCGCGAGTCGGTAGCGATTTCGGATTTCAGATTGGGCACCAGGCTCGGGAAACACGGGAAATTGTAGAATTGGCCGGCTTGGAAGCCGTCGTGGAAATGGTCCATGTAATCGATCAGGAATTGTTGCGCGCCATCCTTGTTCTCTGCGAATTGCCAGATCACATAGCAATTCATCACGTGCTCCGCAGCGATGCGGCGCACCGGGCCTTTCAGCGCCGGGCTGACCATGATTTTGCTGTCAATCGGCAAATGTTCGCGCTCCGCCTGGCGCGTGATGGAGATCGCATTGGCAACGTAGGAGACGCGGCCCGCAAGCATCGCCTGGTTGTTCGAAGGCGGAGTCCAGGTGAACACTTCTGGCGTCTCCGATTCCTGGAACAGCGCCTTCATATACTTCAACGCTTCGATTGTTTGAGGGGAATTAATCGTCACGTTGCCGGCCTCGTCCTGCTCCGCGCCGCCGAACGACCACAGCAAAGCGCGCATGGCCATGCTGGTGTCGAGTTCTTGGGCAAGGCCTAGGCCGCAAGGATGGCCGCTCTTGTCGCGGATCTTTTTCGCACCCGCGCGCAGGTCATCATAGGTGTCGGGACCATTTGGATAGCCTGCTTCGGTCCACCAATCCTTGTGCCAGTTGCCGGGGTCAGGCGTGTAGGCATCCGAAAAAGCGAAATACCTTTTCGTTTTCGGGTTGAAGGTGGATTTGTGCGCCAGGTCGATTTTCTTGCCGTGTTTCTTTTCGACGTCCTGGTACACGTTGGACATGTCAATCGTGACCTTTTCATAAGCGGCTGGCGGAGAAAGGAACATAAAGAGGTCGTGTCCTTTTTGCGCCGAAACTTCCGAAGCGGCCCTCGCCGACAGGTCCACCAGGTTGATGTTGTCCACGACGACGTTGGTATTGTTCTTTTGTCCCCATTCCTTTGTGTACGAATTATTGAACCACGTGTCCCAAGCAGGGACGAAGTGACTCCACTGAAGGATTTTCAGCGTTTTCTGCTGCGCCTGCGCCCGCCCCGGAAAAAGAAACGCCGGCCCGATTCCTGCGGCGAGTGCGCCCGTCCCGGCAACCTTGACAAATTCTCTGCGAGATATTCCCTTACCTACCTTCTTTCCCATTGCAGAGTTCCTCCTTTATGAATTAAGTATCTCGGTTTCTTCCCCCGCTTTTTACTCAACCGATCCGAACTGTTTGATGTCCTCCGGCCCTTCCTTTCTCAGTCGGTCCCTCTCCCTGCACTTGCACGCGAATTTGTTGGACGACATCGGGATTCGCCAGCGTGGTGATGTCGCCGACACTCATGCGGAGGGTCGTTGGTATCGAGAACTGAATGCCATCTCTGATCCCAAGTCAGGATGTCGGCATATTCCTCGAAGCATTTGGGAAGATTCTTTTCGCTGAAGCGTTCCATCACTTTCGGGTCTTTGTGATTGGCTTGTTCTATGAACTTCTTCGACGGTTGGTAAATTTCCTCTTCCTTCCAGTGTAGTGCAATGTGCGCTTC
>JBAWGF010000032.1:0-1844 GCA_049592615.1 Candidatus Acidiferrales bacterium
TGAATGTGAGCGGCAACTGGCCTTCCGACCAAATGGAATAGCGCTCCCACAGCCGGCAGAGCGCGTAACTCACCGCGTGCGGCACGTAGATGGACTTGAAGCGCCTCACGCGTTTCTTGTATTCCCGCAAGAACCGCCGGCTCGTCGGCAGGTCATCGTCCACGACATTGAAGACTTCTCCGTCTACTCCTCTTTTCAAACCCGCTAGCGCAATCGCATCCGCGCAATTATCAACGTAGGTGAACGGAATCGTGTTCGAGCCGCCCAGATGAAGAAAGATACCAAACGTACCGATTCCCACGCGGCCGGTGATAGCCTTCTTGCCCGGTCCATAAACATACCCGGGCCGGACGATGACGTAGGGGATGCCGAACTGTTTGGAGTACTCGATTACGATTTCGTCCTGCTTGACCTTCGCGAAGCAATACGCGTCACCGCGTCGCGCGGGATGCTCTTCAACGGGGCATGACTCATCCAAAAGTGTGTTCCCGGGCTTACGCTGATTCGAGTAGACCGTGAACGAACTTACGTTGACGAAACGCCGCAGGCACCGTTGCCGCAAGGAAGCATCCAAAAGATTCCGCGTTGTGACCACGGAGTTGATGAACGCATCCGGGACAGATTTTTCGCCACGCCCCGCAGCCAGGTGAAAAATAACCGCGACGTCCTTTACAGCCGGCGCGCAATCCTCCGTCGAAATGAGATTACCGCGAATCCATCTCACGGCCGCCCCGTCCGCGCGCGCGCCGCAAACCGCCTGGACTCGCGTCATCCGGCTGGAAGGCCGGGCAAAGCAGCGGACGTCGCGAAAGCCAAGATCCAGCAGACGCGCCACGAGTTTGGAGCCAATGAAACCGTTTGCGCCGGTTACAAGGATCGGATCGTCGGGCCCGAGAATGAAGTCGCTGTTCTGAGCGTGAGCCATCTTGTGCGCGCTACTCCGTCACGTAAGCGTCGCGAACCGGGTTGAGCCCCAGTACCGCGAGGAGCCGTCCGAGATGATCGAAGAGTTTCACCAAGAGCCGCATGAACCGGCCTTGTCCAAGCATCAGTGCAAAGGGCAGGCCGATGGTATACGCCGGGACCGCGATCAGCGAAGATATGATGTCGCGCGCGCCGAAGGTCGGATGAACCCGCGCAATCGCCCCTCGCAGCAAGGCTCGCTTTAACAGGAATGCGCGTTTCCAGCGCGCGGGCGGCACAACCTCATACGCCATCGCCTCATGGCACCAGACGAACCTGTGCCCCTTTTCCATCATTCTGCGAAAAAAATCCTGGTCTTCTCCGGTCAGGAATTCCGGCCGAAAAGGCGTCTCGCCAGGCTCAAAAAGCCGCTTCCTCAACAGCACGTTGCCGGTCCGCCCCTTTTTCCAATCAATCACATATCCGGTGGGATAGCTCGGCCGGTCGTAGAGCTTGCAATCAACGACCCACCGCGGCGTGTTTTCTTCGAAGTGCGGCTTGACCGGACCGAGAACTCCATCCACGCCGTATTTCCCGAGCGCTTGATAAAGGGTTTGCAACCAGGTCTTGGTGGGAAATTCATCGTCGTCGATGAATGCCACCAAATCACCGCGCGCATTCTCGATTGCCCTGTTTCGCGCGAGAGCGATATTTTGCCGCGGCTCCGAGCAGTATCGAGTGGGAATTGGCGACGCGGAGGCGAATTCGTTTACCACGGGTTCGGCGGACCGCAGGCTGTCGTTGTCAACGACCACAATCGAAAACATGAAAAGTCCGCCGGTTTCCTGACCGGCAAGGTCTTCCAGCAAGCGCATGAGAAGCTTCGGGCGCTTATAGGTGCAAATGCACACACTGATATGGCTGGTTTCGTTGGTCATGCC
>JBAWGF010000033.1:0-15455 GCA_049592615.1 Candidatus Acidiferrales bacterium
GTGGCCACGGGGCGGCGCCAACGGCCATCACCATTTGTGATGAACGAAACCAGGAGGCCGTAAAAAATGATATGGCCGAGAACGCCCTCTCCCAGAATCGCGCTAAAAAACACAAAGGAGATGAAAAGAAAAATCGAGAGAAATCGCATCAGGACGCCGGCCATGATGAGAAACCCCGACAGGCCTTCCACGAGAGCCATGCAGAGGACAAATGTCGGCGGCTGAATTCCGAAGGTGGGGACATGATGCTCGCGCAGAATTGCGAGCATGAGGTTCGGCTGGAAGAATTTATAGGCGATGCCGAGGTAGGCGAGATTCAGGCCGGCGAGGATTTGGAGAAACCACTGCGCCCGCGCGCGCGGCTGACTTGCAAACCACGCCGTGATTCCGCGTGTGCCGGGAATCGCAGGCATGGGGACATGGTAAGAACCCGCTCCCTGGAGAAGAAGATAGAAAGCGGCGCCACCGATCAAGCCGAAATAATCGAGCATGCCCAATCCGAAGAGACGCAGGCCAAGAACGTCAACGCCCAGGAGAATGGCCGCGGCCGGGCGAACGTAGATGCCGAAGAGAAAACACACCGCCAGGATAATTTCGGCCCAGGCAATCCATCCCCAGCCGTGTCCGGCCAATCGCAGCTCGAGATCGGGTGCAGCGAGCGTCGGCGCTTCGAAAAATGCCGTACCGGATCGAGGCCCAAGTCCCAAGCCCGCCATGCCGAGCAAAACGAACAGCGCAATGCGCAACGCGAGCGAAGCGTACCCGCCATACGAGGCCAGCCGGACCTGCAAATCCGGGAACAACTCGCGCGCGCCCGTGTAGTTGAGCGAAATCCAACCGGCCATGACGAGCAGCGTGAATGCATACAGGGACAGACTGATGGGCGTGAGATGAGTGAAGATGTAAGGCCGCGGCTGCGCGTTCAGGGCAACCACTTGCTGCGGGGACAACACCCACTTTTCGTGCGCTTCTGTGATGAGCGGAAACAGAAGCAACAAAAC
The DNA here is from genome assembly GCA_049592615.1 of Candidatus Acidiferrales bacterium. Lineage (GTDB taxonomy): Bacteria > Acidobacteriota > Terriglobia > Acidiferrales > UBA7541 > Palsa-295. The sequence goes on from JBAWGF010000033.1 coordinate 1,002, forward strand.
GTAGAAAGACAGAAGAGCGAGTGCAGCCTTTCGATCCAAGGTCGTGGGTTTCACAGGAATGCGACAGAGAGAACTGCGGCGAACTCTACCGGGGACGCGCCGGGGCGTCAAGGAATAACTGATTCGGTCGCGCCGGTTCAGGACGGCTATGACTGCGAATCAATGCACGCGGCGGAGAGCTGGAAACTTACCGGTCTCGACGCGTCCAGCGCCCTCGGTGATTGTGATGATCTGGTCGGCGGGGATGTTGCGAATGGTTTCTTTCAGGCCGCTGGGCCACCAGATTTCGAGCGAGTCCACGCGGTCGCGCGCCCCGAGGCCGAAGTAAATGCGCGGGTCCTGGGCGGAGCAGTAGCTCATGCCGCCTTTCGATTGATCGTAGCTGGTGAAATCGCCGGCGATGAGTTTCAAGTGCGCGCCGATGGCGTCGCGATTCGATTTCGTGCCGATGAGGCGGATGCCGAGCCAGTGATTCGGTTTCGCGACCTCAGCGGCTAAAGCCACCTTCTTGTCGGCACTTTTTGGCACGGCTGCCCTTCGTTCCTCAGGGTAAAAAGCCGTGCCCTGATGAGAAGCATCACCGCCGCTATTCCGGAAGAGCTGGGCTTCTTCGCCGTTGTTGTTGACGAGGAAACTGAGCCAGCCGTCGTTGGCGTAATCTCCGACGGCGAGACCGCGGCCGACGCGGGGCGCGCGAAAATCCGCGCCCTGCGATTTTGTGGCGTCCACAAAATTTCCGTTGCCCGTGTTGCGATAGAGCTTCTTTTCTTCTTCGTAACGGACTTCGGGATGGTAGAGCTGGATATTGTCGAGAATGTGGCCGTTGATGACGAGCAGGTCGCGCCAGCCGTCGTTGTCGAAATCAAAAAACTTCGCGCCGAACGCGCTGTTGAGCATGTTGGACTGGCCGATGCCGGAAGCGATCGTGGCGTCGGTGAAAGTCGCGTCGCCGTTGTTGCGGTAGAGGCGGTTGAGTTCGAAGTCGAGGTGGCTGACGAAAAGATACGGCAAACCATTGTTCATCACGTCGGCGGCGTCTGCGCTCATGCCGGCCTCGGGGCGGCCGTCTTCGCTGAAGCCTGCGCCGGAGGCAAAGCTCGCGTCGCGAAACGTGCCGTTGCGATTGTTGTAATAGAGAAAATTGCGCTGCGTGTCGTTGGCGATGAAGATGTCGGGCCAGCCGTCGTTGTTCAAATCGGCGAGAACGACGGCGAGGCTCTTGCCGTCGTTGTTGACGAGCCCGGCTTTTTCGGTGACGTCAGTGAATGTGCCGTCGCCATTATTGTGATAGAGGCGCGGCGGCGTGCCGGAAAAATTGTCGGGATGGCAGTAAGAACTGACGTGAGGGATATCGCGGTAGCCGGGACGAAAATCACCACACACGACCGGGTGATCCACGTCGAACTTGACGTAGTTGGTGACGAGCAGGTCGAGCTTGCCGTCGCGATCGTAGTCGAACCACCCGGCGGCGGTGCCCCAGTTGCCATCGTTACCGACGCCCGCTTTGGCGGTGACATCGGTGAACGTGCCGTCGCCATTGTTGTGAAGCAGGACGGAGTGGCGGTAGCCGGTCATATAGATGTCGGGAAAGCCGTCGTTGTCAAAGTCGCCCACGGCGACGCCGAAGAAAAATGTGCCGTCCGAATGAATCTTGCTCGCGGCGGTGACATCGGTGAAGGTGCCGTCGCCGTTGTTGCGGTAGAGAGCGGGCTGCGGCGGCTGCGCCGGATGAAAGAAGGGAGTGTAGCCGCTGTTGACGAAGAACGCGTCCAAGTAGCCGTCATTGTTGTAGTCGAGCCAGGCGACGCCCGCGCCCATCGTTTCCACGTAAAGACGCTTGGATGATTGGGCGCGCTCGTGACGGAAGCGAATCCCCGCTTCGCGTGTGACGTCGCGAAACTGGACCCGGGAAGGATTGGCGTCGTCCACGCGGCGGCGCAACTGTGCTGTTTGCGCGAAGGCCGGAAGACTCAGCTCATGAGTCGCGAGGTCCGCAGTGGCGAGCAAGAGGACTACCGCGGTTGCGAGTGCTGCGCGAGCGACGTGAGGATTCAGCGGCTTCATTCCGGCACAGATTCTAGCAGCAGCCGGAAAACACTTTCCACGTTTCTCGCACATCAGGACGCGAGGCGGCACCACCAAGAACCCGATGAGTGCGGCAGTCTCGAGGGCACGTCAACGCACATACTATTACCAAATAGTGCACGCGAGGATGTTCATCCGTCACATCGCGGGCTGTGGAAAAAAGCGCCGCAAGTTGAGTTTTATCTTGACACTACGGTCGCACGGGCGGTAGCCTCGTGGCGTTTTTCGGCAACCGGGGTGTGTTCTGCTGAGTCCAGGTCACAAGGGCCTTTCGGGGCCCGTCACTGCTATTTCTGCTGCCGCGTCACTCCCCTCTGAGAATCCTCGGGAGAGCTGGCGGAGTCTTGCGTCCTCCGCAACCCCTGCCGGGCCGATGAGGTTTTCGCCAGCGGGGCTCGTATTCGCTCTTCTCCTTCTGTTTGCGGTGTCCGCGGAAGGCACGGCCGCTGCGACCCGGAAAGTAATCATCGATACCGATCCCGGGACCGACGACGCGACCGCGATTTTGCTGGCGCTGAACTCGCCCGAGCTGGATGTTCGCGCGCTGACGGTTGTTCCCGGCAATGTGACCGCAGCGCAAGGGCTCGAGAACGCGCTAAAACTGGTTTCACTCGCGAATCGCTGCGATATTCCGGTGGCGGGCGGCGCGCAGCATCCACTTTTTCAAAAGCTGATCACCGCGGAGTTCTGGCACGGGAAGAATGGCCTGGCGAACGTGGAACTGCCGGCGAGCAAATGCGCGGCGGACCCGCGCTTTGCAGCGGACCTCATCATACAGATGATTCACGCGCAGCCGCACGAAATCACTCTCGTGCCCGTGGGACCGCTGACGAACATCGCGCTCGCGGTATTGAAGGACCCTTCCATCGTTCCGCTGGTGAAAGCGATTACGATCATGGGCGGATCGATCTCGGGCGGAAACGTGAACGCCGCGGCGGAAGCGAACATCTATAACGATCCGGAGGCGGCGCAGATCGTTTTTCAGGCTGGTTGGACGGTGACGATGGTCGGGCTGGACGTGGGCAATCAAACTCTCTTCACCCGCCGGCATCTCGCGCAGCTCGCGAAGACGACCGGACCCGAGAATGATTTCATGGTCACGGTGATGAATTATCTGATCGGGCTTTCGGAGAAATTCGGCGAGGCCGGAACGCCAATGTACGATCCGCTGGCGGTGGGAGCGGCGATCGACTCCACGATCGTGAAAACGCAGGCGATGCACGTGGACGTCGAAACCCGCGGCGAATTCTCGCGCGGGGAGACGGTTGCGAATCGCCATAACATGGTGGAGCGAAATGTGCTGCACGGCGACCGTTACATCATCGAAGGCGTGGACCAGGTTCAGCCGAATGCGCTGGTGTGCACCGGCGTGGACGCCGAACGATTCATCCAGCTATTCATTTCACGGCTTCAGGGGAAATAGTTGAGAAGCGAGATTTGGGGACAAGAGGAATTGACCAAGAAGAGGACACGACAATCGAGGGGAGTCACTATGAAAACGTGGAAGGCTGTGTTCCTTGCTCTGGTGCTCGCAGGATCGCTCGTCGCAATTCCAAGCGCCCACGCGCAAACACTTCAGCGCGGCGAAATCCGGGGCTTCGTGTACGACACGACGCACTCGGTGGTGCCGAATGCCAAGGTGACCATCTCGAACGCTTCAACGGGGTACAAGCGAGAGCAAAGCACCGATGTGACCGGCAGCTACGACTTCGCTTCGCTGCTCCCGGGCATCTACAGGATCCGGGCGGAAGCCACCGGCTTCGCGGCAAGCGAAATCACGGATATCCACGTTGATATCGGCGCCAGCCTGGCGCTTGACGTCACGTTGCCGGTCAAAGGCCAGACGCAAACTGTGACTGTGTCGGCGGAAGCTACGGCCGCGATCGATACCTCCACGGCCGGCGTCAATCAGATTCTAAACGAGAAGAACCTTGAAAACCTTCCACTCTCCGGCCGCGATTACCGCGACCTTGCGCAGTTGAGCTCCTCGGCGCAGGTTGTTCCCGGCTTGCGCGGCGGCATTCGACTGGGCGGTCAGCAGAGCGATTATCTCGGCATGGTGATTGATGGCCAGGACAGCTTCAACAATTTCTTCGGCGAAATCTTCGGCTCGCTCGAGACGAAGAATTTTACGATTCCGCTAGAGGCCGTGCAGGAATTCCAAGTGGTCACCAACGGCTTTGCGCCTGAATTCGGGCGCGCCACCGGCGGCCTGGTCAACGTGGTGACCAAGTCCGGCACGAACGAAATTCACGGCGAGGCGCATGAGTATTATCGCGGCTCGAACCTCACCGCGGATGACGCCCTCGGGTTTGCTCCCAACATCACCAACCAGAATCAGTTCGGCGGTTCCGTGGGCTTTCCAATTCACAAAGACCGCCAGTTCCTCTTCCTCGCCGCAGACGTCCAGCGCGAGAACGGGCCGTTGGTCACCAATTTCACCGAATCCGGATTGGCGGCAGGGACGGGTCCGGTGTTCACCAACTGCACGCCGGTAGTTGAGGTGCGGACCGGAAAACCCCGCCCCAGTGGCGGAGTGGGACCCGGAACTTGCGGAGCCGGCCAAATTCCATTTCCGGCAAACGTGGATGCGGCGTTCGGTGCAGGCAGCTTTTCGCTGCCGACAGCTTGCGGGACGCCCACCGGGCCCAACCCGGTATCCATGTTGAACGCCTGCTTCGGCGTGAATTCGCTGGCCGATTTCAACGGGCCGAGCAACCAGTTCCAGAACCTATTCACGCTTCTCGGACACTACGATTACCAGTTCAGTCCGGCTAACCACTTCAGCGTCCGCGGTTATGTGACGCGGAACCACACGAGCGGTTTCACGGGCGGGCTCGGACAGAATGAGATTCCGGCGGCGTTCAACGACACGGAAGACTTCATCAACCAGGGCGTTAGCGGTGTGTTCTCCCTGAACACGGTGCTCGGCCGCAAGGTCAACGAAATCCGAGTGAGCATCGAAGGCGAGACGCGCAAGCGGCACTCGAACGGCCCCGGCCAGCCCACCATCCTGATCGAACCCGACGTCCTGTTCGGCGAGCGGTACTATCTGCCGATCAACGGGGACAACGGCAAACTGCAAGCCGCCGACAACTTCTCCTATTCGTTCGGCAAGCACGACATGAAGTTCGGGGGCGACGTAGATAGTTTCGCCGATCGCAAGGATACATTCGTCGGCTGGTCCACCGGACAGTTCGACTTTGGCTCCATTGACGACTTCAATAACGCCTCGCCGTTCGGACTGATTCAGAACATTGGTTTGGACGGTAAGCCTCTGTTCGCGGCCGGCACGCTCTTCCCTGCCTACCAGACGGCGCTTGGGCTCTACTGGCAGGACAAGTGGCAGATCACGCCGCGCATCACTCTTACTTACGGTCTCCGCTGGGATGGCACCTGGAACCCGCAACCGCAGACTCCATTCCCCGGGTCCGAAACGTACACGGGATCCGGCGCCAGCACGCGGGTAATTCCGATTCCTCAGCGCGTGCCGAACGACTTCAACCAATTTGGACCTCGGATCGGGCTTGCGTGGAATGTTGGCTCCGCTGAAGCCCCCACCGTCGTGCGCGCCGCCTGGGGCTTCTACTACGCTCAAATGCCCACGCTCTTCTTCCCAACAGGAGGCGGAGGCAAGACCGCGGGGCTGTTCTGCTTCCCGCCATTCTGCACATTTCCGTCTCCCGGATTCCCGTATTTGTTCCCGAGCACTACGTCGCTGGGTGTGAATCAACTTTGCGACACTCCGGATCCGGCCAACGGCAACGTCTTCGGTTGCCCCGGCCCCAATATCGTGGATCCGAAGTTTCAAAATCCGCGTATCTCGAATTTGACCGGGAGCGTGGAACATACGTTTGCGCACAACTGGACTCTGACCGCCTCCTTTGTGTGGTCGCACTCCGAGCATCTGCGGACGGGCGGGTACGGCACGGAAGAGGCATGGTATCGGAACTTCGTGCAGTGCTCTGGGGCGAACGCGACCGACGCTTTCGGCCGGTCCATTCTGTGCGGCCTCCTAGATCCTAACTTGGCCAGCTTTACGAACGTCACCGCCAGCTACGGCCATGGGAACTACCTCTCCGGAGTTTTCAACGTCACGAAGCGCTTCTCGAACCATTTCCAGGTGTTCGCGAACTACATCTGGTCGCAAAACAAGGACAATGGCGCGAGCGAGCGCGACACCGACACATTCTTCGGGCAGCAGGATCCGTTTAACCTGGCGCTCGACTATGGCCGCAATGGACTGGACATCCGGCATCAGTTCAAAGCGGCGGGAGTCTATGAGTTGCCATGGGGCGTAACTGTCAGCTCTTCGCTCATCGCTCACACCGGCGTTCCATTCCCGGTGTACGTGAACGTTGACGTCAACGGCGATGGCGTGGCCAATTCAGGGTTCTCCCATAACAATGACCGCCCCATCATCCAGCTCGCAAACGGGAAGCAGACACTTCTGGGCCGTTACCCGTTCAACCAGCCGGGATTTGCGGAATTGGATGCGCGGTTACAGAAGGACATCCGCATCAGCGAGCGGTATCACCTTCAGGTGTCGGGTGATTTCTACAACCTCACCAATCGCGACAACGTTTATTCAAACCCGGATACGAACGCCACAATCGACTACGCGACGCTTGGGGGCTGCGTGGGACGCGTCGTGGGGATGGGCTTCAATTGCGGCGCCCTCACGTCCGCCAATTTCCCGGCGATTAACCGGAGCAATCCCTCCGGTTTCGGTGGAATCAGTCAAGTGGCACCCGGAAGCACACCGTTTGCGTTCCAGGCAGGTGTGAAGTTCCTCTTCTGATGCGGCCCAGGGACGCAGGCAGACGCCGTTTTCTTAAAGGAGTTGGAAGTTCGATGATGATCGCGGCCGCCGGAGGCGAAAGCCTCTGGCGCGCCGCGGCGGCATCACCGCCCGCAAAATCCACAGCAAAAGAATTGCACTGGCCTAAACCCATCGGCAGCCCGGTCCTCGAAAGTCTCCGTCCCGTCATCGAAAAGTCCCGCGACGTCCAAACGCATTACGACCGGATTTTGGAAGTTGCAGGGTGGATGGCGTATGAAGAGCTTCCCATGCCGGAATATCCGCTCCCCAGCGGAGTGAAGTCGGACGACCCAAAGAATATCGTCGATCTCATCATGGTGTCGGATGCGATTGACACGGCGTTCACCGATTTCAAGACGCACGTCAAGTTCGAGGTGGATTACGAGGGGCAGCGGTGGTCGGATTCGGATGCGATGTTTGCTTGCATCAAACGGGCCATGAACGGGGGCATTCCGATCCTCGACGGGAAATATCTCGCGAAAGTGACACGGCCCGAACTGGAGAAAATATTCGCAGGCAATGTGGAAATGCCGATGCTCGACGAGAAGATGGAAGTCTGGCATCAGGTGGGCGGCGTACTCGCGGAAAAATACGATGGGCGCTTCCACAAGTTTATCGAATCGTGCTCGCCGAAGCTCTACGACGGCGGAAACGGCCTGGTTGAGCGGCTGGCGAAGGAATTTACGCGATTCAACGACGTGAGCCGCTACGATGGCCACGAGATCAAGTTTTACAAATTGCCGCAACTCGGGCTGTGGTTCTGCTACACGACGTTTCACCGAACGGGGAGTTTTCGGATCGACGACATCGAGAAAATGACGACGTTCGCCGATTACATCGTGCCGGTGGCGCTGCGGCTGCTGGGAATCACCAGCTATTCGCCCGCGCTCGAACACGCCATCAATACGTACCAGATGATCCCGCGCGATTCGACGCAGGAAATTGAAATCCGGGCGCACTGCATTTATTCCTCCGCAATTCTGCGCGAGGAAATCAACAAGATCCGGCCGGCAGACAAACAAATCATTATTCCGCAAATTGACGCGCGGCTCTGGACGCACTATCACACAACGTCCTGGCCCCACCATCTGACCAAAACCATCATGTATTGATGCCCCGGGGGAACTTGCATGAAACCCAACCGTAGAACGGCCCTCCAACAATTCTCGAGCCTGGGAGTGGCGGCGGCTGCGAGCATTTTGCCGCAGGGCGCTTCCAGCTCTGGCGGCGCGGCAAGAACGATCCGCTGGCCCAAGCCAATCGGGAGCCCCGTGCTCGATAGCCTTCGCCCCGTCATCGAGAATTCGCTCGACGTCCGAACGCACGTGGACAAAATCATCGAAGTGGCCGGATGGATGGCGTACGAAGAGCTTCCCATGCCGCAGTTCAGCGTCCCGTTCGGGCTGGCGAAGGATCCGCCGCTGGCAATTGACTTCATCATGGTGGCGACCGCGATCAATTCCGCGTTCACCGATTTCAAGTCGCATCAGAAATTCGAAATCGTGTTTGCCGGGGAGCACCTGTCCGATTCGCTCGCAATGTTCGCGTGCCTGAAGCGGGCCATGGACAACGGGATTCCGATTCTCGACGGCAAATTCCTCTCGCAAGTAACGCGGCCGGAGCTCGAGAAGATTTTCGCGGGCAATATTGAAATGCCCATGCTGGATGAAAAGACGGAGGTGTTCAACCAGGTGGGCGCGGTCCTTGCGAAAAAATATGAAGGACGGTTCTACAATTTCATCCGTTCCTGTTCACCGAAGCTCTACGGCAACGGAAACGGGCTGGTGGAGCGGCTTGTGAAGGAGTTCCCGCGGTTCAACGACGTGAGCATGTTCGAGGGGCATGAAATCAAGTTCTACAAGCTGACGCAGCTCGGATTCTGGGGGATTTACGCGGGGCTTCACACAACGGGAGCGTTCCAGCTTGATGACCCGCAAAAAATGACGGCGTTCGCTGATTACATCGTCCCGGTAGCGCTGCGGTTGATGGGCATTACGAGCTACACCCCGCCGCTCGAACGCGCGATCAATACTTATCAATTGATTCCCCGCGACAGCCGCGCCGAGATCGAAATTCGCGCACACACGTTGTACGCCACGGCCCTGCTGACGGAAGAAATCAACAAGTTCCGGCCGGCCAAGCAAGCGATCATCATCCCACAGTTGGACGCGCGGCTCTGGTCGCACTACCACACGACTTTCTGGCCTCACCATCTCACAGAAACAATCATGTATTAAGTATGCGGAGAATTTTTGCGCGGCCAAGTGCTGCCGCGAACGGACGCTGCCATGGTCTTCGAACCGGCCCGAGCAAAAAACGCGGTGGTGCATCAGGGTGAGGATTTGCGGGCGGCGAGAGCGGTGAGGGCACGGCGGTAGTCGTCGTCATCGGGCGAAAGCTCGAGTGCTTTCTTGTAAGCCGCGAGCGCCCTCGCGCGGTCGTTGCGCTTTTCGTAGAGAATGCCAATTTCGAAGTAGGCGTCCGATTCCATTGGATTTACAAGCGCAGTCCGCTCGAACGATGCGAGCGCTTCGTCGAACTTGCCCTGCCGTTCGAAAACTTTTCCCTGCACGTAAAGAAAATCGGGCTGAAAAGGCTCGAGTTCGAGCGCATGCGAAATCGCCTCGCTCGCTTTTTCGACGTCACCTGCCGAGTAATAGAGCTTTGCGAGCTGCGAGTAGGCCGCGCCAAAATTCGGAAATTTGCCGAGCGCCTGATGAAGAAGATCGAGAGCGCCCGGGAGATCGTTTTTCAAAGCGCGTTCATTCGCTTCCTGGACCAGGTGCCGCGCCTGGGCCTCGTTTTCCTTCGCACTTCGATCGCCCTGCGAAGCGGCTTCGAAGGCGGCGAGTGTTTTCTGCGCTTCTTCAGAATTTCCGGCGCAGCGATAAGCGCGGGAGAGAAGGAAGAGCGTCTCGGAATCGTTCGCCTGCGCGCCGACAAGCGGCTTCAAAATCTCGACGGCGCGCGAACAGCGATCGGTGACTTCGGCCGCGGGGGCGCCTTCGGGAGTGCGCACGAGAATTTTCCCCAAAAGGATTCGACCCCTGGGATTCTGCGGCTGAAGCTCAACAACTTTTTGAGCGTCGGGCAGCGCGCGATCGTCCTGATTGCGGTCGGAATAGATTTCAGCGCGCAAGTAAAAGGCGAGCGCATTTTGGGGATCGCGGGCGAGAACATTTTCGATTTGTGCGAGAGCGCTCTCACTGTCGCCCTTCGACCGATAGGAGGACGCCAGGCGATCGCGCGCATCGGTGTTCGACGGATCGAGCGCAAGCGCCGCGCGGAGGTGGCCGATGGCGGCGTCGTAAGTTTGAAGTTCGATTTCGAGATCGCCGAGGACAGCGAGCGGGGCGGCGGCTTTCGGATGCTCGCGAATCGCGCGCTCGAGTGTACGCCGCGCCTGGTCGTGGTTATGGACGCCGCGATACGCCTGCGCGAGCCCGACCTCTGCGGACACATTTCGGGGTGAAATCCGCAGCGCTTCCTGGTACACCGCGATTGCGTCAGCGGGCCGGCCGGACTTGATCAATGCAACACCCAACTCCGCCCGAAAGATTGGATTTCGAGGCGCCAGTTGCACGGCTTTCTCATAGCCTGCAACAGCCTGCAGCCAGTTTCCGCGCAATCCTGCATCCCGCGCCTGGTGCGCCAATTTCTGTGCGGCAGCCGGAGGCTCTTGCGCGAAAGTTGCGTTGATGGCGAGAACGGCGAATAAGAGAACGGCGAACATGCGCGGATTATAACATCCGGTATTGTTTCCACCTGAGCGGCCGCGCGGCGAATGAGTGGACTGATGCGGCTTTTCGCTTGACTCGCGTGCTCCGGGGAATTATAAGCAGCGACTACCTCCAATGAATTCACATTACAGAAAAACACACGACTGCGTTCAATCTTCGACTGGAAATAAAATCAGAAAATCCCAAGGGGCACAGCAAACAATGATACTCAAGAGTTTTCTATCGGGCGTAGCAATTTTAATTTTGGCATTTTCCACGGCGGGACAGGCGAAGCGAAAAATAATTCTCGATCAGGACGCCCGCGGCCCGGCGACGACGGACCAGCAATCGATGCTCATGTTCCTGCAATCGCCGAACGTCGAGACGCTCGGAATCACGGTTGTGAGCGGCGATCAGTGGCGAGATGAGGAAATGGCGCACACATTGCGGATGCTCGAGATCATCGGGCGCGCGGACGTGCCGGTGCTTCCCGGCGCTGTCTATCCGTTGATTAACCGAATGGAGCTGATCGACCGGTGGGAAACTCTTTACGGCCGGGTGAATTATCAAGGCGCGTGGAACGGGCATCGGCCAGGAATGAATCTGGGCGAGGGGCTGCGCGGGCACTATCACGGGCCGTGGGAGGTTCCAGACCTCATTGAAGGAAATCCCACGACGAAGGCGTCCGAGGAAGATGCCGCGCATTTCATCATTCGCATGGTCCACAAGTATCCTCACGAAGTGACCATCTACGCGGGCGGGCCGCTCACGAACCTCGCGCAAGCGATCAGCCTCGACCCGCACGTGCCAGAGCTGGCTCAGGAACTTGTGGTGATGGGCGGAAGCATTGCGCCCGAAGTGCCGCTCGAATGGAAAACGGAGAATCGGCGGGAGTTCAATTTCTGGTGGGACCCCGAAGCCGTGCATATCGTTCTCACTTCGGGGTGGCACAAGATTACGATCACGACCGTGGATATTTCGGTGAAAACGCGGATGACGAAATCCTTGATTGCGGAAATCGCGAAATCGCCGAGCCCCGCGTCGCAATACATTGCCAAATATGCGGACGAGGAATTCATGTGGGACGAGCTGGCCGCGGCGGCGTGGCTCGATCCAACAATTATCACCAAAGAAGAGTCGCTTTACATGGACATCAATATCGATCACGGCGCGGGATACGGCAACGTGGTCGTGTGGGGCTCCGGCTCGCAGCCCGGCCTTGGCGAGCAGCTGGTTCATTTGCCGATGGAACTGAATCGCGAGAAATTTGAGAAGATGTTTGTGGAGTTGATGGCACGTCCAACACCCGGCGCGCATTTCGCGGGTAAATCGAACTGAGGATTCCCATGGCACAAAATGTCGAGGTGGTAGGAATCGGCAGCTGCACGGTGGATTACTTCGCGATCGTTCCCCGCCTGCTTGGCCCCGAGGAAAAAATCAACGCCGACCGGATGGAAATTCACGCCGGCGGCGTGACGGCGAATAATCTGACGCAGGTCGCCCGGCTCGGGGCGAAGACGGGCTGGCTCGGGCTGATCGGCGACGACGAAAACGGCCGCATCATCCAAAAGGCTTTCGCGGAAGACGGAATGGATCTTGCGGGGATCGAGATCGTCAAGGGCGAGCATTCCTCGCTTACCTGGATTCCGGTGGACGCCCAGGGCGAACGCTGCATCTACATGTTCCCCAACATCACCGGAAAAATCAGCGTGTACCAGGTGCGCAACCGCTTCGCGGCGCATATCAAAGCGGCCAAACATTTTCATACGGAGGCCTCGCAACTTCCGATCGCTCCCGTGAAAGACGCGATGCACGTGGCCAAGGATGCCGGGGTACGCGTGATATTCGATCTTGACGTCTCACCGAGTTTCTTTGCGCAATCGAACCTCGGCACGCAAGAAGAGCTCACCGAATCGCTGAAGCTTGTGGACGTCTTGAAGCCGTGCAAAGCGGCCGCACGGGAGCTGACCGGCGAATCCGACTACTCGAGGATCGCCGACAAGCTGATGCTGCTCGGCCCGAAGGTTGTCGCGATCACAATGGGAACCGACGGATGCTTGATCGCCGGCGGGAAAGAGAAAGTCCACGTCCCGGCATTCAAAGTGGATGTGGTGGACACGACGGGGGCGGGCGACGCGTTCATGGGCGGGCTTTCCTACGCGCTTTTGCAGGGCTGGGATTACAAGAAGGCGGGATCGTTTGCTAATGCATGCGCCGCGCTGTGCTGCACGAAAGTCGGCGCGCGCGCGATGTCCAAACGGGACGATGTGATCTCATTCATCATATCGAAGTGCCCCGCGGGCGCACCCACGTTCTGACGTGCGGCGCGTGTCAAGCATGGATGCGCCCTGACCTTTCGGCCGCCCCCGGCGGCCTCAGGGCAACGAGGAGCCTCATGTTCACTCCACAAAGCTTTGGCGTGGCGATCGCGATGATGCTGACGGCGGCGATCTGCTGGGGATCGTGGGCCAACACGTTCAAGGGCGTGAAGAATTACCGCTTCGAGCTGTTCTACTGGGATTACGCCATCGGGATTTTTCTCACTTCGCTGATCTACGCGCACACGATGGGCAACACGGACAGCGGCCCCACGAGCATTGTGAGAAACCTGCACGCCGCCGACATGTCGAATGTCGGATGGGTCCTGCTGGCGGGCGCGATTTTCAATCTCGCGAATCTGCTCCTCGTCGCGGGAATCGACATGGTGGGACTCGCCACGGCGTTTCCTGTTTCGATCGGCATCGCGCTGGTCGTGGGGACCATGCTGAGCTACATCATTCAACCAAAGGGCAACATCGGAATGCTGGCCGCGGGGCTGATCTGCGCCGTCGCGGCCGTGATTTTGGACGGGAAGGCTTACGGCGAATTGGGTTCAAGCAAGACGGTTTCGCGCAAAGGATTGATCACCTGCGTGGTGTCTGGCGTGCTGATGGGAACGTGGGCGCCGTTTTCGACGCGCGCGATGACGCACGGTAATACGCTCGGGCCTTACAGCGTCAGCGTTTTTCTGTGCCTCGGGGCGCTGCTCTCCTGCTTCATCTGGAATACATACTTCATGAAACATCCTCTCGTGGGTGAGCCGGTTGATTTCGGGGGATTTTTTCGCGGACCGGTGAGCGGCCACGCATTGGGATTGATCGGTGGCGGGATCTGGGCAACCGGGATGGTGTTTGATCTCGTTGCCTCGAACTACACAGGCGTGGCGATTTCCTACGCGATCGGCCAGTCCGCACCGATGGTGGCTGCCCTGTGGGGCGTGTTTGCGTGGAAGGAATTTGCGGGAGCGAACACGAAAGCGAAAGCCTACCTCGGGCTGATGTTCATGTTTTATATTCTGGCGATCCTGCTGGTCGCGCGCGCCAGCTCCTGAGCTGAATCACGATTCACGCCTGACGAACTCAGCGGCTTCCTTCTCAAATCGGCGGGCGGCGAAAACCGCCACAAGCGTCCTCAACCTTCGCGGCAATCGCAAGGACGGCTTCTTCCTCCCAGGGGCGCCCGACAATCTGCACACCGATGGGCAAGCCTTCGTGCGAGCGGCCGACCGGCACCACGGCGCCCGGATTTCCAAGCAGATTGAACCACTGCGAGTAGCTCATGGCCCTCAGATATTCGACGCGCTTGCCGTTGATGGTCCAATTCCGCTCGCCGTGGCGGAATGCGGGAACGGCGCATGTGGGACAAAGCAAGATTGGGAATTGTTCCATTTTCGCGAGGAAGGCGTTGCGAATCACGTCGCGCTCGAGCAGGGTGTTAAGGAGTTCGGTTGCGGTGAGCGGCGGCTCGGCTGCAACACTCTTGCGAAACTCTCTCAGGATGGGGCTCAAG
>JBAWGF010000034.1:0-6566 GCA_049592615.1 Candidatus Acidiferrales bacterium
CTGAAAGAGTTCGCGCACGGTGCGCGGCCGCTGGACCCACACGACGCGGCCCTGCACGGACCGCGGAGAAAAGCCCGGCTCCGGGCGGGGAACTTCCAGAGTGACGATCGAATTCTTCGGAACGTAGTGCTTCGATTGGTACTTGCAGCCGTGACAGTTGACCATTACGGTCGTGGTGCGTTCCTTGAACGGCTGCCCGAGCGCGTCCACACCCGTGACCGTGATCGGCACGGCCTGCACGATGCGCGTGCTGCGGCGCTTCTGTGTGCCGGGATCGTTCGCTGGCAAGGACTCGGTCAAGCACACTCCTTCTCGGGGCGATTTCTAAGGGTAGCATCCTGGTTTGAACCGGGCGAGCGGACTGAATGGCCTGTGCGAAAAGGTAACGCGAAGCCAGGGAGAAAACAGCTCCCTTCTTGCGAGGACAGACTCGCTAATGCGCGGCGTGCGAGCTGTGGGAATTCCCCAGCAGGGCGTCCTTGATTTCCTTTGCTACCCAGATCGGACCCACCAGGAAGTAAATCAGGCCCTGGAAGAACGCCGGTTTGTTGCCTTCAATTCGATGTCCCGCGAAAAGCAGAATCCAACCGCCTACGAAGCACGCGAGGCCAATCTTCCAATACGTCAGGACGAGCAGCACAATCCCGACGAGAATAATTGGAATCCCGATCGCGTGGAACACCTTGTTCCACATATTCATGTGCTCGTGATCGTATTGCGACATGTATTTCTCGAATGAGGACATCGTGCACCTCCCGATTGGCTCCTGTATAACGCGACCAAACCCAAGAAGCAAGAAAAGGAAACAGCAGGGCTACAGATCGCGGCGGCCTTCCATCGCCTTGAGCATGGTGACTTCGTCGGCGTACTCGAGGTCCGAACCCACGGGGATGCCCATGGCGATGCGCGTGACACGAACGCCGAGCGGCTTGATCAGCTTCGAGAGATAGACTGCAGTCGCTTCGCCTTCCGCAGTCGGGCTGGTCGCGATGATGATTTCTTCCACCGCGCCGCCCTTCAGCCGCTCGATCAAGCTCTTAATCTTCAGTTGATCGGGGCCGATGCCCTGCAAAGGCGAAAGCGAGCCGCCCAGCACGTGATAAAGCCCGCTGAACTGGCGCGTCCGTTCCACGGCCTGGATGTTGGTCGGCTCTTCGACCACGCAGATCGTTTTCTTGCTCCGCGACGCGCTCGCGCAGTAGAGGCACGGATCGGTGTCGGTGATGTTGTTGCAAATCGAGCACTCGCGGATTTTCTCTTTCGCTTCGCGGATTGCATCCGAGAGCGCGAACGCCTGCTCACGGTCCACCCGCAGCAGATAGAAGGCGAGGCGCTGCGCCGTTTTCTGCCCGATGCCGGGCAGCCGTTTCAATTCGTCGATCAATCTCGTAATTGAAGGCGCAAAATCAGGCATGCAATTCCATCCGACGTAAGGAATTTGAACGAGAAGGGAATCGGAACCGAGTGAGGGATCCGGTTCTCAGAAAAATCATCCGGTCAGAAAAGGCCGGGAATTTTCAGGCCCATCATTCCGGGAATCCCGCCGGTGATGTCCTTCACCTGTTTGGACATCTCTTCGTCCACGCGCCGCGTGGCCTCGTTGACGGCAGCGAGGATCAGCTCTTGCAGCATTTCCTGGTCTTTGGTCTTGAAGACTTCCGGCTCGATGCGCAATTCGGTCAGTTGCTTCTGGCCGTTCATCTTCACGGATACCATTCCGCCGCCGGCCGATGCTTCCACAAGAAGCCCGTCAATCTGCTTCTCGAGCTTCTCCTGCACCTGCCGGAACTGCGACAGCATTTGCTGAAGAGCTTTCACTTCCATGGGTTATTCCTCGCCCGGGCGCTTGACCTTGGAAATCTGACCTCCGAACCGGTCGAGCATCGCCCTAACGATGGGATCTTCTTCAAACCGGGCACGCAACTCCGAACCGCGAACTCCTGCTGCCCGGCCCGATTCCAGCTTAACACAGACCCGCAGTTGCTGGCCCACCACTTGGTGTAAGACTGTGCGCAATCGTTCCATTGGATCGCGCGCCTGCAACATTTCTGCGAGTGCGCGGCTTTCGGTGGGGAAAAAGAGGCGGAATTCGCCGCCGTCGATTTCCCAGCGCGTGGCATGTTCGATCATGGACCACAAAAATTTCTGTCCCTGAAGCGCTGCCTTGATCGCATCCATCTGGGCTGAGATCAATCCGCTGGTAGAATCCTCCGCGGCGCGCGCCACGATGCGCGGCGGCGATGCGGGAACGGGCGATGCGGCGCGTGCGGGAGGAACATTCGGTTCCGGCGCGATCGATTTGGCTGTCGGTGCAGCCGCACTCGGCTCCGGCGCCATTCGCACTGCGGCCGCGGATGAGCCGGAGACCGCTTGCGCGCGGGACATGACGCGCGGCGGAGTTCCCGCAGGATCGGGCGCCGCACGCATCGTGCGCGGCTCTCCGCGCAGCTCCGCGAGAACTTCCTCGAGCGGCGCGAGCCGCTGCGCATTGACAAGTTTCAGCAGCCCAAGTTCGAGATGCAGGCGCGGGTCGGGATGGCGGCGCAGATCATCATCCGTTGCGAGAAGGATATTGAAAAACCGCGTCAGATCTTCTTCGCTGAATTTCGCAGCCTGCTCGGCGAGCCGCGGCCGTTCATCGGCGGGGGCGGCGACGAGATCGGAGTCCGTGCCGCAGACTTTCGTCACCAGCATATTTCGCAGATGGCGAATCGCTTCGCGGCAGAAATGCTGTAAGTTCTGTCCATCGCCGATCAGGCGGTGGACAAGAGCGAGAGCGCGCGCGGCGGATTGCGCCGCAACAGCGTCGATCAATTCATCGAGAACACTTTCGGCAACGACGCCGAGCAGCTCGCGCACCTGTGCGTCCTTGATTTCATCGCCGCAGTAC
Source organism: Candidatus Acidiferrales bacterium (assembly GCA_049592615.1). GTDB lineage: Bacteria > Acidobacteriota > Terriglobia > Acidiferrales > UBA7541 > Palsa-295. The sequence continues at coordinate 2,891 of JBAWGF010000034.1, forward strand.
GCGATGGCCTGCTCGAGCAACGAAAGTCCGTCGCGAAGGCTGCCTTCCGCCGCGCGAGAGAGAACCGCGACGGCGCCGGAATCAATCTTTAGGTTCTCCGCTTTGGCGATGCGCTCGATTTCGCCGGCAATTTCCTTGAACGCGAGCGAGCGGAACTGGAAAAGTTGCGCGCGCGACTTGATGGTTTCGACAAGATCTTCCGCGCGCGTGGTGGCGAGGATAAAGACGACGCGCTCGGGCGGCTCTTCGAGAGTTTTCAGCAGGGCGTTCGAAGCCTCGTCGGTCAATTGATGGGCTTCGTCGAGGATGACGATTTTGTTGCGGCTCGATGCGGGCGCGTAGCGGACCATCTCGCGCAGCTCGCGAATCTGGTCGATGCCGCGATTCGAAGCGGCGTCAATTTCAAGAACGTCGAGCGAAGTGCCTGCGGAAATTTCGCGGCAGGAATCGCAGGTGTTGTCCGGCTCGGCCGTCGGACCCTTCACGCAGTTCAGCGCCTTGGCAAGAATGCGCGCGGTGGTGGTCTTGCCGACGCCGCGGACGCCCGAAAAAATGTAGGCATGCGCGACGCGGTTCGTTTGAATCGCGTTCGCGAGCGTCTTGGTGACGTGCTGCTGCCCCACAATTTCCGCGAACGTCTGCGGGCGGTACTTTCGCGCGATGACTTTATAGCTCATTCGAGGATTTCCGTTTCGTCAGGCTCGACCCGCGACAAGAGGAACTTCGGGTACTCCGCGGCACACGAAGCTGACCCGCTACCGTTGCTCCCTTCCGGGCCTGGCGGGGTTCGCGGGGAATCGTTGCACGAAGCCCGAAGTTCCACCGATCGGCAGTCGGTGCGAAAGATTTCATTTCGCATGACTGCTCGGCGGAGTCTAGCACAGCACTCAAATTAGTGAAAACAAGCGCGGCCGCCGAACCAAGGTCGCCATGAAACGGCGAGCGCCAATTCGGCACCCCCAAATAGTTGGCGATTAGAACGACGCTGCGGTGTTTGTTTTCAATTGGTTGAGGCATGTTCTGTTTCCCCGAGTTGTCGATTACTAACACACTCGCCCACGACGACGGGCTCAGTGCAAGCGGGCTGGCCAGTGATGGCCGATATTTCATCGCGCGTGGCTGGACGGCGGACGATTCTGCGATGTGATGCGCGACGCCGGGAGCTGCTGCTGCGTGCGTAAGCCTCGACTGCGGCGGCGATGCTACCGGGCGAAAACCCAAGGATTTCTCTGTGGTCGAGGAGAAGCTCGAGCTGGGCGCGGAGATTGCGGTTGCGAAGCTCGTAGATTCCGGTGGCGTGGACATGGCGGTAAATGGCGGAGAAGCAGGCGATGCCGAAGCGCCGGGCGATGGCCTCGGGGCTGATCCCGCGAAGGAATTCCTGCTCGATGGCTTCACGCTCGGGATGGTGGCAAACAGTGCACTTGCGGGTGTGGCGGGAATGGCGTGCCTGCGCCGATGAAAGGGACTTGGATTTTGAAGAGCCTCGTTTTGTTTTCATTGGAATTTGATCCTGTCACGCTGATGCGTGCCTCCTGAACGAACTTAGCACTCGCCGAGGGAATGGCAAGGTGGCACTTAGTCCAAAAAAGGTCTAGTCCTATAACTGGACGGGCATTCCCTGTACCAAAGGACAGGTGGGCGGAAATGTGTTGGTCCAGCCTGAAGTGGAGAGAGAGCGCCCTCCGTTAGCGAGTATTCCGCCCTTGCAAGCTCATCGTAGCTCCACCACGTCCGTCCGTTTCAACTTCCGGATGGCCCGTCACTCGCAAATGGCAGCGCAGTGCTGCCGGAGGTGGTATAAGGAACCTTAAGTGTATGCACGTCCTCGTCGTTGGCGCTGGAATTGTAGGAGCTATTTATGGTTGGGCTCTTGCTGAGAGCGGGCACCACGTCGTTCATCTTGTACGCTCCGGCAGAGCCGCCGCTTTGAGCAACGGCCTGGCGATCGATCTATTTGACAAACGCAAAGGGCGAAAACGGAGGTTCCGCGGACTCTACAGACTGACGGCCGTAGAGGCGCTGACGTCCGCGAATTCTCTAGCATTGATCATCGTTCCCACCAAGCACTATGCGCTGGAGCAAACCCTTGGGGAAATAGTGCCGCAGGCGGGCGCCGCTGATTTCTTGTTATTGACCCAGAACTGGCATGGCACGGCGGAAATTGACGCGATCCTGCCGCGTTCGCGTTATGTATACGGCGACGCAAAGGCAGGTGGCGCATTTTCCGGAAGTGGACTGATTGGAACTCTCTCGGCGATAGACATTGGTCCGCCGGAAGGCAAACCTTCGGCACTCGCGAAAAAGGCTGCCGGCCTATTTGCCTCAGCTGATATCAAAACGAGCTTGCATGCGGACATGCTGCACTACCTGTGGATCCAGTATGCGATTACCGGAGGTCTTTGGGCAGCACTCATTCACGCCGGGAGTTTTGACTCAATATTGACTGACCACAATGCGTGTGACTTGGGGTTCATGGCAGTACGCGAAAGCTTGGAAGTGGTGCGCCGCCGTGGCGTGGTCCTGTCGCAATATCCAGAAACAGCGCCGTTTCTAACAAATTCGGCGGTGCGGAGGCGGATCTATCGGTGGGTGATGGCCTGGATGTTTCGTCACGATGAATATACGAAGCGATGCTCGGGGCATGCATTCGGCGATCCCACGGAGGTCAAGACTTTCTATGAGGATCTCCTCACAACGGGGCGCGATCTTGGCATGTCGATGCGCGCGATGGAAAGCTATGCAGAGGCCATCAAGCGGTTTACGACGGAAGCACGGAGAAGAAATCCACGCCGAATCGAGTGAAGCGGCAGTCGTAAGAGAGATCCTTCGTTGTCCGCTAAGGCGGACTCCTCAGGATGACGATGCTTGTCGCATCGTCAGATCCCTCGCCGGCCACAAAGCGGTCCCGCTCGGCGTGACACCGAAGAAAAAGGCTGGTGACCACGATTGTAGGCGGCGCGAAGCCAAGGTCGTTTGCCGGGCGCAGCATGCTGCGCCCCTACGAAAACCAATCCCCACAGCAGATTCCACGCCGCCCGGTGTGACGGCCTCGCTCGGGATGACAGCGAAGAAAAAGGCTGGCGACCTGAAGGTCGCCGCTGCGAGGGCCAAACCCAACCGGAGCACAGACAGGATTGTCTGTGCCCCTAAAGCAGAAGCAGGTCCCTCGCCCCCATCCGCAAATGACGCGGCTGGGCTCGGGATGACAGCGAAGAAAAAGGCTGGCGACCTGAAGGTCGCCGCTACGAAAAACGGATATGACAATCCTCGTCGGATTGTCACTTCACCGTGACATTTGAAAAATAGGCGTCGGTGTCAACCGCAACCCAGAGCGCGATCTGGCCGCGCGATTCGCCGAGCTTCAAATCGTTGACGATGAGGCATGGCTGCGCGGCGCCGTTCACGTAGAGGCTGGCTTTCGTGCCGGAAACGACGATTTTAACTTTGGTCCACGCACCGGGCTCGAGGTCAACGTAGGATTCGTACTTGCCGGGATTTTCTTCCCTCAGGCGTCTCCAGGGAAAATCGGGAGCGGAGATGTACTGGACGGAGTGGTTGCGCATGATTTGATCGTCCGCGCGGCCGTTGGTCATACGCAGGTAGAAGCACTCGAACTGCGAGCCGTGCGACGCGACGCGAAACGCGATGCCGATGAATCCGCGTATGTCCGGCG